>NZ_JAJSOS010000005.1:0-326325 GCF_021283185.1 Buttiauxella cochleicola
TTGGCAGAATATAACAGCGAGCGGCCTCATGAATCCCTGAATAACCTGACGCCGGAAGAATACCGGCTGATGGCTGATAACCCGGAAATCTCAAAAAGTGCGTGGAACTAAAACGGGTGTGCTTACAGTTGGCTTACCGCTTTTAAACTAATGGATCAGAAGTATCGTAAAAATGTGGATTTGGCATATGAAGCATTAAGTGATGCCCTTACTGCTATTGATGCTTTAGGTATTGATACGAAAGTAGCAGCTAAAAAATATGCAGGTGTTCGCACCTCTTTGATCCGAACATACTATCTTGCTGTCGAGCACAAAGAAGAAACAAAACTCCCTAAATGGGTGGAGTTCTGGAATGATTTCTATAACGATGAACCGTCTAACGTCATTGTTACCACATTGCTTTCAAGCCTTATAAGTCTTGCTTCTAATGATTCAAAAGCAATGATTAGTAAGTGTACCAGCAGTTTTGAAAGCCACATCGCCTGATCGTTGATATAAACAACATCGCTATTTACTACACGGCCTCGCTTAACAGTGGGGCTTTGTTGTTTCTGCGGCTTGTTAAAAATCAAAAGCAAGGCTTCCAGAGCCTCAATATGGCGTTAACTTCTATCTTTTAATGGGGGTAGGTAAGGCCGGATAAGATGAAACCTTACAGTGGGTAAATCATGGCTTAAATGATTAATCACTCCACGAATATTTGGTTTTAGCAGGTGTGATAATTGGTGTGATAGAAAGTGTGCTATATGTTCATTTATCATACAGGTTTTAAGCTCCTGCCTAGCGTGAAGAAGGGATGCTGACAGGCCGTGAGCAAGTGCTTGCAATTGCGAACTACTTCCCCTACGCTATTAATATTAAACGAAATTGTTTAACTCTCATGACTCGGGGTGCCCTTCCACGTGAAGGCTGAGAAATACCCGTACCACCTGATCTGGATAATGCCAGCGTAGGGAAGTCAGATGCCTGTCAGGTCATCCCTTCTTCACGCCGGGCAGGAGCTTTCAATATGCAGCCTGACCTGCTACCCGGCCACCGTGCCGCGTCGGTTTTACACAATTTACATCAAGCTTCCCCTTTGGTTCACTGCATGACTAACGATGTGGTGCAGAGTTTTACCGCCAACGTTTTGCTCGCTATTGGCGCAGCTCCAGCGATGGTTATTGAGCCAGAAGAAGCCGCACAATTTAGCCCTATAGCCTGCGCTCTACTCATCAATATCGGCACACTTACCTCTGAGCGCAGTACCGCAATGCTTGCAGCCATTCATGCTGCGAACCAATCTTCTACCCCCTGGGTGCTTGACCCCGTCGCGGTCGGTGGCCTGGAGTTTCGTACACAATTTGCACGCTCGATTCTTGAATTAAACCCTGCCGCAATTCGGGGGAATGCGTCGGAAATCATGGCGCTTGCGGGCGAGCACAGTGGTGGGCGAGGCGTGGACAGTACTGTAGATGCTCTTTCAGCTCTACCCGCGGCACTTAAGCTTGCTCAGATTAGCGGTGCAATTGTTGCGGTAACAGGTGAGGAGGATTACGTCACTGATGGGGAGAATGCCTGGAGCATTGCCGGTGGCGGCGCGTTGATGACGCGTGTTGTCGGCACAGGATGTGCACTTTCCGCGGTTGTTGCTGCCTGTTGTTCATTGCCCGGGTCCCGGTTAGACAATGTCGCTTCCGCCTGCCAGTTTATGAAATGTGCTGGCGAGCAGGCCATTGCTGCAAGCCGCGGGCCTGGTAGCTTCATTCCAGCCTTTCTGGACGCGCTTTATGCACTTAATGCGGAGGCTCTGGTATGAAAGGCGTCAAACGCATTAACGCGCTAACTATTGCTGGAACCGACCCGAGTGGTGGGGCGGGTATCCAGGCTGACCTTAAAACGTTCTCGGCATTGGGTGCGTATGGCACCAGCGTTATTACCGCGCTGGTTGCACAAAATACGCGTGGAGTGCAGTCGGTTTATCGTATCGAACCTGAGTTTGTCGCAACCCAACTTGACTCAGTGCTGAGCGATGTTCGCATCGACACTGTCAAAATCGGCATGCTGGCAGAAACAGATATCGTTGAAGCCGTGGCCGAGAGGTTGGCATTTTACCAAGTCAAAAACGTGGTGCTTGATACAGTGATGCTGGCGAAAAGTGGCGACCCGTTGCTTGCTCCTTCGGCGGTAGAAAGTTTACGTCGCAGGTTATTACCGCAGGTGGCATTGATTACCCCGAACTTACCTGAAGCGGCAGCTCTGCTGAATACGGTACATGCTTGCAACGAACGAGAGATGAAAGAGCATGGGGATGCATTGCTGGGGATGGGGTGCAAGGCCGTGCTGATGAAAGGCGGCCATCTTGATGACGCTGAAAGCCCAGACTGGTTGTTTACCCAAAGTGGAGCGCAGCGTTTTACTGCACCACGTGTGCAAACGCGTCATACCCATGGTACTGGTTGCACATTATCCGCCGCACTTGCGGCACTTTATCCACGCTATAACGACTGGCCTCAAACTATCATAGCGGCGAAAAAGTGGTTATCCCAGGCATTAGAACAAGCGGATTCGCTTGAAGTTGGGCAAGGAATTGGGCCAGTTCATCATTTTCACGAGTGGTGGTAATGGGGTAAATTTCCGCCGGGTATAAAACGTTACACCATAAAACAAACCGAAAGTGCTCCCGAGGTGGCGAATACTGTGAGTCGCGGCCAGGATTATGTCTGCCTGTTTTAACAAAAGCAGGCCAGGAGAATCCATCCTCAGCGGGCAGGGTGCTCGCTGAATTTACGGGAGCGTATTATGACTGATATTGCGCAGCTGCTTGGCAAAGATGCCGACAGCTTGTTACAGCATCGTTGTATGACTATTCCGGCAGACCAGCTGTATCTGCCAGGCTCAGATTATGTAGACCGCGTGATGGTGGATAACAACCGCCCGCCTGCAGTGCTACGAAACATGCAAACGCTGTATAACACCGGGCGGCTTGCTGGCACTGGCTACCTTTCCATTTTACCGGTCGATCAGGGTGTGGAACACTCCGCCGGGGCATCGTTTGCGGCAAATCCTCTCTACTTTGACCCGAAAAACATTGTTGAATTGGCGATTGAAGCGGGCTGCAACTGTGTCGCTTCAACCTATGGTGTGCTGGCATCTGTATCGCGACGTTACGCGCATCGCATTCCTTTCCTCGTCAAACTTAATCACAACGAAACGCTCAGTTACCCAAACACTTTTGACCAGACGTTATACGCAAGCGTCGAGCAGGCGTTCAATATGGGCGCGGTGGCAGTTGGGGCGACCATTTACTTTGGTTCGCCAGAGTCACGTCGCCAGATTGAAGAGATTTCAGTGGCGTTTGAACGCGCACATGAGCTGGGGCTGGTCACTGTTCTTTGGGCATATTTGCGTAACCCGGACTTTAAAAAAGACGGTGTGGATTACCACGTAAGCGCCGATCTTACTGGCCAGGCAAACCATCTGGCCGCCACTATTGGCGCGGATATCGTGAAGCAGAAGATGGCGGAGAATAATGGTGGCTACAAGGCGGTGAACTTTGGTTATACCGATGACCGTGTGTACACCAAACTGACCAGCGATAACCCGATAGACCTGGTGCGTTATCAACTGGCCAACTGCTATATGGGCCGCGCAGGGTTGATTAACTCCGGTGGTGCCGCTGGTGGTGAAACCGACCTGACAGATGCTGTGCGTACCGCTGTCATTAACAAGCGTGCGGGTGGAATGGGGCTGATTCTGGGGCGCAAAGCCTTTAAGAAATCCATGTCTGAGGGTGTTAAGTTGATTAATGCTGTGCAGGATGTGTATCTGAACAGCAAAGTGACTATCGCCTGATTTTCTGCGTATTGCAGGCGGGTTAGCGCAAGCGACGCCCGCCGAAAACTTCCCCGCATCCATCAGTTACCTTCATCACAATTCCATAACATTTTGTGAAAAGCATCACGCCCCCCTGGACATATGTCCAAAAAATTACCCGCATTTAAGCACCTTTGAACGAGGCGGAGGTGATTTTTTACGCATAGAGTAAGTGGTGAAACGCTGTTTTAAATTAACAAAGGGACAATGACAGCCGTGAAAATAGAATCCGTAAACGTAACCGTTTTTACTTACCCAACCCGCCGAGTTTCTGACAGTGCAGGCCATTCTCACCCTGGCCCGGAAAGCCTAGCGAAAATAGCGATGCTGACGATTACCACTGATGAAGGTGACTGTGGTTACTCTTTCGCGCCACCAGAAGTGGTGCGCCCATATGTAGTGAATGCATTCTTCCGCAAAGTGCTGGTCGGGCAAGACCCGTTTAACCGCGAACGTATCTGGCAGGATCTGGTGCACTGGCAGCGCGGCAGCGCACACCAACTTACCGAACGTGCACTCTCGTTTGTTGAGCAAGCACTGTGGGATTTAATTGGCCGCAAACTGAAAGTGCCGGTCTACAAATTGCTTGGTGGATTCCGCGACAAAGTGCCTGCTTACGGCAGCACAATGTGCGGTGACGAACTGGAAGGCGGGTTATCCACTCCGGATGAATTCGGCCAGTTCGCTGAAAAGCTAGTCGCTCGCGGCTATAAAGCCATCAAACTTCACACCTGGATGCCACCGGTTGCCTTCGCTCCCGATCCAAAAATGGATGTTAAAGCCTGTGCCGCCGTGCGTGAAGCCGTTGGCCCGGATATCGATTTAATGCTTGATGGCTACCACTGGTACAGCCGCAGCCAGGCGCTGTACATCGGCAAGGCGCTGGAAAAACTCAACTTTGCCTGGTTCGAAGAGCCGATGGAAGAAGAGAGCATGGCATCTTACGTCTGGCTTTCTGAGAACTTATCTATCGACGTTGTCGGGCCTGAAAGCCTCGGTGGCAAACATCATAGCCGCGCAGACTGGGTAAAAGCGGGCGCGTGCGACATCCTGCGTGCCGGAGCGAACGGCGTTGGCGGCATATCACCAACCATGAAAGTTGCTGCACTTGCCGAGTCCTTCGGCATGGACTGCGAAGTTCACGGCAACGGTGCGGCAAGCCTTGCGGTTGTCGGTGCGATTCGTAACTGCCGCTGGTACGAGCGCGGTTTACTGCACCCGTTCCTTGAATACGATGAGCCAGCAGCCTACCTGAACAGCATCGTTGACCCGATGGACGCCGATGGTTTTGTGCATTTGCCACAACGTCCGGGCTTGGGTGAGGACATCAACTTTGACTATATAGAAACGCACACAATAAGCCGTGATTAACCCGTTACAAAAATAATAAGCCCAGGCTGATAGCGCCTGGGTAATCATTACCCTACAAAAACGGTATCTATCATGAATCGAAGCTCCCGACTGAGGGCGTGGTTGCTCACGCTCCTGTTCATGTTCGGCAGTAGCTCGGCGATGGCGAAAACGCCACCTGACCAGCTGATCATCGGCATGAATATGAATAACCTGCTCACCCTCGACCCGGCCGCCATGACCGGTAACGAAGTGGTGGGACTGGTGGTAAACCTCTATGACTCGCTGGTGGAGTTAGACCCGGCGAAACTCACCAACGTGCGCCCGGCACTGGCAACCTCCTGGGATATCTCGGAAGACGGCAACCGTCTGACATTCCACCTGCGCGATGGCGTGAAATTCCACTCTGGTAACGTACTCACCGCAGACGACGTGGTGTGGTCAATGCGCCGTGTTTTGCACCTCAATCTGGCGCAGGCATCAGTTTGGAAATCCTACGGCTTTAGCAAAAAGAACGTCGATGAGCATGTGAAAGCACTGGATGCCTCGACGGTGGAAATCACGCTGCCAAAAGCCAGCGACCCGCAGCTGGTGATTTACTCGCTGGCGGCGTTGGGAAGCGTGGTGGTGCTGGATAGCAAAACCGTCGAACAACATGTGCAAAACGATGACTGGGGTAACCGCTGGTTGACGACCAACGAAGCGGGTTCTGGGCCATTTAGCCTTGATGTATGGCAGGCAAAAGATGTATTGCGTATGAAGCGCAACCCGGATTACTGGCGCGGCGCGCCTAAACTCTCCCGCGTGGTATTCCGTCACTTCCAGGAGTCGCAAACCCTGCGCCTGATGATTGCCAAAGGCGATTTAGACATTGCCAGCAATATGGCGGTATCTGACGTCAACGCGCTGCGTAAAGACCCCGATTTGACCGTCGATGCAGTAAAAAAAGGCACCATATATTACGTTGCCATGAGCATGAAGGAAGCGCATTTCGCCAACCCTAAAGTGCGCGAAGCGGTGCGCTATCTGATTGATTATCAGGGTATCAATAAAGCGTTGATGCCGGGGTACGGCGTGCTACATCAGCGCCCAATTCAATCTGGAATGCCGGCAACGCTTCCGAACCCAGGCTATGCGCTGGATATTCCACGGGCCAAAAAACTGCTGGCGGAAGCCGGTTATCCTGACGGATTTGATACCACGCTGCGCGTACTTGCGGATCAGCCATTCCTCAATATTGCCATCGCGGTGCAGTCCACACTGATGCAGGCGGGAATCAACGCGAAAATCGTGACCGGCACGGGCAACCAGATTTACGGCGCAATGCGCGAGCGTAAGTTTGACATGTTGGTTGGGCGTGGCGGCAGTGGCGTAGAACCGCATCCGCATTCCAGCCTGCGCTCTCTGGTTTACAACCCGGATAACAGTGACGCTGCGCGTCTGACTAACTTCCAGGGTTGGCGTACCAGCTTCTACGACAAACAAATTAATCAGCAAATCGATAAAGCTCTGGTGGAGCGCGACCCAACTAAGCAGCGTGAAGAGTATCAGGCGATTCAGACCCGTTATGACGAGTTGATCCCTGCATTATTGCCGCTTTCACAAATGGTGGATTCGGTGGTGGTGCGCAATGAAGTGCAGAACTACCAGCCGCACCCATCAGCCACCACTTTCCTGCGTGATGTTTATAAAACGCCTGCTGCTGAAAATGGGGAGAACAAAGGATGAGCATGATCTTGCTGGCGCCGGGCGGCCGTGTCCGGCGTTTTTCAAAGCGCTTAAGCCAGGTGCTGGTCACCTTGTTTGGGTTACTGCTGCTGACCTTCTTTATTGGCCGCGTGATGCCAATCGACCCGGTGCTGGCGATTGTCGGCCCGGATGCAGACCAAAGCACCTATCAGCAGGTTTACCACCAGCTTGGCTTTGATCAATCTCTGGCAACGCAGTTTTGGATTTACCTCGGTGGCTTACTGCATGGCGACTTAGGCAACGCCCTGCTGACCGGAAAACCGGTGGTGGACGATATTCTGCGCGTGTTCCCGGCAACCCTTGAGCTGGCGACGGTGGCCATTATTGTCGGTGCGGGCCTTGGTATTCCACTAGGTGTCTGGGCGGCGGCTCGCCGTAACAGCGTGGTGGATTACGCCGTGCGCATTATCAGCCTCGCGGGTTATTCGACGCCGATTTTCTGGGTGGGGATGATGGGGCTGCTGCTGTTTTACGCCTGGCTCGGTTGGGTGGGTGGCGCAGGCCGCATTGATTTAGGGCTGGATGGCATTGTCCCGCGTCGTACTGGATTGTTGCTGGTGGATGCATTACTGGCGGGGAATAGTGCGGTCTTCTTCAACGCACTTAACCACCTGATTCTTCCAGCATCTCTTTTGGGTTTCCACTCGCTGGCTTACATCAGCCGCATGACGCGCAGCTTTATGCTGGCTCAACTGTCGCAGGAATTCATTATTACTGCGCGTGTGAAAGGGCTAACAGAGCGCCAGGTTATCTGGAACCATGCTTTCAGAAACATTCTGGTGCAGCTGTTAACGGTGGTGGCGTTGGCTTACGGCTCTTTATTGGAAGGTGCGGTGTTAATTGAAACCGTGTTCTCGTGGCCGGGTTTTGGGTCCTATCTCACGGGCAGTTTGCTGTTGGGCGATATGAATGCGGTGATGGGCTGTGTGCTGGTGGTTGGGGTGATCTTTGTGTTGCTGAACCTGCTTTCCGACATGCTCTACCAACTCTTTGATCCGAGGACAAAATCATGACCGTCTCCTTTGGAACACCTCAACTCACCGCTGCTGATGAGCGTTCATTACGCTTCAAACGTGCCGGTCTGCGGGCGATTGGGTTTATTGGCAAAATGGCGCGTAATCCGCTGACGGCGATTGGAGGAGGGATTGTTTTCCTGTTGTTGCTGGTGGCAATTTTCGCCCCGTGGATAGCGCCATTTAACCCACTGGTGCAGGATTTGAATAATGCGCTAACTGCACCAAACGCCACACATTGGTTTGGCACCGATGAGTTTGGCCGCGATATTTTTAGCCGCCTGGTTTACGGCTCACGCATCACGCTTTACATCGTATTACTGGTGTCGATAACCGTTGGTCCGCTTGGCTTGCTGCTCGGTGTGACCGCCGGTTACTTCGGCGGAAAAGTCGATATGGTATTGATGCGTGTCACCGACATCTTCATTTCGTTCCCAAGTTTGGTACTGGCACTGGCATTTGTTGCGGCACTTGGCCCCGGCCTTGAACATGTTGTGATTGCAATTACGCTCACAGCCTGGCCGCCGATTGCCCGCCTGGCGCGTGCGGAAACCCTTTCGCTACGGCAGGCTGATTTTATCTCTGCCGTCCGCCTGCAAGGGGCTTCGCCGGTGCGCGTGCTGTGGCGTCACATTGTGCCGCTGTGCATGCCGTCGGTGATTATCCGCATCACTATGAATATGGCGGGTATTATCCTGACCGCCGCCGGGCTTGGCTTCCTGGGGCTTGGCGCGCAACCGCCAGAACCGGAGTGGGGGGCGATGATCTCCAGCGGGCGCACTTACATGATGGAGTGCTGGTGGGTAGTAACGATTCCGGGGCTGGCGATTTTAATCAACAGTCTGGCATTCAACTTCTTGGGAGATGGCTTACGTGACATCCTCGATCCTCGCAGCGAATAACTCGCCGCAACTGCTTGATGTACGCGACTTGAATGTGACATTCGTTAACGGTCGCCAGCAAACCCACGCGGTACGTGGTGTTTCCTTCCAGCTCGGACGCGAAAAGCTGGCGATTGTCGGCGAGTCCGGCTCCGGAAAATCCACCGTCGGGCGTGCGCTTTTGCAGCTTCACCCTAAAAAGGCGCAGATCACCGCCGATCGTATGCAGTTTGGCGACGTGGATTTGTTAAATGCCACGGACGCGCAAATGCGCGATGTGCGCGGCAAACGAATTTCCATGATTATGCAGGACCCGAAATATTCACTGAACCCGGTGATGTGCGTTGGTGATCAAATTGCTGAAGCCTGGCTGACGCACCATCGCGTCGGCCATAAAGAGGCGAAACAAAAAGTGCTGGAGATGCTGGAAGTGGTGCGCATTCGCCAGCCGGAACGCGTCTATAACCTCTATCCGCACGAAGTTTCCGGCGGCCAGGGGCAGCGCATTATGATTGCGATGATGCTGATCACCGACCCGGAAATGGTGATTGCCGATGAGCCGACTTCCGCACTTGATGTTTCAGTGCGTTTGCAGGTGCTGGCGCTGCTGGATGATTTAGTGCAATCGCGTGGACTGGGGCTGATTTTCATCAGCCACGACATTAACCTGGTGCGCAGTTTCTGCGACCGTGTACTGGTGATGTACGCCGGGCGTGTTGTGGAATCTATCGCCGCCAAAGATCTGGATAACGCGCAGCATCCGTATACGCAGGGGCTTATTAGCGCCTTGCCGGATATGGACAAACGGCGTGCGCATCTGCCGGTTCTACAGCGCCAGGCCAGTTGGCTAACGGAATAAGGAGCAACGTATGTCATCCATGATTGAAGTCAGCCAGCTTAATTTAACCTTTGGCGAAGGGGCGAAAACCAACCAGGTGCTGTTCGATGTGAATTTCAACGTTGGGCACGGTGAGATTTTTGGCCTGGTGGGGGAGTCGGGTTCCGGGAAAACCACCGTGCTGAAATGCCTCGCCGGGCTATTCACGCACTGGCAGGGAAAACTGGTGATCGACGGCACCGAGCTTGAGCACAAAATCAGCCGCGAGCGTTGCCGCATGGTGCAAATGGTATTTCAGGATCCGTACGGTTCGCTGCACCCGCGCCACACCATCGGCGATATTCTGGAAGAACCGCTGCAAATTCAGGGCTTCACCGACCGTGACCGGCGCATCAATATGATGCTCGATAAAGTCGGCCTGAACCGCGCGTTTCGCAGCCGTTATCCGCACCAGCTTTCCGGCGGGCAGCGCCAGCGTGTGGCGATTGCACGTGCGCTGATACTTGAACCGGAAGTGCTGCTGCTTGATGAACCTACTTCGGCATTAGATGTTTCGGTGCAGGCGGAAATTCTCAATTTACTTTCGGATTTACAGCAAGAATCGAAACTTACCTATTTAATGGTGACGCACGATTTAGGCGTCATTGCGCATTTATGCCATCGCGTGGGTGTGATGCAACACGGGCGTATTCTGGAATCGCTCGGCACCGATAATTTAATCAGCGGTGCCGCGCAAAATCCGTATACGCAAATGCTGGTTAACGCCAGCCGCCAATATAGCCGTGAAATGGCCCAGCAGGTGGCGCAGTTCTGACTCGACTCAATTGCCCGTCTGCTTAACCCAGCAGCGGGCAGTTTGGTGGCAGACGGCAGCTCAGCGCATTCGGATGGATATCAATGCGGAACTTCTGACTGGTCAGCGGCTCGCCATCAAGATTAAAAGTAATGTCGTGCGGGGCGGTTATCTCAAACCAGGATGAACGCCCATCAATGATATTTGGGTTGTCGTCCGGCTGCGTCAGAGTTTTAAAAATCGCCGGGAGCAACTCATCGCCGGTGAAAATGCGCAGTTCTAACAGCCCATCGTTAATCAACGCCTGCGGGCAAAGTTCTTGTCCACCTCCCGCCTGACGGCCATTGCCGATGCCAATCACCAGCGCGTCGCCTTGCCACTCAAAATTCTCACCACGAATTTCGCAGCGATCCGGTTTGAGCGTGTCGAGGCGAATCAGGCCGTGAACGAAATAGGCGATCCCGCCCAGTGCCGCTTTAAGTTTTTCCGGTGTTTCGGTGGTGATACGCGTCCCGAAACCACCGGTCGCCATATTGATAAACCAGGCCGATTCGTTCACCTGCACCAGATCGATAGGCGTCCCTTTGCCGACAATTGCCAGTTGCAGCGCTTTGTCCAACTCCTGTGGAATGCCGACGCTGGTGGCAAAGTCGTTGGCGGTGCCGAGCGGTAAAATGCCCAACACCGGACGGTGTTCAGGGGCCAGTTGCGCCAGCGCGGTCGCCACTTCGTTTATCGTACCGTCACCGCCTCCGGCAATAACCGTATCAACGCCCATCCTGGATGCTTCTTCAACATAGCGAATCGCATCACCTTGTTCCCAGGTGACGCGGATGTGTAACGTGTACCCCTCATCACGCATGACGCTGACGGCGCTGCGCAAAATATCGTTATTAGCACCTTTGCCGTTCAGAATGACGAGCGATACCGGAAACTGCTCCATGGAAAACCTCTGGAAATGTAATTGAATTCAAAGTGTATCTTATGTGTGGGATTTGCGGGTAAGAACAGGCTGAGTCTGCGGGGTTTAGCAAAAAAGAAGGCCTGCGGAAGTGCCTTTCTCTTTGGTGTTAATAGGGGCTTTCAGCGGTGCAATGCGGCTTTGCACGGTACGCAAGACTACTGAAAGCCCTCAAAAGCTACCCGACTGTGGACACTGTGTGGACGTTTTGTGCGTCAGTTCCGCCACGTAGCGGATTGAGTGACACAGCGTCCTGCAAGTATTCAGGTGCGAAATGAGCGTAGGTCATGGTCTGCTCAATTCTTGAATGTCCCAGTATTCGCTGTAGCGTGATAATGCTGCCTCCGTTAATCATAAAATGAGTAGCAAAACTGTGGCGAAGTGCATGGGTTGCCTGGCCAGACGGTAAATCCGGTTTAACATCCTTCAGTATTTGCCGGAACTCTTTGTAATGAGCATTAGTAAACAGGAATCCGCGTTTATTGCCTGCAATCATTTCAGCCACTTTCTGAGACACAGGAACTGTGCGCGGTTTGTTTGTTTTGGTCTTCACAAACGTCACACGATTCTGAATGATATGCTCTGCTTTTAACTTCACCGCTTCACCCCAGCGGGTAACGAAAGTCGGGCTGATGAACGATGACATGATGCTGACATGGACGCCGCTTGATACCGACGGTAACCCGTTAATTAAACCCCTGATACGTCGCCAGCTAGAGGCCGTGTGTCCGGAGATTGCCGGCGGGCTGCATGTTCCCCGTATTGCGCGGGTGATTGCGCATTCTGAGCCGGTGAGCAGTGGCAACATTGCCAACGAGTTTCGGCCACGCTATGCCGTGGATCTGCAACTGCAGGACGCAGACGGCAACCCGGTAACAGATACACCGCTTTATAAAGCGGTCCAGGTGCCGGTGCCAATGGCTGGCCATGACAGCGGCATGTTCCAGTTTCCACCGGTCGGAACGCTGGTTGAAGTGGCGTTCATGGATGGCCGGCCAGATAAACCCTTTATTCGTCAGACGTTGCCTGACGGCACCAGTCTGCCCAATGTGAAACCCGGCGAGCAGCTGCAGCAGCAACGTGAAGGTGTGGAAACGCGCGTCACCGTTGAAGGGCATATGCAGCGCACCACTGACCAGACGATTGCGGAATCATCTATGCATCGTGAGGTTAAGGCCGACACGGAAAGCCGCACAATCACGCAGCGTGATACGACCATCCAGGCCGGTGATACAACCAAAGTGATGGGGCCAGCCAGGCTAATGGCCGGTGCCATTCAACAGGCCAGCACCGGTGATTACGCCATCGGCACCCAGGCAAACTACGTCGCGCATGTGGCGCAGGACGCCACGACAGAAGTCGGTGGCAATCAGTCAACGAAAGTCACCGGCAACATCACCACAGAATGCGCGGCGCTGGCTGAGAAGATAGCGGGATTGCGTAAGAGTGTTGCCGCCGGCGGGCAGCAGGTGATGGGGCCAACGGTTCATATAGGCAGTGAATCAGTGAACACCCTGCAGATGATGCTGGAAACTATCGACCTGATGCAGCAGGTGGCCACGTTCTGCGCTGCGCATACGCATCAGAACACTGGCGCACCGACGAATGCTGCCGACTTCACGACAGCGGCCACGGCTGCAACAGCCACTAAGAATAAATACAAAGGCTTAATTGCCTGACCTGCCAGCACCATGTGACAGCCCGCCGAGCGCGGGCTTTTTTGTGCCTCAAATACAGCCCTCAGAACGCACCACAGGCCACGCAAAAGCGCCACCACGTCAACGCATAGGCAAGAAGGATCGTCACCACAGCGGCCCGCAGAAACGCAGCCGCAGCCACCCACGGAACGAATCACATCACGGAAACCGCGCTACACCGCACCCGCCTGCGCTCTTTGGGTCATAAAGTTTTTTCAGTTGGGGATTTGTGCAATTGACCTCCGCAGACCGCGCCAGTGCTGGGGATTTCGTGAGAAATGGCCATTGCACAGAATGTAATGAATTTCAGTGAATTTCAGTTTTCTAGGGGAAAGTAAAGGATCAGAAAGGATCGATAGTGTAGGCGTGGCGCGGCTTCGCGCCATTTTCCGTCACTTTAAAGTCTGACTGTTAATCATTGCTTTGAGTAATATTTGGTATCCACGCATTTAGCATGTGAATGCATTCTGGTAATATCATATACACGTTTAATTTGTGGTTATGGTTTTCAGAATGAGTGCAAAAATTAACTCTGTGCAGGCGCTTAGAGGAATAGCAGCGATAATGGTTATGTTTTTTCATTATCGTTTTTTAATAAATGACAGCCATGATGGGTTGGGTGATAAGTTATTTATATATGGTGGCTATGGGGTTGATATATTTTTTGTAATTAGTGGCTTTGTTATTACGTTATCATCAATAGATAAACCGACAGGTTTTCAAGGTGCCTTTCATTTTATAAAGAATAGAGCTAAAAGACTATTGCCAGCATATTTTATTATTTTAATAATCACACTGGCTTTATCTGGTGGTTTAAGTCTATTCCATTACCATAATAAAGTAGAAAATTTAATAAGTGCATTGTTTTTTATACCCATATATGCAAGTAAGTCCCCGGTATTTATAGATACGTCAGAAATCTATGGAGTAAGATGGACGCTAAATTATGAGATGTATTTTTATTTTGTGATGGCATGTTCTATGTTGTTCACTAGGCGTTGGCTTGTAATGTTTGCTTGGTTTGCTATCGCACTGATTGTTGTTCCGGTTTGCCTTACCCAAACAATACCCCTTCAGCCTGGCGTTGTTTTGAGTCAAAGCGCATATTTCAATTTAATGACTAACCCGATGGTGTTCGAGTTTTTAATCGGAGTGACACTCGGTTTGGCATACAAAAAAATAAAATGTGTAAATGGTTACGCTAAAATAATCACAACACTTTTATCTTTACTCTGCATTATGTTTCTTTATAAGAGTCATGGTGGGCTTGATCGGGAAAACATGCAGGTTGGGTTAATTTCGGGACTTTTATTCTTAATAATCATTATTAATGAAAAATTTTTGGAATCTATCACGCCTAGGTTCTTAGTCTTTCTCGGTGAAATATCATTTTCGCTGTACCTTATACATAATGCCATGAACTCAATAGTTAATAGACGATTGGATAAGTTGGGTGTTCCTGATGGCCTAGGTAAGTTTATATTATATTCTGTGTTATCAATATTTTTAGCCTGGCTATCATATCGTTATATTGAGAGAGCAACATTTTCACGAAAGAAGCGCTTACAACTCAGCAATGGTGATTAGTATATTAAGTAATACTTCGCTCCTCAAAAACAGATGAAATTTTGGTGGCAACTGAGGGGATTTTCGTACCCTCAGTTTTGCGCGCAAAAGATTTATCGAAGCAGTGCTCCTCCTCTAAACATTAAGTTTACGGCGCGGGCTGTAGATCGTGTGATTAACAACAATGAATTTCTTGTCTAACCACTGGGTGACTTGTGCTGGTTGAACACCTGTCAGGCGAGCAAAAGAACGCTGATTCCCGTTGTAGTATTTTTCAATGTATTCAAGCAGCGGCATTTCCCATCACTCCAATTTGCATTCATGTTTATGCTGATATAGTAAAACACTATATGAAAAATTGTTAATATTCAGAATAAGAGGAAAGAAAACCCCGCGCAATGGCGAGGCTTTTGGTCGATCTTTGATGAAAATTTTCGATGCGTGGTCAATGCGTGGACATTGATTGAAATAAATCCTTTTATTTCATTTGGTTATCACCAAAAAAGAAGGCCTGCGGAAGGGAGATTCCACAGGCCAATGAGGTGGTTCCTGGTACATATCCGTCATACTTCAAATTGTAGATGCGTTGGCTTTCCTCGTTCACCCCAGTCACTTACTTGAGTAAGCTCCCGGGGATTCACTGCGTCGCCGCCTTTCTACAATTCGAATTATTAGGATATAGCTAGCATTTATGGGTTATGTTTTTCAGCCCGGCGATAATAACCGTATACAGCGAAGCGGTATGTGATCGGTTTCTAAGAAATGTCCTGGCGCGGAAAAAATACCCACAATGAGTGACTTAGCGCGCGTTCTGAGCAACCAAATTGCGCATCAGCAGCGCGTAATCCAGCGAAACATCTTCTGGTACAGGCATCCAAACGGTGTGGCCATCGCCTGGAGCCACTTCAATCGGCTGCGCTTTGGTATTTTCCAGCACCTCAAGTGTGAAAGTGACGTTACCCTGCGGGGTCATTAACTCAAGGCTATCGCCCAACAGGAATTTGTTCTTCACTTTCACTTCTGCCAGGCCGTCACGGCGTTCACCGGTAAATTCACCGACAAATTGCTGACTTTCAGAAACCGAGTGGCTGTACTCGTAGTTCTGATAAGAATCATGATTATGGCGACGTAAGAAACCTTCGGTATAACCGCGATGCGCCAGCCCTTCAAGCGTGGTCAGAAGCGTTGGGTCGAACGGTTTTCCTGCAGCGGCATCGTCGATCGCACGGCGATAAACCTGAGCGGTACGCGCGCAGTAATAGTAAGACTTGGTGCGGCCTTCGATTTTCAGCGAGTGCACGCCCATTTTGGTCAGGCGCTCAACATGTTCAATGGCGCGCAGATCTTTGGAGTTCATGATGTAAGTGCCGTGTTCGTCTTCGAACGCGGTCATGTATTCACCAGGGCGTTTGCCTTCTTCCATCAGGAACACTTTGTCCGTCGGTGCGCCAGCGCCTAAAGTCGGCTCGATGTTTTGCACCGGAATCGGCTCGTGAAGATGCACGATGTTGCCGACATCATCTTCTTTGCCTTCTTCAACTTTGTATTCCCAACGGCAGGCGTTGGTGCAGGTGCCTTGGTTCGGGTCGCGCTTGTTGATGTAACCAGAAAGCAGGCAGCGGCCAGAATAGGCCATGCACAGAGCGCCATGAACGAAGATTTCCAGTTCCATATCTGGCACTTGTTCACGCACTTCAGCGATCTCTTCCAGGGACAGTTCCCGGGAAAGAATCGCACGCGTCAGACCCATTTGTTTCCAGAACTTCACGGTTGCCCAGTTTACGGCGTTGGCCTGCACAGACAGGTGAACGTCCATTTCCGGGAATGCTTCGCGTACCATCATGATAAGACCTGGGTCGGACATGATCAGCGCATCCGGGCCCATATCGATAACCGGTTTCAGGTCACGGATAAAGGTTTTCAGCTTAGCGTTATGGGGAGCAATGTTGACAACCACATAGAATTTTTTGCCGAGCTCATGGGCTTCGTTGATGCCGAGCTGGAGGTTTTCGTGGTTGAATTCGTTATTGCGTACGCGCAGGCTGTAACGCGGTTGGCCCGCATAAACCGCATCGGCACCATAGGCAAAAGCGTAACGCATATTCTTCAGCGTTCCGGCTGGCGAAAGGAGTTCTGGTTTAAACATGATTTTCTCGTTCTGATTTCAGGTCAGAAATCACCGCACTGGGTGCGATGATTTTAAGGCGCGTGCATAAGGCACAGTTTTAGGGCGGGAATTGTAGCGCTAATGCTCGTCATACTTCAAGTTGCAGGGGCGTTGGCTGCGCTCACTTACCCGAATCACTTACATAAGTAAGCTCATCGGGATAACTTCCCTTGCCGCCTACCTGAAACTCGAATTATTTTGAGCATATTAGTTCCAGAAACTACCTTTACGCAATACGGCACTCGTCGGCTTCCCAACGGTAACCCACACCATATACCGCGCGGATAAACGACTGTTCTTCATCTAATGCTTCGAGTTTACGGCGCAGGTTTTTAATATGGCTGTCGATGGTGCGGTCAGTCACTACGCGGTAATCATCGTAAAGCTGGTTAAGTAGCTGTTCGCGGGAAAAGACTTTGCCCGGTTCGTGGGAAAGGGTTTTTAGCAGTCGGAACTCAGCTGGTGTTAAGTCCAGCAGCTTGTCGCGCCAGCTTGCCTGGAAGCGTCCTTCGTCAATGATTAACGGGCTGATTTCGTCGGCAGCTACCGGGTCGCGCTGGCGTTTGCAGCGGCGCAAAATAGTTTTCACGCGCGCCACCACTTCACGCGGGCTGTACGGTTTACAGATGTAATCATCGGCACCAATTTCCAGCCCTAATAAGCGGTCGATCTCTTCGATTTTGGCGGTGACCATCACAATCGGAATTTCCGAGAAACGACGGATTTCGCGGCATAGCGTCAGGCCATCGGTGCCTGGCAGCATCAAATCAAGCAGGATCAAATCCGGCGGTGTCTGGCGCACGAAAGGCAGCACTTTGTCGCCGTGGGTAATCAACTCTGGCGCATATCCCGCGGCACGTAAGTAATCAATCAACAGTTGGCCGAGCTTCGGCTCGTCTTCAACAATTAAAATACGCGGTGTGTTTTCGTCAATAGGTAATTCGGTCATACAGGTCTCAACGATTCTGGCTCCAGCGGTAACTCTACTGTAATGCTTACCCCGCCGAAAGGCGAATGCGAGGCGTAAAGCTTGCCGTTATGGGCCGCAACGATATTCTGGCAGATGGACAAGCCGAGGCCGGAGCCGCCGCTTGCGCGGTTGCGCGAACCTTCAGTGCGGTAGAAACGCTCAAACAGCATGGTGAGTTGTTCATCGCTGACACCCGGCGCGCTGTCGGCAAAGTGCATGACAAAACGTTGATTCACCACTTCGCCGGAGATAACCAGCTGGCCGCCCGCATCGGTGTAGCGCAGGCTGTTTTCCAACAGGTTATTGAATAACTGCATTAAACGATCGCTGTCACCGAAAATGGTGGCGCTATCAGGCAGCGCCAGGCTAATGCTTAAACCACGTGAGTTAAAGCGTTCGCGGAAGGCTCCCGCCACAATTTCCAACAGGTTAATGATATCCAAAGATTTCTTCTGGTAGGCCAGTGCGCCTTCGTCAGACATCGACAATTGGTGCAGGTCATCAACCAGTTTGGTCAGTGTGGCGACTTCCATTTGCAGTGACGCCACGGATTCCGGCGTGAATTTGCGCACGCCATCCTGAATCGCCTCCAGCTCGCCGCGTAAAATCGCCAGCGGGGTGCGCAATTCATGGGAAATATCCGCCATATACGCGCGGCGCATATTATGGTTTTTCTCAAGCGTGCTGGCGAGCTGGTTAAAGTCCTGCGCCAGTTTGCCGAGTTCATCCTGGCTGGTGGAGTCCACGCGGGTGGTGAAATCCCCGGCGGCAAGTTTGTGTGTCCCTTCAACCAGGCGCTTAACCGGTGCCAGCAGGCCACGCGCTAACAGGAAGGTTGCGGCGGCGGCGAGCAATGTTGCCAGGCCGACGATTATCCAGCTGGTACGTCGTTGTTGACGGTCGAAATTAATATCGGTGTTGCGCGTCAGGCGTTCAACCGGTGAAGCGACAACCCAGCCTGCATCACGGCCATTAACGTTTATCGCCCGGCGCATACCGTCTGTGGGAACCGGGCCACGTGGGCCAACCAGCACTTTGTAATCCTGGTCGACGACCCAGAATTGAGTGCGCCAGCCGTGCGGTGGCAGGTTGTTATTTTCTACATCGCCATGCTCGAATGAACGCAGCAGCTTGAACATAAAGCGATCATTATTGCGCAGAAACTGCCAGTTTCCGTGCTGTTCATACTGCTCGCCCAACGCGTCGCTTAGCATCTCCAGCCGCTGTTCATTGCCGCGTTTGATGTAATCAATAAACCCATGTTCGAAACTGAGCCGCACACCCCAGTGCATGATTGCCAGCACCAGCAAGCAAGTCGAGAAAATCGCGAGGAACAATTTGCCGGTAATTCCAGGCCGCCAGAGCTTCATGAGCTCCTCCTTTTGCGTCGCGCAATCACGACATTTTTGGTGGTGTCTTTCGGGACGCGAGCAAAAATCAGTGCGGGCAGGGCGATAACCACCGCCATGCTGAGATACGTATACATAAACACGCTGTGGACTACGGTGCTATCTGCCGTCAATTGATGATGACCGTACATTCCCAGTAACAACCCGGCGATGGTGACGCCGATACTCATTGAAAGCTGCATCACCATTGAGAGCATGCTGTTGCCGCCGCTTGCCAGGTCATCAGGTAAATCTTTCAGCGTCAGCGTGTTCATTGAAGAGAAACGCGTTGAGTTCACCATGCCGAGCAGGAACAACACCACTGGTAGCAGGTAGTACCAGCCCAGCAGCGCGGTTGCCATAAACAGCAGAATTACCAGCGCTAAACCGAGCGTGGTGGCGACTAACACATTGCGATAGCCAAAGCGGTTAACCACCTGCACTACGATGCGTTTCATGCCCATGCTGCCGAGCACCATTGGCACCATCATCAGGCCCGCATGGAATGGCGAAAAACCGAGGCCTATTTGCAGGAATACCGGTGTCATAAACGGGATCATGCCGCTGCCGATGCGGCCGCAAAAACTGCCTAGTAGCCCGAGAGAAAATGTCTGCGTCTTAAAAAGGTTTAGATTGAATAGAGCGTTGTCATTGGCTTTGGCATGCCATAAGTAGAGCGCCATTGCCGTAGCACCGCCAGCAACCAACAACCACACAGTGGATGGGCTAACGCCTAAACCTTTCGCGCCATCAAGCGCAATGGTCAACGCCGCCATGCCAAATGCCAGATAGACAAAGCCCATCATGTCGAATTTACGTGTCTGCATGGTGTAGTTCGGCATCAGCCATAGCGTGGCGATGGCTCCGATAATGCCAACCGGCAGGTTAATCAGGAAGATCCAGTGCCAGGATGCATATTCAACCAGCACGCCGCCGAGCGCCGGGCCAAGCAGCGGACCAATTTGTCCGGGCAACGTGACGAAGGTCATCGCTGCCATATATTGCTCGCGCGGCACGATTTTCATCACCGTTAAGCGCCCGACGGGCACCATCATCGCACCACCGATACCTTGTACTACGCGCGCCATCACAAGCTCGTTAAGCGTTGAGGCGTGCGCGCAGAGCAATGAGCCAATGGTGAAGAGCACAATTGCGGTGAAGAAGATATTGCGCACGCCAACGCGGTCCGCCAGCCAGCCGCTTGCGGGCAACATTACCGCCACCGTCAACACATACGACACGATAACCGAGTGCATGTGTAACGGGCTTTCGCCCAGGCTCGCCGCCATAGAGGGCAGGGCGGTGTTGACGATGGTGGTGTCGAGCGACTGCATAAAGAAGCCAAAGGCGACTATCCACAGTTGCCAGCGCACGGCGGCAGGCAATTCGGTCATTTAAATATCCTTCATACTTGAAGCTGCAGCAGCGTTGCTGCGCTCTTTCGCCCAAATCACTTACTCAAGTAAGCTCATCGGGACTCATTCACTTGCGGCCTTGCTGCAACTCCAATTATTTTGGATATTCCAGTGCCATGGGATGATTAATCCGTTGTCGCAAGACGATCATTTTTACGCGCAAACCGCATCCGCAAACGATCAAAGAACAGATAAACCACCGGGGTGGTGTACAGCGTTAAAAGCTGGCTTACAAACAGGCCGCCAACAATCGTGATCCCTAGCGGCTGGCGCAGTTCCGCGCCGTCGCCACTGGTCAGCACCAATGGCAATGCACCGAAAAGTGCGGCAAGTGTGGTCATCATGATTGGGCGAAAACGCAACAGGCAGGCCTGGAAAATGGCTTCTTCAGGTTGCAGGTTGCCGTTACGCTGTGCGTCGATGGCGAAATCCACCATCATGATGGCATTTTTCTTCACGATACCAATCAGCAGCATGATGCCAATGAGCGCGATTAAGCTAAACGGCGCGCCAAAAATTTCCAGAGCTAACAACGCGCCAACCCCCGCGGAAGGCAGGGTAGAGAGGATCGTCAGCGGGTGAACGTAACTCTCATACAAAATCCCCAGCACGATATACACCGTGGCGATGGCAGCAATAATCAGCAAAACCTGGGATTTCATGGTGTCCTGGAATACCTGCGCGGTTCCGGCGTACATGCCGCGCACCGTGGATGGCACGCCGAGCGCGGTCATGGTGCGGTCGATAGCATCACTGGCTTCCGATAACGAAACCCCGGTTGGCAAGTTAAAGGAGACGGTGGAGGCGGCTGATAACCCCTGGTGGTTAACGGCAAGAGGCGCGTTCGCCGGCTGCCATTTGGCAAAATAAGAAAGAGGGATTGGTTTACCCTCTTTATTAGTGACAAACATTTGGTCCAGTGCGCTGATGTCCTGGGTGTAACGCGGATCGACTTGCATCACCACTTTGTACTGGTTTAGCGGCTGATAAATTGTCGAAATCTGCCGCTGGCCAAAGGCGTTATTTAGCAGATTATTGGCATCTTGAACGCTTATACCCAACCGCGACATGGTTTCACGATCATAAATCAGATCCATTTCTGCGCCGTTATTCTGGCTATCAGAGTTCACATCTGCGAGTTGTGGCAGTTTAGCCAGAGCCTGACGAATCTTTGGCTCCCAGGTACGCAGGTCGGCCAAATTATCTGATAGCAGCGTGTACTGGTAACTGGCATTGGCCTGGCGTCCGCCAACACGAATATCCTGCACGGCCATTAAGAACAGGCTTGCACCAGGTTCTTTTGCCAGTGATTGACGTAAACGATCGATAACCTGTTGCGCCGTCTCTTTACGTTCAGAAAGCGGCTTCAATGAGATAAACATCATACCGCTGTTTACCCGTGAACCACCCGTGAAGCCCGTTACATTATCCACTGCCGGATCATCCCGGACGATTTTCATAAAGTCCTGTAGCTTCCCACGCATCGCCTGGAATGAAATGCTTTGGTCGGCCTGAATGTTGCCCATCAAGCGCCCGGTGTCTTGCTCGGGGAAAAAGGTTTTTGGAATCGCGATATACAGCCAGATATTCAGTGCGATGGTTGCCAGCAGCACAACACCCACCAATTTCGTATGGTTTAGCACCCATTTCAGAGAACGCCCATAGCCTTGTTGCATTGCGACAAGTACGCGTCCAAATCCACGGTTACGGGTTGGGGTATGCTGCGGTTTATTCTTTAGTAACCAGCCACACATCATCGGCGTCAGCGTAATCGAAACCACCAGTGAGATACCGATGGCGACCGAAAGCGTGACTGCAAATTCTTTAAACAGCCGGCCCGGCAAGCCGCCCATTAACAGCAAAGGCAGGAAAACAGCGACTAACGACAGGCTCATCGACAACACGGTAAAACCGACTTCGCGCACACCCTGAAGTGCTGCCTGCAACGGTTTCACACCCGCTTCGAGATGGCGGGAAATATTCTCCAACACCACTATAGCGTCATCCACCACAAAACCGGTGGCGATGGTTAGCGCCATCAGCGACAGGTTATTGAGGCTAAAGCCGCACAGGTACATAGCGATGAAGGTGCCGATGAGCGACACCGGAACCGCTACTGCGGGTATGAGTGTTGCGCGCCCGGACCGCAGGAACAGGAACACCACCAGAATCACAAGTGCGACTGAGATAACCAACGACTGCTCGACTTCAGCAAGAGAGGCACGAATGGTTGGCGAGCGATCCTGGGCGATTTGCAAATCGATCGACGCAGGAATAGTTTCCCGCAACTCAGGGATTTTCGCCCGAATCCTGTCAACCGTCTCGATGATGTTCGCTTCCTGGGATTTACGAATCATCAGCAAAATCGCGGGTTTCGCGTTGGTCATCCCGGCGTTACGCACGTCCTGTACTGAATCGGTGACGTTAGCGACATCACTCAGTTGTACCGCACCACCATTGTTGTAATGAATGATTAACGGCTTATATTCCGCTGCGGTTTTTAGCTCATCATTTGTCTGCAATTGCCAGCGTTTAGAACTATCTTCCACCGCACCTTGTGGACGGCGCACGTTGGCATTGTCGATAGCGGTGCGGACGGCATCGAGCGAAACGCCCTGGTTGAATAGTGCTTGTGGGTTGAGATCTACACGCACCGCAGGTAGCGAACTGCCGCCGACATCCACATCACCCACGCCATCAATTTGCGAGACGGTTTGCGCCAGTTGTGTGGAGGCGAAATCGTAGAGCTGGCCTTGCGAAAATGTATCGGAAGTCAGCGTCAGAATCATAATGGGTGCGTCTGACGGGTTAGCTTTGCGGTAGGTCGGGCGGCTTGGCATTCCGCTTGGTAGCAGGCTTTGCGCGGCGTTTATCGCTGCTTGCACATCACGCGCGGCTCCGTTGATATCGCGGTCAAAAGTAAATTCCAGAATGATGCGCGTGCTGCCAAGCGAACTCGACGAGGTCATCTCATTCACGCCAGCAATACGCCCGAGCGCCCGTTCAAGTGGCGTTGCCACTGACGATGCCATGGTTTCAGGTGAAGCGCCCGGCAGTGAAGCGCTGACCATAATGACCGGGAAATCCACCTGTGGCAACGGGGCCACAGGCAGCAGGCGGAAGCCCAACACGCCGCACAATGTGATGGCGGCGGTCAGCAGAATGGTGGCGACGGGCCGGTAGATGAACAGTGCAAAGAATTTCACAGCACTTCCTCATCACGACGACCAAAGCGGCGGCGCACCGCATGCGACAGGTTATCGAACAGCAAATAGATAACCGGCGTGGTAAACAGGGTTAATACCTGGCTCACCAGCAGACCACCGACCATGCCAATCCCGAGCGGGCGGCGCAGTTCTGCACCCACACCGGTTGAGAGCATCAACGGCAGTGCACCAAGCAGGGCGGCGAGGGTAGTCATCAGAATCGGACGGAAACGCAGTAAACAGGCCTGGTAAATCGCATCGTATGGTTTCATGCCTTGTTCACGCTCAGCCGCGAGGGCGAAGTCGATCATCATGATGGCGTTTTTCTTCACTATGCCGATAAGCAAAATGATGCCGATGATGGCAATGACATCCAGTTCGGCTCCTGCCAGCATTAACGCCAACAGTGCGCCTACGCCCGCAGTCGGCAGTGTCGACAGGATAGTTATCGGGTGAATGAAGCTTTCGTATAACACGCCGAGCACGATGTACATAGCCACCACTGAAGCCACGATTAGCCAGATGGTGCTCCCTAATGCGTTCTGGAAGGCGAGGGTGCTGCCCTGGAATTGAGTGGTGATATCAGCGGGCATGGCGAGATCTTTTTCCGCCGCTGTAATCGCTTTAACCGCATCCTCCAACGAATGGCCGCTCGTGACGTTAAATGAGAACGTCGTAGATGGGAACTGGTCGAGATGGTTTATCGTCAACGGGGCAAAACGCTGCTCGATTTTGGCAATGCTACTCAGCGGCACGCTGCCGCCATCAGTGCTGGCAAGGCGAATATTATCCAATCCGCTCAGGCCTGGTGTGGTGCTGGTATCGTGCTCAAGTACCACGCGATACTGGTTGGCCTGAGTATAAATAGTGGAAATCAGGCGCTGACCAAATGCGTTATAGAGCGCGTTATCGACATCTGACATGGAGATACCAAGGCGGCTGGCACTGGCACGGTCAACATTTACATAGGCCACCAGCCCCTGATCCTGCCAGTCGCTGCTGACGTCAGCCAGTTGCGGCAATGCTCGCAATTTTTCAGTTAACTGCGGCACCCAGGTGCTGAGTTCATCCAACGAAGTAGTCTGCAAAGTGAACTGATACTGCGTACGGCTAACCGTTGTATCGATGGTCAAGTCTTGCACTGGTTGCAGGTAAAGCTCGACCCCCGGCACTTTGGCCACGTTAGTTTGTAAACGCTCAATCACTACCGGAATACGGTCGTCACGGTCGCTCAATGGTTTGAGGTTAATTTGCAAACGCGCACTGTTCAGAGATGGGTTGGTACCATCCACTCCTATAAATGAAGTCAGGCTTTCGACCGCAGGATCTTTCATTATCACATCTGCAACCTGCTGTTGGCGCTGCGCCATGCTGGCAAAGGAGACAGATTGCGGTGCCTGTAAAGTGCCCTGAATAATGCCGTTATCCTGGATCGGGAAGAAGCCTTTCGGAATGAAAATCCACAGTACAACGGTGAGTGCCAGGGTGCCAAAAGCGACTCCCAGCGTGAGCCACGGGTGGTTTAACACGCGGGTCAACATGCGCCCATAACCGGTAATTACACGATCGAAGAAGCGCTCACTGGCGCGGGAGAAACGGTTTTGCTTGCGCAGTGATTCGTGGCTTAACATCCGTGCGCACATCATTGGCGTAAGCGTCAGCGACACTACCGCCGATATCAGAATCGCAATAGCCAACGTGACGGCAAATTCCCGGAACAAACGGCCAACGATATCGCCCATAAACAGCAGCGGGATCAGCACCGCAATCAGCGAGAAGGTCAGCGAGATAATGGTAAAGCCAATTTCCCCCGCCCCTTTTAGCGAGGCGGCGAGGGGCTTTTCGCCTTTTTCGATATAACGCGAGATGTTTTCGATAACTACGATCGCATCATCGACCACAAAACCGGTAGCGATGGTTAACGCCATCAGCGTCAGGTTGTTTATCGAAAAGTCGAGAAACACCATCACCGCAAAAGTCCCGATCAACGACAGTGGCACTGCAACTGCCGGGATAATGGTCGCCGGAACGTTACGCAGGAACAGGTAGATAATCATGACAACCAGCGCGATGGCGAGCATCAGCTCATGCTGGGTGTCGTTAACGGAGGCGCGGATGTTGGTTGTGCGATCGCTGAGCAGTTTGACTTCAACCGATTTCGGCAGGCTTTTGGTTAGCGCGGGCAGCATCGCGCGGATGCTATCGGCGGTGTCGATAATATTCGCCCCCGGCTGGCGCTGCACATTCATCACTATCGCCGGTTGCTTGTTCGCCCACGCACCAAGCCAGGTGTTTTCTGCCCCTTGCTCAACGGTTGCCACATCACCAAGACGAATTGGTGCACCGTTCTGATAAGCAATAATCAGGTTGCGATACTCTTCAGCCGATTGCATTTGGTCATTGGCCGAAAGCGTGACGGCGCGTTCAGGGCCATCCAGGCTGCCTTTTGCTGAGTTAACGTTGGCGCTGGTGATGGCCGTGCGCACGGTTTCGCTGGTCAAGCCCAGTGCGGCAATCGCCGGTGCGTTAAGTTTCACGCGCACCGCAGGGCGCTGGCCGCCGGAAAGCGTGACCAGGCCAACGCCGGAAACCTGGGAGATTTTCTGTGCCACGCGCGTTTCTACCATGTCTTCGACCTGCGTCATCGGCATGGCAGTTGAGGTGACTGCGAGAGTCATAATTGGTGGATCCGCCGGGTTTACTTTGCTGTAAACTGGCGGATTCGGCAGGTCGTTTGGCAACAGGTTAGTGGCGGCGTTAATCGCGGCTTGTACTTCCTGTTCGGCAACATCAAGCGGCAACGTGAGCTGGAATTGTAATGTTACAACCGATGCACCACCGGCACTTTGTGACGACATCTGTTTGAGGCCCGACATCTGGCCAAACTGGCGCTCAAGCGGCGCGGTAATGGCTGATGTCACTACATCCGGGCTGGCTCCAGGATAAAGCGTTACCACCTGAATTGTTGGGTAATCCACTTCGGGTAATGCAGATACAGGCAAGAAGCGATAGCCAATAATACCGGCCAGCAAAATGGCCACCATCAAAAGTGTGGTGGCAACTGGCCGTAGGATAAACAGGCGCGATGGGCCACCTGTGGCGCTCGGTGGTAACACCTGCATCAGGAAGCCGCTCCGTTACGTTTGTGTTTTGGTGCAGCTTCGGTATTGCTGGTTGTCGCTGATTGTGCTTCGACCACTTCCACTTTCGCGCCTTCCGTCAGGCGATCAATGCCGTCCGTTACCACTCGCTCACCTGCAGAAAGGCCAGCGGTGATAACAACTTTCTGGCTATCCTGAATGCCGGTGGTTACCAGGTGTTTGCTGACTTTATCTTCGCTATTGAGCACCCAGACAAAGCTGCCTTCATTGCCCATTTGTACCGCAGCAGTGGGAACAACCACGGCATCTTGCTGGGTATCAACCAGCATGCGGGCATTAACAAACTGGTTTGGGAACAGTGCATCGTCTTCATTATTAAAGCGGGCTTTGAGTTTGATGGTGCCAGTGGTGACATCAATCTGGTTATCCAGACTCAGCAGTGAGCCGCTGCTGAGCTTTTGCTTATTAGTCCGATCCCAGGCTTCAACACTCAGTGTTGCTCCTGCCTTTTGCGCTTTAACCACGGTGGCAATATCACCTTCAGGCAGGGTAAAGATCAGGTCAATAGGATGTGTTTGGGTCAGCACTACAATCCCTGCGGTATCACTGCTGGAGATCTGATTGCCGACATCGACTTGTTTTAACCCCACGCGGCCATCGATTGGTGCGGTGATTCGGCTCCAGTCGAGCTGCAACTGAGCGCTGGCAACTGCGGCTTCATCAGCTTTAATCGTGCCGACAGATTCATTGACTAACGCTTGTTGAGCGTCTAATTCCTGACGTGACACGAGATTGGTTTTAACCAGTTGCTGGAAACGCGCCAGGTCACGGCGTGCATTGGCAAGCGTTGCCTGATCTTTTGCCAATTGACCCTGAGCCTGGGCAAGGGTGATTTTGAACTGGCTTGGGTCGATTTCAGCCAGTAAATCACCAGCTTTTACCTGCTGCCCTTCCTGGAAGTGAATCGCCAGTAATTGCCCATCCACACGGCTGCGCACAGTAACGGTGTTCGCGGCAGTGATAGTGCCAAGACCTGTGAGATAACGGGGTACAGATTCACTGGTCGCCGTTGCGGCCTGAACCGGCGCTAGTGCACCGCCGCGCATCCCCTGGCGGTTGCCGGCATGGCGCTGCTGAGTTGATTGCGAACCTGCGGTGTCGTTACCCGTGCTCGAATGGCGCCAGTAAAAAATGGCGGCGATAACGACAATGACTGCTGCTGCAATCCATAACCCACGTGCGGTGAATGTGCCTTTCATAGATTTACGTCTTCTCTTCCTGAAACGATTATCCCCGTCGTACTCAGGGGTTAGGCCTAATGATACTAGTGTAGTGAGTTAAGGCGGCGGAAAAATGGAGGAAATATGAAGTACTGTATGGATAAGTCTGAGATGGCGGTTTTTTACGAGGCGGCTCGTAGGAATACGGTTGAATAGTATCCTGCTTATATTTCCAGCAATAAACTGTGGTTTATATTTTAGATATAAACTATAGTTTATGAGGCAACGCTATGACATGGACGATCTTGACCACAAAAAGATTTGAAGAATGGTTTGATGAACAAAACGATGATCTTCAGGAAAGAGTGCTTGCGGTGATGGGGCGTTTACAGTTTTGGGGGCCGGGACTCTCTCGTCCTTTTGCTGATACGGTAAAAGGTTCGCGCTTTGCGAATATGAAAGAGCTGAGAGTGCAACATCATGGCAAGCCCATCAGGGCATTTTATATTTTTGATTATCGGCGTAATGCAATTTTGCTTTGCGCTGGCGATAAATCGAAAAGCAAGCATTTTTACGAATCGATGATCACTGTCGCTGATAAAGAGTTTTTGGCCTGGTTGAAGGCACAGGAGAAATAATATGAAAAACAACCCGAAAGGTTACAGCACATTAGAAGAGTTGATTGCTCGTCGTTCACCTGAAAGTCAGAAACGAATTGCTGAAGCGACTCAGGAACTGATTCTGGAAAGCTGTTTGCATATGATGCGTGAGCAAATGGGCTGGTCGCAACAACAACTGGCAGACGCGATGGGCATTAGCCAGCCTGCGGTAACGGCAATTGAAAAACGCGGCAATGAGGTCAAACTGGGGACACTAAAGCGTTATATCGAGGCATTGGGTGGCAAGCTTTCACTGCAAATTGAGTTTCCGGATGGCATTAAACAGCTGAAGATTTAAAACGCCGCAGGTTTCCCCACGGCGGTTTGATTATTCGCGGAACACCACATCAGCCCAACGGGCCAGGCCTGCAGTTACGGAGCCGAAGTCATCGCCTCCAGCCAGTGGGATGCCCGGCAATTGCTGAGCCAATGCATGTTTCAACAATGGTGAGCGAGCACTACCACCAGTGAGATAAATCACATCCGGTT
Source organism: Buttiauxella cochleicola (assembly GCF_021283185.1). Taxonomy (NCBI): domain Bacteria; kingdom Pseudomonadati; phylum Pseudomonadota; class Gammaproteobacteria; order Enterobacterales; family Enterobacteriaceae; genus Buttiauxella; species Buttiauxella cochleicola. Next base: position 29,319 of record NZ_JAJSOS010000005.1, read on the forward strand.
TCACGGCACTGTTTTCCAGCGCGAGTGTGACTTGTTCGAGAATACGTTGCAGCGGCTGACTGATAGCGCTTTCCAGATCCGGTTGAGTAATCTCGCAGCCCAGTTCTTTACTGATAAACGGCAGCATGGTGGCGACTTGCTGACTATCGGACAGCGCGATTTTACTCTCTTCCGCAGCACGCACCAGGCGATAGCTTAGGCGCTGGCGCCAGACCTTTTGCAGGAACGCCACTTTTTCAGGTTCACGCGAATCGCGTACCAGTTCGTTGAGCATGCGGCCATTAGCACTGCTATAAAAATCGTTTTGCGCCGGGACGTCGTTAATTGCGACCGCATTCCACCACGGCAACACCGGCAAGGCGATACCTTTTTCGGTTTGCCCGCCCATGCCCAGTAATGGGGAAAGCTGTTTAAAGGCCAGCATAATATCCAGATCGTTACCGCCAACACGGCAACCGCTGTGGCCTAATAGGCTCTGTTCGCGATCACGACGAGCACGCCATTGCGGCCCCATCAGCAATACTGAACAGTCAGTGGTACCACCGCCGATATCGACGACTAACACCTGTTTCTCTTCTTTTAATGTGGCTTCAAAATCAAGTCCGGCCGCAACCGGCTCAAACTGAAACACCACATCTTTAAATCCTGCGCGATGAGCGGCACGGTCAAGGATCCCTTGAGCCTGCTGATTGGCTTCATCACCACCTGTGCCCTGGAAGTTAATCGGGCGGCCGATCACAGCTTGAGTAATCGGTTCGGCAACCTGGCTTTGGGCCTGATTACGGATATGTAGCATCATCGCGCAGACTAAATCTTCGAATAGAGCGACTTGCTGAGGTTTCAGGCCTGTAGCACCGAGGAAGGATTTTGGTGATTTAACGAAGTAAACTTCTTCCGGGTCTTCCATGTACTGGCGCAGGGAACTCAAGCCAAATTGCACACTGTTGGGCAAGACATCGATATCTTCTTCGCGATTAAAGGATACCGCGCGACGCAGCAATGCCTGGGTTTCGGTACCAGTGGCGGGAACCTCGTGATGGCGATAGAGCCACTCACTTACTGATTCACGTGTCGGAGCGCACAACATTGACGGAAGCAGTTTTGAGCCGTTTTCCATCTCCAGCGCCTGTGGAACGCCGTCACGCATCACTGCTACCGAGCAGTTTGCAGTACCATAATCGAAGCCAATAAATTGCATATAATCCCCATGCCGGTGAAGAAGGGGGGCGACTTTAGCGGAATGTGGCGCATCGGGCAACTGAATATCAAAGCAAGGCATTATTAGTGGCGTGCGCCTATGCTATTGCGATAGCTAACGACAGGAAGAAACAATGTATCAGCTGGAGTACACCCCACCTTACGACTGGAAGTGGATGTTTGGTTTCCTGGCCGGGCGAGCGGTTAGTGGCGTCGAGATTGTCACCGATGAGTATTACTGCCGCAGCTTTGCGTCAGGGAAGTATCAAGGGCTAGTTACGCTTGAGCCTGATGAAAAAGCCTGCCAGCTAAAAGTGACGCTGAGTGCGGGTCTGGAGCCGGTTGCCGATGTGGTTTTGCAGAAAGTGAAACAACTGCTCGATCTTGACTGTCAGCCCCATACCATTCTTGAAAGTCTTGGTGATCTAGCGACTGCACGGCCTGGCCTTCGTTTGCCAGGCTGCATGGACACCTTCGAGCAGTCTGTCCGCGCGATTTTAGGGCAACTGGTGAGCGTGGCAATGGCGGCTAAACTTGCCAGAAAACTGGCGCAGGCTTTTGGTGAACCGCTGGTGGATTTTCCTGATTGGCGAATTTTCCCCACCCCTGAACGACTGGCATCGTTGAGCCCTGAACAGTTAAAGCTGCTTGGTATGCCCTTAAAGCGTGGCGCTGCGATCATTCATCTGGCGCAACAAATGGTAAAAGGCGAGTTTCCACTCCATAGCCCTACAGATGTTGAGCAAGGTGTGAAAACGCTCGTCACTTATCCAGGGATTGGTCGCTGGACGGCAAACTACATTGCTTTGCGTGGTTGGCAGGCAAATGATGTTTTCTTACCAGACGACTATCTGATTAAGCAGCGATTTCCAGGTATGACGCCAACTCAAATTCGCCGTTACGCCGAACGCTGGAAGCCCTGGCGCTCCTACGCGTTATTGCATATTTGGTATAGTGAGGGCTGGGTTCCAGGTACTTAAAAGCGAGTTAATTAATCGCGAAATAGCTGGTGTTCAACAGTATTTCCAACGGGGTTGGTTGGGTCACTGCCTCACCGAAAATAAGGTCAATGCCAATGCCTGACAGCGTATCCATCACCATTGGCATATCGGCAGGCCCCGCGATCGTTTGTAATGATTGGCGCTGGGCGTGGCCATGAATGATGGTCACCATCATTTCATCCATCAGATTGCAGTGAACATTACTAATCAGTTCGTCATCGACAATGATGTAGCTGAAACGCTGGCGTGAGACGTGTTTAAAGATATCCAGGTCTCGGCCTACGTGGCTTAGGATCAACTGGCATCCACTATCGCGCAGCCTTTTAAGGTTGCTGTCGATTTTTTCATCATCACTTTGCAACACTTCGCAATTGACCATCAGGTGTAACAGACGAGCAGGTAGTGGGCTGCGGGATAAGCCTCTTAACAGCTCGTCGACAACTTTATCATTCGCAAGGCCCGGGGAAGAAATAGGAAGCGCGATGCCAAAGCCTTTGCTTGCTACTTGTTGAGAAAACTTGCTGAAAAATTCGTTAAAAACCCTCAGGTCGAGAGCGCATTGCAACTCTTTGTCGGTAACGGCTGTGCGGAACGGGGACTCATCAATCACGACATTATCACTTCCCCAGAAGCGTAACGACACCATATAAAAACTGGTTGACTCTGGAACGCGTGGCGGGGCAACTCCTCTGGCTACCATCAGGATCGGGTTCTCGTTGATGATGCGCTTTTGCTCATCGATGGTCATATGTTGATCTTCTTTGCGAATCTCATGCTGAGAAGATTCAAAGACGGTCACACGGCCGCGACCACCATTTTTCGAGGCATAACAGGCGATATCGGCCTGAGAAAGCACTTCAGAGGCAATTCTGTTATCGGCATCAATTTGGGTTATCCCCGCGCTGGCGCCAATGCGGTGCAAACGCCCGTTCCACGTAAAGTGATAGTCATTAATGCTTTGGATAATACGCTCAGAAATATAGCGCGCATTGTCAGAAGAGCAATCAGGGAGTAACAAACCAAATTCATCGCCGCCCAGACGAGCCAGGAAATCACCTGTTCGCAACATGCTTAGCATCAAAGAGGAGAGCTCGCGCAGCAGCGCATCGCCCGCAGCGTGCCCTGCGGTATCATTCACTGCTTTGAACCGGTCGAGGTCGATAAACACGAGCGCATGGCGCTGGCGGTTTTCTCCAGCACTCTGCAATAACCGCTTGAGATGGTTTTCGAAACTGACGCGGTTTGCCAGGTGTGTCAGCCCATCATGTGAGGCACTGTAGCTCAACTGTTTAAGCATTTTACGCGATTCGGTAACATCCTGAATGACCAGTACCGAGCCGATGCTTTGCCCATCCAGCGTTGTTAGTGGTGTGATGCTGTAATGAATATCGTAACTGCCGCCATTGCGGCAATGCAGAACGACATCGTGTTCAATGGTCGTTCGCGCATAATCGCCACTATGAATATTCTCCATCACGGGCCCGGTATCGCCAAACGTGATGTGCAGAATGGCCAGAATATGCTGACCGATTGCCTGCTGTTGTGGCCAACCGCTGAGCTTTTCGGCAATAGGGTTCATAAAGGTGATATTCATATCTACATCGGTACAAATGACCGCTTCACCTATCGAATCCAGCGTAATGTGTAGACGCTCTTTTTCCTGATACAACGCTTCGTTCAGTTGTTTAACTTCCGTCATATCCATGTTGATGCCGAGCAGGCGCTCAACATCACCATTTTTATTCAACACCCGGTTTGCGAGTGAGCGAATATGGCGGATGCCTTCTTTGACATGAATACGATATTCCATCTTGAAAGGCACTCGAGCCTTCAAAGCATCGCGAACTGTTTTTTCAGCCTGTGGCGCATCCTCGGGGACGATAGATTCAAGCCACAGAGCGTAGGTGGGTTTCATATGTGCCGGGACTTCATAGAGATCAAACATACGTTTGTCCCAACTGATTACGTCGCTGCCAAGATCCCATTCCCAGATACCGATGCCACCCGCTTCATTGGCAAGTGTAATGCGCTCCATCAAGCGTTTATTCACCCACTCGGTATGCTTGAGATCGTTAATATCTTCAATCTGCGCGATTAAATAGAGCGGCGTGCCGTCAATATCACGCACGATAGAAACCGCCAGCAATGCCCATACGACATCGCCTTTGCTGGTGTAGTAACGTTTTTCCATCGAATAGCTGTTGATACTGCCACTTACCAGCATATTAAGTTGCTGTAAATCAGCGTGTAAATCTTCCGGATGCGTGATTTGCTGGAATGTCAGCGAGCGTAGTTGTTCGGCGCTATACCCGAGGAATTTGCAAAGCGATTTATTGACCTGCAACCACTGGCCATCGGTTGATACCAACGCCATACCGATGGCGGAATATTCCATCGCGTTACGGAAACGCGCTTCGCTTTCGGTGATGTGTTTACGCTCCTCGCGAAACGAATACATCACCATTGTCATTACATTTGCTGGTAATAAAATCATCAGGAACGGCAGCCAGGGGGCATTATTCATGATGTCCGTGTGCGGTTGCATGTCTACCGTGCTATTGGTTGCCATCATTAAAGAGACAACCATTAATGTAGCCAGGAAAATAACGAAAGCTTCCAGACGCGGCAGGCGAATAGCACTCCACATCAGAAAAACAATAATAAAGGTAAATGGCCACGGCATATAACGCAGAGCAAGATAGCTAAGTGTCAGGGTGATAACAAAAGTGAATATTGTTTCTAATAATAGTTTCGGATTTTTATGGCGTAATAAATAGCTTGGTTTAAACAATAATGCTGTTGGGACTAACGCCAAAGTGCCGATGGTTTCGGATAAAACCCAAACGAAAAAAGTTTTAGCAATGTTTCCGCCATCAGGACCCGCGAGCCAAACTGCCAGCACGCCGCCAATAAGAGGGGGAACTATGGCACTGCAGAAAACCAGACGAACCCAATTATTGAGGTTTTGCAATGGGTTAATTTGCGTGAGGAAACGCCGCATTAACGATGCGCCAAACAATGCCTCGATAATATTTATAGCGGTGTAGCCGAGATTAATCTCATGTATGGGCTGCAAAATAGCAGAAGCGCATAAACTTCCGAGAGCGCATACCACAATGATCATTGGCCATTGACGGACTGGATTACGGAATAAGGCCACCATCATGATGGATGTTGGGAACCAAAGCGGTGCTAAAACAGTACCGACCAGAGACAGTTCCAGGGAGTACAAAGTGAATATAAAACTTAAGAAGCCCAACCCCGCAGGCAAAATGAAGGAAGGCATTGCGATTAACTCTTTTGTGCTTTGTTTGATCATTACCGCAAATCCGTTAAGGCGTGCCGCCAGGTGCCATGCCCGGATGCAAATAAAAAGATAAGTTTCGGTTTATGCTAGTACAAACAATTTACAATTCCTATGCAGGCCGATCATAATTTAACACCAAGAAGTAATAAAAAGTGTTATTTGACATACTTATTTTTACCATCAAGTAATAACCATGTTTTTATAGTTGTTACTCATTGACTTCCACCTACCTGATACCTGTCAGTTAAAATCACCCTTGCGTGTGCATTACTCTGGTATCAGCGGGCGGATCTCCCTATAATTGCCGCGTTTGACGTCTTTTGCGTCGCCCTTCCTCAACATTTAAGTCAACAAGGCTCGTTACAACATGACTGACAAGTCCCATCAATGCGTCATCATCGGGATAGCCGGTGCGTCGGCTTCAGGAAAAAGTCTTATTGCCAGCACACTGTATCGCGAACTGCGCGATCAAGTTGGTGATGAACACATTGGTGTCATTCCAGAAGACAGTTACTACAAAGACCAAAGCCATCTTTCGATGGAAGAACGAGTTAAGACCAACTACGACCATCCAAACGCGATGGACCACAACTTGCTGTTTCAGCATTTACAAATGCTCAAATCAGGTAACCCTATCGAACTGCCTGTCTACAGCTATGTTGAACATACCCGTACCGGTAACACTGTTCACTTAATGCCGAAGAAAGTCATCATTCTGGAAGGGATTTTGTTGCTGACGGATGCCCGTCTGCGCGAAGAGATGAACTTCTCCATTTTTGTTGATACGCCGCTGGATATTTGTCTGATGCGCCGTATGAAACGCGATGTTAACGAACGTGGCCGTTCAATGGACTCTGTGATGGCCCAGTATCAGAAAACCGTTCGTCCTATGTTTTTACAATTCATCGAACCTTCCAAGCAGTATGCCGATATTATCGTGCCGCGCGGGGGTAAAAACCGTATCGCCATTGATATCCTCAAGGCAAAAATCAGTCAGTTCTTTGAATAATCTTCAGGCTTAACAGCCTTTCGCGAACGAGTTCTACTTATTCGCTCGCAAAAACGTAATGTAATCCCGGTATTTACCCTTCGTAGCGTGGCTATCTTAGCCCCGCTGTGGCAGGGTAAACAAAACTGAGCTTGAGATAAGGAGCATCACTAATGCGTTTGTGTGACCGCGATATAGAAGCCTGGCTCGATGACGGGCGCTTAACGATTACCCCTCGTCCGCCAGTTGAACGCATTAGCGGTGCTACTGTTGATGTGCGTTTGGGGAACAAATTCCGTACTTTCAGCGGCCATACGGCACCGTTTATAGATTTGAGCGGTCCTAAAGACGAAGTGACTGAAGCGCTGGAACGCGTCATGAGCGACGAAATCGTCCTCAATGAAGGCGAAGCATTCTATTTGCACCCAGGCGAACTGGCTTTAGCGGTAACGCTTGAGTCCGTAACGATACCCGCTGATTTAGTCGGTTGGTTAGACGGTCGTTCATCTCTGGCGCGTTTGGGTCTGATGGTCCATGTAACCGCACACCGTATCGATCCAGGCTGGCATGGCTGCATCGTTCTGGAGTTCTATAATTCCGGTAAGCTGCCTTTAGCCCTGCGTCCTGGTATGATGATTGGTGCTTTGAGTTTTGAACCGCTTTCAGGCCCTGCCGCACGCCCTTACAACAGTCGCCAGGACGCGAAATATCGCGATCAGCAAGGGGCTGTGGCGAGTCGTATTGATAAGGACTGAGTTGCATCTGTATGGGGATTGTATGAGACGATTACTTACCACGCTGATGATTTTGCTGGTTGTGCTGGTTGCCGGCCTTTCTGCGTTGGTGTTATTGGTTAACCCCAATGATTTTCGTGCATATATGGTAGGCCAGGTTGAAGCTCGCAGTGGCTATCAACTGGATTTAGACGGGCCGCTGCGTTGGCACGTCTGGCCACAACTTAGTATTTTATCAGGACGTATGTCATTGACCGCACCAGGTGCTAGCCAGCCCTTAGTACGTGCTGACAATATGCGCCTGGATGTCGCCTTATTACCTCTGCTTTCTCATCAACTTAAGGTTCACCAGGTGATGTTGAAAGGTGCAGTAATTCAACTCACTCCCCAGACAGAAGAGCGCCGCGCGAAGGATGCCCCTGTCGGGCCGTCGGCTCCCACCCCGCCACCTGATGAAGACAGCGGTTGGTCTTTTGACATAGCTAAACTAAAAGTTGCCGACAGTGTGCTGGTTTTCCAGCACGCTGATGACGAACAAATTACGGTGCGCAATATCAATGTGCAAATGGAGCAAAATGAGCGAAAACAAGCGCACATTGAACTGAGCAGCCGCATCAATCGTGACCAACGTGATCTGACCTTGTCATTGGTGGCCGATCTTGATGCCAGCAATTATCCGCAGCAACTCAGTGCCAATATCTCCAAACTCGATTACCAGCTTCAAGGTGCCGACCTTCCCGCTAAAGGGGTTACGGGCAGTGGAACCTTTGCGGCACGCTGGCTTGAACCACAGCGCCGTCTTGAACTTAATCAATTGCAACTGACTGCCAATGATAGCGACTTGCAAGGTAACGCCAGTGCTGTGCTGGAAGACAAAACGCAGTGGGTAATCGATTTACGCTCAAGTAAATTGAATCTGGATGGTCTGGTTGCTGGCAACTCAGTGACGAATGTCAACGTGCAGCAACAGGCACAGCAACAAAGTGCGCTACCACGTCCGATCATTGCTTCCGGTGTCGAAGAGACCAACTACCAGAGTCTGCGCGATTTTACTGCCCAGGTTAACATTGCCGCGTCCAGTGTGGTGTGGCGAGGACTGGATTTCACCGATGTTCAAGCGGCAATAACCAACAATTATGGCTTGCTGACGGTTTCTGAACTGATGGGGAAATTTGGCAAAGGGAGTATGTCATTCCCGGGCGAGCTTGATGCACGCCAGAGTCAGCCGCAACTATCATTTAGCCCAAAAGTTGAAGACATAGAAATTGGGCCGATTCTGACTGCGTTTAACTACCCAATCGCGTTGTCTGGATTGCTATCAATGGAAGGGGAGTTTAGCGGTGACAGACTCAATGCCGAAGCTTTCCGTCGTAGCTGGCAGGGGGACGCGAGCATTACGATGCTACATACCACAATGCAGGGTATGAACTTCCAACAGCTAATACAGCAAGCAGTAACCCGCAGCAATGATGATGTTCAGGCCCAGGAAAATTATGACAATGTCACCATGTTGGATAATTTCTCGGCGCAGGCAAGTCTCGATAATGGCGAGTTATCCCTCAAGAAAATGGTTGGCGAATCTTCCATGTTGGCGCTGACAGGCGCGGGGACTCTTGATCTTGTTAAGCAGCAGTGCGATACCCGCTTTGATGTCACCGTAGTTGACGGTTGGAAAGGGGATAGCAAGTTGATTGAGGTGCTGAAAACCACCCCAATACCGCTGCGAGTTTATGGGTCATGGCAGAAGCTGAATTACTCTTTGCAAGTGGACCAGGTGCTGCGTAAACAGTTGCAGAGTGAAGCAAAACGTCGCCTGAATGACTGGCTGGGCAAGCATAAAGACAGCAGCAAAGCGAAAGACGTTAAAGATTTGCTAGATAAGCTTTAGTCATTTCATACGTCGGATGTTGCTGCGCAAATCTCTCCTACAAATACTCTATTTCGTAGGTAGGATTAGCGCAGCAACATCCGACTTTATTATTTAAATCACACCTCAAAATCCATCTCATCGTCGCGGGTCTTCGGCACAATTTGCACCTTCTGTACGCGATGGCTTTCCACCTGCAATGTCCGCAACAGAAAATCTCCCACCTGAACAGCTTCTCCTGTTACCGGAATATGTTGTAACGCCTCCATCAGCAGCCCTGCAATCGTGTGATAGTTGCGTTTGTCATCCAGTGGTATAGGCACATACTGCACTAAGTCTTCGAGCGGCATATGACCGTTTGCGGTCCATGTTCCATCAGGGTTTTTCTGAATATCATGGCGCGCGTCTATCTCTTCAGCTTCATTCGGCAAGTTACCGGCAATGGTTTCCATCACATCACTCAATGTCACCACACCTTCTACCGAACCAAACTCATCTACCACAAAGGCAAAGTGAGTTCTGGCGTTGCGGAACTGCTCTAGTGCCGCCAATAAAGGCAGTGTTTCCGGGAAGACAAGTGGTTGGCGAATTAATACTTCGAGGTTGAGCGGTTCGCCTTTGAGCGACTGCTGGAGCAAATCAATGACGTGCACTACGCCCAGAATCTCATCGCTTTCGCCAGTTATGACCACGCGTGTATGCTGGTTCTTATCAAGCAAGGCTCGTATTTGTTCTTCCGGGTCGGCCAGTTTAATGTGCTCGACATCGTGACGTGATGTCATGATGCTGCTCACCGTGCGCTGGTTGAGATTAAGCACACGTTCAATCATCAGCCGCTCTTGTGGCTCAAATATCTCATCTTGCCGGGCGTGGTCAGCAATCAGCGATGCGGTTTGCGCATCCAGTTCAGCTTCTTCTTTCTTACCGTTTAATAAACGCAGCACGGCTTCAGCGGTGCGTTGGCGCAACGATTGATCGGCAGACAAGAAGCGGCGGCGGTTGAATATTGCCAGCTGGTTTAAACTCTCAATCATCACCGAGAAGCCGATAGCAGCGTATAAATAGCCTTTCGGGATATGGTAGCCAAAGCCGTCTGCGACCAGGCTAAAGCCTATCATCAGCAGAAAACTCAGGCACAGAATCACAATAGTAGGATGGTTATTCACGAAGCGTGTGAGTGCTTTACTGGCAAGCAACATCAGGCAAATCGCGATAATCACCGCTGCCATCATCACGGGCAGATGGTCGACCATGCCCACGGCGGTTATCACCGAATCGAGAGAAAACACCGCATCCAGAATGACGATTTGCGCGACTACCGGCCAGAACCTTGCTCCCCGTCGCTGCGTATGGGTTTCACTATCCTTACCCTCAAGCCGCTCATTGAGCTCAACAGTCGCCTTAAATAGAAGAAACAAACCACCAAATAACATGATCAGATCTCGGGCACTAAACCCGAGTTCGCCCACGCTGAAGAGTGGTCGTGTTAACGTGACCAGCCATGAAATGGAGGCCAGCAACAGCAAACGCATCAACATGGCAAGAATAAGGCCGGTGACGCGTGCTTTGTCGCGTTGGGATGGGGGTAGTTTTTCGGCAAGGATAGCGATAAACACCAGGTTATCGATGCCGAGGACCAGTTCAATAACGACTAACGTTATCAATCCGGCCCAGATTGAGGGGTCGGCAATCCATTCCATGCCTTAATGCACCTCTTGTTAGATGACAAACGTCACACTTAAAGGATGGTTAACCGCGCGGGAAATTGCAATGCCGCAGGGTGGGATAAATCATGTTGCCCTTTAAATGTTAAATATTGCCGGGTTAATTCCATTTAATTACTAAGGTAAATAATTAATTATTTTCTTAATAATAGCCCAGTGGTTCTTATTATAATGAAATTCACATGAGATATATCTGTATATCACATTGCGACTTATCACTTATTAATATTCTGTCAATATAAAGAAATTCCTAAACGCATGTAAATGTGCCGTTAATATTATTCTTAAAAGTCCCTGTCTGGTTCTGTGGAACCTTGCCTGATATAGGGTTAGCTGTAACAATCGATATCGGTGTCTGATATTAGATGTATTTTTTATATTCGCTGAAGCTGTGATATTTAACCTGGTGCCATAGGGCTTATCTCCAGAGAATTGTTCTTTGGGTTTACTTTCTGGAATCGTTATTTCTTATAAATTGTCTTTTTTCAGTAGGTTGGTGACTGTAAGCCAGGGGCGGTAGCATGCCCGAAGGCCAGAGAATAAGCCTCAATTATTCTGTCAATAGGATATCGGGAAATAAGCGTTTTTTTAGGATTGATGCCAGATGTTTTCTGCGTCAACCAGGTTTTAATTTAGGCCTTATTCAAAAACCTAACGAATCACTTATTTTATACCCAAAATAATTCGAGTTGCAGCCAACACCCCTGCAGCTTGAATTAAGAAGGGTATATTCGCTCAGGATAATTACTCTGCCATAGTGATAAATACTCAATGATTAAATACAAACTTAAATTGATGCCTTTATTGGTGTCGGTAACCCTAATGAGTGGTTGCACAGTGCTCCCCGGTAGCAATATGTCTACGATGGGGAAAGATGTTATCAAGCAGCAGGATTCAGATTTTGATCTGGACCGCATGGTTAATGTGTACCCGTTAACACCGCGTCTGGTTGAGCAATTACGCGTACGTCCAGCGGTCGCGCAGCCAAATATGTCTCTCGACCAGGAGATCTCTGCTTACCAATACCGCGTGGGGCCAGGAGATGTTCTGAATGTCACGGTCTGGGATCACCCAGAACTCACCACTCCGGCGGGCCAATACCGTAGCTCAAGCGATGCGGGTAACTGGGTACAGTCAGACGGCACCATGTTCTATCCGTATGTCGGCAAAGTAAAAGTCGCGGGTAAAACCTTGTCTGAAATCCGCAGTGATATTACCGGCCGCCTTGCGACGTACATCGCTGACCCGCAGGTGGACGTTAATATCGCTGGCTTCCGTTCGCAAAAAGCCTATGTCTCAGGCCAGGTGAATAAATCCGGCCAGCAGCCAATTACCAACGTACCGCTCACTATTCTTGACGCTATCAATGCCGCAGGAGGCCTGACTGATGCGGCCGACTGGCGCAATGTCGTGTTGACGCACAACGGCCAGGAAAAACGGATTTCCCTGCAAGCGTTGATGCAAAACGGCGACCTGAGCCAGAACCATCTGCTTTATCCAGGCGACATTTTATTCGTGCCGCGCAATGACGATCTGAAAGTGTTCGTGATGGGTGAAGTGAAGAAACAAACCACCCTGAAAATGGACTTCAGCGGAATGACGCTGACCGAAGCGCTGGGCCAGGCAGAAGGTTTGGATATGACAGCTTCCAATGCCAGCGGCATCTTCGTTATTCGCCCAATCAAAGAGAAGCAGGGCGGTAAAATCGCCAACATTTATCAGCTCGATATGTCGGATGCGACGTCGCTGGTGATGGGCACAGAATTCCAGCTGCAACCTTACGATGTGGTGTATGTGACCACAGCACCTGTCACGCGTTGGAATCGTCTGATCAACCAACTGCTGCCGACGATCAGTGGCGTTCGTTATATGACGGATACCGCCAAAGATATCCATACCTGGTAACACGCTATGTTCAACAAAATTTTGGTTGTTTGTGTGGGGAATATTTGCCGTTCCCCAACCGCTGAGCGGTTACTCAAAAGCTATCACCCGCAGCTCACCGTGACCTCGGCGGGGCTGGGGGCTTTGGTCGGGAAAGGGGCTGATGCTGGTGCTGTTCGTGTCGCCGAGCAGCATAACCTCTCCCTTGAGGGGCACTGCGCAAAACAGGTTTCCGGCAAAATGTGCCGTGAATACGACCTGATCCTCGCCATGGAAAAACGCCATATCTCCGCACTTTGCGAAATGGCTCCAGAGATGCGCGGCAAAGTGATGCTGTTTGGTCACTGGGATGCGGAACGGGAAATTCCCGACCCGTATCGCAAAAGCCACGACGCTTTTGAAGCGGTTTACGGTCTTCTGGACCAGAACGCCCAAAAATGGGCTAACGCACTCAACGCTCATCAGGGATAACAATGACAGAAAAAGCACGCCGTTCGAGCGCCCCGACTGAGGGCAATGACGAAATTGATATTGGCCGATTGTTCGGAACGGTTCTTGAAGCCCGCTGGTGGGTTTTGGGGATCACCGCAATCTTCGCGATTATGGCGACCGTCTACGCGATGTTTGCCACGCCAATCTATAAAGCCGATGCGCTGGTGCAAATCGAACAAAACGCCGGTAACTCGCTGGTCAACGACATCAGTTCCGCGCTATCTAACAAGCCGCCGGCTTCCGCTGCCGAGATGCAGCTGATTCAGTCGCGCCTGGTATTGGGTAAAACGGTCGACGATCTTAACCTGGATATTTCAGTCGAAAAAAACAGCTTCTGGTTATTAGGTGCGGGCTGGGACAGGCTGCAAGGTCGCCAGAACGATACCGTTGTTGTTGATACCTTTAACCTCCCGGCAGGGCAGGTCAAAAATGTATTTACCGTGGAAGTGGTTAGCCCAACGCAGTATTTGCTGACTAACGACAATGGTTTTAGCGCCAAAGGGCAGGTCGGGCAAACGCTCAATCAAGGCGGCGTCACGATGCTTGTCAGTGCGATTAAAGCGCAAGTGGGCGATACCTTTACCGTCAATAAATACTCAACGCTTGGCATGATCAATCAGCTTCAGGGCAACCTGACCGTAGCTGAAAATGGCAAAGATACCGGCGTGTTAAGCCTCTCTTATACCGGCGAAGACAAGGATCAAATCCGCGCCATTCTCGACAGCATTACGCGTAACTATCTGGCGCAGAACGTGCAGCGTAAATCGGAAGAAGCGGCTAAAAGCCTGCAATTCTTAGCGCAGCAGCTGCCGGAAGTCCGCAGCCACCTCGATGCTGCCGAAAATAAACTGAATGCTTATCGCCAACAGCAAGACTCGGTTGACCTGTCACTGGAAGCCAAATCCGTGCTCGACACTATGGTGAACATTGATGCGCAGCTCAATGAACTGACCTTCAAAGAGGCTGAAATTTCCAAACTCTATACCAAAGTTCACCCGGCTTATCGCACCTTGCTGGAAAAACGTCAGACGTTGCTTGATGAAAAAGCGCGCCTGAACGGTCGTGTTACCGCGATGCCAAAAACGCAGCAAGAAATCGTGCGTTTAACGCGTGATGTCGAGTCTGGTCAACAGGTATACATGCAGTTGTTGAACAAGCAGCAAGAGTTGAAAATCACTGAAGCCAGCACCGTGGGTGATGTACGTATCGTCGATGCGGCAATTGCCCAACCAGGCATGGTGAAACCGCAGCGTGCCCTGATTATTCTCGGCAGCATTATTCTTGGCCTGATGTTGTCCGTTATGGGTGTGCTGTTACGCTCCTTGTTCAACCGTGGCATCGAAAGCCCTGCGGTACTCGAAGAGGCAGGGATTGGTGTGTATGCCAGCATCCCGCTCTCTGAATGGCAGAAATCCCGCGACAATGCCACGGTGCGCAGCGTCAAAGCGGCGAAGCGCAATAAGCAAAGCCAACTATTGGCGGTGGGGAACCCAACGGACCTGGCCATCGAAGCGATTCGCAGCCTGCGTACCAGCCTTCATTTCGCCATGATGCAGGCATCCAATAACGTACTGATGCTGACCGGTGTTAGCCCGTCGATTGGTAAAACGTTTGTTTGTGCCAACCTGGCTGCCGTAATTAGCCAGACCAATAAGCGTGTGCTGCTTATCGACTGCGATATGCGCAAAGGTTATACCCACGAGCTACTGGGCACGACCAACAACAACGGTCTTGCAGAAGTGCTCTCAGGCCAGGCGGAAATTACCCGCTGTGCGCAAAAAACCTCCGTACCCAATTTTGACCTTGTGCCGCGCGGTGTAGTGCCGTCCAACCCTTCTGAATTGCTGATGAGTGAGCGCTTTGCGGAGTTAATCGCCTGGGCAAGCAAAAGCTATGACCTGGTGTTGATTGATACCCCGCCGATTCTCGCCGTTACTGACGCCGCTGTTGTTGGCCGCCATGCGGGCACCACGCTGATGGTGGCGCGCTACGCGGTGAATACGCTCAAAGAGGTCGAAACCAGTCTTAGCCGCTTTGAACAAAATGGCGTCACCGTACGTGGTGTGATCCTCAACTCCATCTTCCGCCGTGCGGCAGGGTACGAGGATTACGGTTACTACGAGTACGAATATAAATCTGATGCTAAGTAATCAGGCATCAACTGGCGGATGACGCTTTGCTTATCTGCCCTACAAATCTCGCCGTAGGGTAGATAAGCGATAGCGCCATCTACCAATAAATAAAAACGATTTCAGGGGGAGCGCCATGAAACGCCCACTTATCTCTATTTATATGCCGACATGGAACCGCCAGCAGTTGGCTATCCGCGCCATCAAATCGGTGCTGCGCCAGGATTATGAACACTGGGAAATGTTAATCGTTGATGACTGCTCTTCATCTTTTGAACAGCTTCAGCGCTTTGTTGATGAGCTGGGTGACTCGCGTGTGCGTTACATCCGTAATGATTTCAACTCTGGCGCCTGTTCGGTGCGCAACCAGGCTATAAGACAGGCTTCGGGTGAGTTGATTACTGGTATTGATGACGATGATGAGTGGACCCCCAATCGCTTGTCAGCGTTCCTTGAGCATAAACAGCAGCTGGTGACGCACGCCTTCTTGTATGCCAACGACTACGTTTGCGAGGGGCAAGTCTATTCGCAGCCCGCAAGCTTGCCGCTCTATCCTAAATCCCCATTCTCATTAAAACTGTTTTATAAGCGTAATATCATAGGTAATCAGGTGTTTACCTATGCTGACCGCTTCAAAGCATGCCTGTTCGATACCACTCTCGCAGCGGCTCAGGACTACGATATTTTCCTGCGTATGGTGGTGGAGTATGGTCAGCCGTGGAAAGTCGAAGAAGCCACGCAAATTTTGCATATCAATCATGGCGAAATGCAGATAACTAAATCGCCGAAAAAATTTGCCGGGTATTTCCACTTCTATCAAAAGCACAAAGACAAATTCGACCGTGCCAGCAAGAAGTATCAGCTATTTACCCTGTACCAGATCCGCAACAAGCGTATGTCTTTGCGCACGTTATTAGCGCTATTGAGCGTGCGAAATACTAAGCGGCTAGCTGATGGGCTGCGGGGGAAATAACAGTGCTTGAAGACCTACGCGCAAACTCCTGGAGCCTTCGCCCTTGTTGCATGGTGATGGCTTATCGCATCGCTCATTTTTGCTCGGTATGGCGCAAAAAAAGCGTCATCAACAATTTGTGGGCAGCTCCGATAATCCTGCTTTATCGCTTTGTGACTGAATGCCTGTTTGGCTATGAAATCCAGGCGGGTGCCACCATTGGACGTCGTTTTACCATTCACCACGGTTATGCCGTTGTGATTAATAAATTCGTGGTTGCCGGGGATGATTTCACTATTCGCCACGGCGTCACCATCGGTAATCGTGGCAAAAGCAACGCCTGCCCGGTGATTGGCAACGGTGTTGAACTGGGTGCCAACGTGGTGATTATTGGCGATATCACCCTTGGGAATAACGTCATTGTTGGTGCTGGGAGCGTGGTACTCGATAGCGTGCCAGACAATGCGCTGGTGGTTGGCGAAAAAGCACAGGTAAAAATAATCAAATGAATATCATGCAATTTAACGTGCGTCTCGCGGAAGGCGGCGCAGCGGGCGTGGCGCTGGATCTTCATCAGCGTGCCAATGCCGCAGGTTTTAGCTCGCGATTTATTTACGGCTACGGTAAAGGCGGCAAGAAAAGTGCCAGCCACGACAAATTCCACGGCGTGGAAAAACACACACCGCGTCTGACGTCGATCGCCAACATTATCCTGTTTCGCTTTTTCAACCGCGACCCGTTCGGCAACCTGAATAACCTGTATCGCAAAGTGACTCGCGCCCAAGGCCCGGTAGTGCTGCATTTTCATGTGGTACACAGTTACTGGCTGAACCTCGAAGAGATGGTGACGTTTTGCCAGCGTGTAAAAGCGCATAAATCGGATGTCACTTTTGTCTGGACGCTCCACGACCACTGGAGCATCACCGGGCGCTGTGCGTTTCTTGATGGCTGCGACGGCTGGAAAACGGGCTGCCAGAAATGCCCGACGCTAAACAACTACCCACCCGTGAAAAAGGATCGTGCACATCTTCTGGTGCACACCAAACGCCAGTTGTTCCGCGAAATGTTAGCGCTAGGCTGCAAATTTATTTCGCCAAGCCAGCATGTGGCTGATGCCTTTAACCTGATTTACGGAGCAGGGCGCTGCAAAATCATCAATAACGGTATTGATGTGGCAACCGAAGCGATTCTGGCTGAATTACCGCTCACGCAAGCCGCGGGCGTTAAGCCAAAAGTAGCGGTGGTAGCCCATGATTTGCGTTATGACGGCAAAACCAATCAGCAACTGGTGCAGGCCATTATGGCGCTGGGCGATGAAGTCGAGTTGCACACCTTCGGTAAGTTTTCGCCGTTTAACGGCCCGAAAGTGGTGAATCACGGTTACATGACCGATAAAAAAGCGTTGATGAGCGAGCTTAACGAAATGGACTCGCTGGTATTCAGCTCGCAGGTCGACAACTACCCGTTAATTCTGTGTGAAGCACTATCGATTGGCGTGCCGGTTATTGCCACGCAAAGTGATGCAGCGGATGAAGTGTTGCGTAAAGTTGGCGGAAAAACCTTTAGTGATGCTCGGGTGCTCGAACTGGTGAAAATGCCAAAAGAGCAGTTAGCGCAACAGGTGTTTGGCAAAGAGTTGCAGGTGTTTAAAGCTGCAAGCCGCCAGGCGTTTAGTGGGCAACAGATGCTGGAGGAGTATGTCTCGTTCTATCAGAATCTGTAGTTATCTGCTGTTACCGTTTATCTATCTGGTGGTCAACGTCAAGTTGGCCTCATTGGGGGAAAGCTTCCCGATAACGATAGTCACCTTCTTGCCCGCAATCCTCTTTTTGTACATTGAACGAATCAGCGTCAAAAAATTGATGATTGCGCTGGGTATCGGTGCCGGACTGACCGCATTTAACTACATCTTTGGCCAATCGCTTGATGCCAGCAAATACGTCACCTCGACATTATTGTTCGTTTATATCGTGCTGATTATGGCAATGACATGGAGCTGCCGTTTCAAAACTATTTCACAGCGTAATCACCATAAAATTCTGCGGTTATTTTATGGCGTGGTGGGTATTATTGTGATGCTTGCTGCGGCGGAGATGGCTCAGATTATTCTGACTGGTGGAAGTAGCCTGATTGAGAAAATTTCGAAGTTTCTTATATACAGTAATAGCTATGTTCTGAACTTTATTAGCTTCGGTGGCAAGCGCACCACGGCACTCTATTTTGAACCGGCGTTCTTCGCTCTGGCGTTAATCTCAATTTGGCTCAGTATCAAACAGTTTGGTATCAAAACACCGAAAACAGATGGTATGATTCTTTTAGGGATAGTACTTTCAGGGTCGTTTTCAGGGGTAATGACTTTTATCCTGTTCTATCTTCTTGAATGGGCATTCCAGTACCTTAATAAAAGTGCCATAAAGAAGAAGTTGCCATTGGCAATTATTTCTCTTTCCGTGTTTTTAGTAGGGTTAATATTTGCATTCCCTTATATCGCGACCCGCCTTGGCGATTTGGGAACCGAAGGTTCGTCATCTTATTATCGAATTATTGGCCCGTTAGCGATGGTTGGGTATTCATTAACCAATATCGATGGGGTAGTGCGTTTCGGATCTTTATATGAATATGTCGCATCATTCGGAATCTTTAACGGTGCGGATGTCGGTAAAACAGTAGACAATGGTTTGTATCTGTTAATTATTTATTTTTCATGGTTCGCGGTATTACTGACCATTTGGTATATGTGGAAAGTCATTAAAATGATGCGCACAGCTTTTGGTAATAATGAAAATTACCGCGTCCAATTATGGCTTTTTACACCTGTGTCGTTATTTTTTACCGGTTCAATTTTTAGCCCTGAATATGCGTTCTTGATTGTGTGCCCGTTTATTTTGCGTAAGGCACTTAATATTACACAGCGCTGAGGTCCATCATGCTATTAAGTGTCATTACTGTTGCTTATAAGAATCTTGCCGGAATAGAAAAAACCTGGCAGTCGCTGACTCACTTAGCGAAGGCACCGGGCATCACATTTGAGTGGATTGTAGTAGATGGTGCCTCAAATGACGGCACCGCAGAGTTTCTGGAAAACCTCAATGGTCATTACCAGTTACGTTATGTCAGCGAGAAAGATAACGGTATTTATGATGCGATGAACAAAGGTATTGAGATGGCCCAGGGCCGCTTTGCTTTGTTCCTCAATTCCGGTGACATTTTCCACCAGGATATCGCCACCGTCGCGCATCAACTGGCTGCTATGCCGTCAACTGATAATGCGATGGTGATTGGCGATGCGTTATTAGATTTTGGCGACGGTACAAAAATAGAACGCCGCGCAAAGCAGGGCTGGTATATCTACCACAGTTTACCTGCCAGCCATCAGGCGATATTTTTCCCGGTCTCCGGGCTGCGTAAATACCCTTACGATCTGCAATATAAAGTCTCATCGGATTATGCACTTGCCGCACGGATGTATAAAAAAGGTTATGCATTTAAACGCGTCAAGGGATTGGTGTCTGAATTTTCCATGGGAGGCGTATCGACATCAAATAATATTGAATTGTGTCGGGATGCAAAAAATGTTCAGCGGAAAATATTAGGCGTACCGGGCTTTATTGCGGAATTATCTTATAAGCTCCGTCTGCGTACTACCGGAAAAGCAAAAGCACTTTATAACAAAGCCTGATTCTCACAGGAATAACTTATGCAGGAATTAAATGGCTTCTCGGTACCGAAAGGTTTTCGGGGTGGGAACCCTATTAAGGTTCAACTGTGGTGGGCGGTACAAGCAACATTGTTTGCCTGGTCCCCTCAATTATTTTATCGCTGGCGTGCTTTTTTATTACGTTTATTTGGCGCGCAAATTGGCAAAGGTGTTGTGATTCGTCCGTCAGTGAAAATTACTTACCCATGGAAATTAACGCTGGGCGATTATGCCTGGGTAGGCGATGACGCAGTGCTATATACGCTGGGTGATATCACGATAGGGGCGAATTCTGTGGTGTCACAAAAGTGTTATTTATGCACCGGTAGCCACGATTATATGAGTAAGCATTTTGATATTACCGCTTCACCAATTGTTATCGGTGAGAAGTGCTGGCTGGCAACAGATGTATTTGTTTCACCAGGCGTGAATATTGGAAATGGCACCGTCGTAGGTGCGCGTAGCAGCATTTATAAATCATTACCGGCGAATGCCGTTTGCCGGGGTAACCCAGCAGTAAAAATACGCGATCGAGCGTGAGCGCTTTATTTAAAGCAAAGCTCTTAATTTAATCTTCAATCATAGGAATTATTATGACTAAAGTAGCTCTCATCACGGGTGTAACCGGGCAAGACGGCTCCTATCTGGCGGAACTGCTGCTGGAAAAAGGTTATGAAGTTCATGGTATTAAGCGCCGTGCATCTTCCTTCAACACCGAACGTGTTGATCATATTTACCAGGATCCACACACCAGCAACCCAAAATTCCATCTGCACTACGGCGATCTGACAGACAGCTCAAACCTGACTCGTATCTTGCAAGAAGTACAGCCGGACGAAGTGTATAACCTTGGCGCCATGAGCCACGTTGCGGTTTCTTTCGAATCCCCGGAATACACCGCCGACGTGGATGCGATGGGAACATTGCGCCTGCTCGAAGCGATTCGCTTCTTAGGCCTTGAGAAGAAAACCCGTTTCTACCAGGCGTCGACTTCTGAGCTGTACGGCCTGGTGCAGGAAACGCCGCAGAAAGAAACCACGCCTTTCTACCCGCGCTCCCCGTATGCGGTTGCCAAACTTTATGCCTACTGGATCACCGTAAACTACCGCGAATCCTACGGCATGTTTGCCTGTAACGGCATTCTGTTTAACCACGAATCCCCACGCCGTGGCGAAACCTTCGTCACCCGCAAAATCACCCGCGCAATCGCCAACATTGCTCAGGGCCTGGAAAAGTGCCTGTATCTGGGCAACATGGACTCCCTGCGTGACTGGGGCCATGCCAAAGATTACGTGAAAATGCAGTGGATGATGCTGCAACAAGACAACCCGGAAGACTTCGTAATTGCGACCGGCGTTCAGTATTCCGTGCGTGAATTCGTCGAAATGGCAGCGGCACAACTGGGCATCAAACTGCGCTTTGAAGGCACCGGCGTTGACGAGAAGGGCATTGTTGTTTCTGTCACGGGCCACGACGCGCCGGGCGTGAAACCAGGCGATGTGATTGTCTCTGTTGACCCGCGTTACTTCCGTCCTGCTGAAGTGGAAACCCTGTTGGGCGACCCAACCAAAGCACACGAAAAACTGGGCTGGAAACCAGAGATCACGCTTAAAGAGATGGTTGGCGAAATGGTCGCTAAAGATCTGGAAGCGGCGAAAAAACACTCGTTGCTTAAGTCCCACGGTTACGAGGTTGCCATCGCGCTGGAGTCCTGAGCATGAATAAACACCGTATCTTTGTTGCCGGCCATCGGGGGATGGTCGGTTCGGCCATTGTCCGTCAGCTTGAACAACGCGCTGATATCGAACTGGTGCTGCGTAGCCGCGACGAACTCAACCTGTTGGATGGTGCGGCGGTTAATGCATTTTTTGCCGAGCAGCACATTGACCAGGTTTACCTGGCGGCGGCGAAAGTGGGTGGAATTGTTGCCAACAACACCTATCCAGCCGACTTCATCTACGAAAACCTGATTATTGAGAGCAACATTATTCACAGCGCGCACACGCACAATGTGAACAAATTGCTGTTCCTCGGCTCATCGTGCATTTACCCGAAAATGGCGAACCAGCCGATGGCGGAAAGCGAGCTGCTGCAAGGCACGCTTGAAGCGACTAACGAACCGTATGCGATTGCCAAAATCGCCGGAATCAAACTGTGCGAGTCGTACAACCGTCAGTACGGTCGCGATTATCGTTCGGTCATGCCGACCAATTTGTATGGGCCGAACGATAACTTCCATCCAAGCAATTCGCATGTGATCCCGGCGTTACTGCGCCGTTTCCACGAAGCGACGCAGCAAAACTCGCCGGATGTGGTGGTGTGGGGTAGCGGCACGCCAATGCGCGAATTCCTGCATGTCGATGATATGGCGGCAGCCAGCATTCACATTATGGAAATGGCCAGCGAAGTGTGGCAGGAAAATACCGAGCCGATGCTTTCGCATATTAACGTCGGTACCGGTGTGGATTGCACCATTCGCGAACTGGCGCAAACCATCGCCAAAGTCACGGGCTACCGTGGCCGTGTGGTGTTTGATGCCACTAAACCTGATGGCA
The DNA here is from genome assembly GCF_021283185.1 of Buttiauxella cochleicola. Classification (NCBI taxonomy): domain Bacteria; kingdom Pseudomonadati; phylum Pseudomonadota; class Gammaproteobacteria; order Enterobacterales; family Enterobacteriaceae; genus Buttiauxella; species Buttiauxella cochleicola. The sequence goes on from NZ_JAJSOS010000005.1 coordinate 51,846, forward strand.
CGCCGCGCAAACTGCTGGATGTTACCCGCCTGCGCCGCCTGGGCTGGTACCCGGAAATCACCCTGGAGCCTGGCCTTGCCAGCACCTACCAGTGGTTCCTCGAAAACCAGCAACGGTTCCGGGGGTAAATATGTTTCTGAGTGCTGAAGACTTCTCAACCGTTGTCCGCTCCACACCGCTGATCTCAATCGATCTGATCGTTGAAAATCAGGCAGGAGAATTCCTGTTGGGGCAACGCACTCAGCGCCCGGCGCAGAACTTTTGGTTCGTGCCGGGAGGCCGGGTACAGAAAGACGAAACGCTGGAGCGGGCTTTTGCACGCTTAACCGAAGCTGAATTAGGCACGCCGTTCACGTTGCAGGACGGTGAGTTCTACGGCGTGTGGCAGCACTTCTATGACGACAACTTCTCCGGACCTGAATTTTCCACGCACTATGTCGTGCTGGGTTTCCGCCTGCGTGTTGATTCCGATGCGCTGCAACTGCCGGACGCGCAGCACAGTGATTATCAGTGGTTAACGCCTGAAGAATTGTTGGTCCGCGATGATGTGCACGACAACAGTCGGGCTTATTTTCTGACCGACAAGGCAGATAAGGTTATCGGATTATGAAAATCCTGGTCTACGGCATTAACTACTCACCGGAGCTGACGGGCATCGGCAAATATACCGGCGAAATGGTTGAATGGATGACACGCCAGGGCCATGAGGTGCGTGTTATTACCGCACCACCTTACTATCCGGTTTGGGAAGTGCATCCCGATTATTCCGCCTGGAAGTACAAGAAAGAAGTGGGTGCCGCTACCGTCTGGCGCTGCCCGCTGTATGTACCAAAGCAGCCTTCAACGATAAAGCGCCTGATTCATTTGGGCAGCTTTGCACTGAGTTCTTTATTTCCGCTGCTGGCGCAACGTCGCTGGAAGCCGGACCGCATTATCGGTGTGGTGCCGACGCTGTTTTGTGTGCCGGGCATGCGTCTGCTCGCAAAACTTAGCGGGGCGCGCACGTTGCTTCACATTCAAGATTATGAAGTCGACGCCATGCTTGGCCTCGGAATGGCAGGTAAGAAGCAGGGCAAAGTGGCCCGTCTGGCCAGCCGTTTTGAACAAAGTGGTCTGCACAACGTCGACAATGTTTCGACAATTTCCCGTTCGATGATGAATAAAGCGGCCGAAAAGGGTGTTGATCCGAAGAAAGTGATCTTCTTCCCGAACTGGTCTGAAGTAGAGCGTTTTCGTGGTATTTCCCGTGAAGAAATCCTTGCGGTTCGTGACAGCCTGCAATTGCCTGCTGATAAAAAAATCATCCTCTATTCCGGCAATATCGGCGAAAAACAGGGGCTGGAAACGGTCATTGAAGTGGCGGAGCGTTTTGCCCTCCAACCGTATGTATTCGTGATTGTCGGCCAGGGCGGCGGCAAAGCTCGGCTGCAAAAACTGGCGCAGGACAAAGGGCTGCACAACGTGGTGTTCCATCCGTTACAGCCTTACGACGCGCTGCCAGCGTTGCTTAAGCTTGCTGATTGCCATTTGGTGATTCAGCGCCGTGGTGCGGCTGATGCCGTTTTGCCATCAAAACTGACCAACATTCTTGCTGTGGGCGGCAATGCGGTGATTACCGCAGAAGCGGACACCGAGCTAGGCCAGCTTTGCGACGCATTTTCCGGTATCGCGGTGTGTGTTGAGCCGGAGTCGGTTGATGCTCTGGCTGATGGCATTCAGCGCTGCCTGCAACTGCCGGAACATAACATCGTGGCATGTGAATATGCCGAGCGCACGCTCGAGAAAAACAGCGTGTTGAATCAATTTATTGCGGACATTCAGGGTTAATTATGACTAATTCCAGACTCTATCCGGTCATCATGGCTGGAGGAAACGGTAGCCGCTTGTGGCCGTTGTCCCGCGTGCTTTACCCGAAACAGTTCCTGTGCCTGAAAGGCGAACTGACGATGCTGCAAACTACCGTTAGCCGTTTAAACGGCGTCGAGTGCGAAAGCCCGGTGGTAATTTGCAATGAAGAACACCGTTTTATCGTCGCCGAACAACTGCGTGAGCTGAACAAGCTGACGGAAAATATTGTGCTGGAGCCTGCCGGGCGCAATACCGCACCGGCGATTGCGCTGGCGGCATTGGCCGCGATTCGCAACCAGTCGGATACCGATCCGCTGATGCTGATCCTCGCCGCCGACCATGTTATCCAGGACGAAGATGCATTCCGAAACGCAGTACGTAATGCGCTGCCGTATGCCGAAGCCGGGAAACTGGTCACCTTTGGCATCGTTCCTGACTTGCCAGAAACCGGCTACGGCTACATTCGCCGTGGCGAAGTGGTAAACCCGAATGCACCTGATGTGGATGCGATTGCGTTTGGTGTGGCGCAGTTTGTCGAAAAACCGGATATCGCCACCGCGCAGGCATACGTCGCCAGTGGCGAATATTACTGGAACAGCGGCATGTTCTTGTTCCGCGCCGGGCGCTACCTCGAAGAGTTGAAAAAATTCCGCCCGGATATTCTCAGCGCCTGCGAAAAGGCGATGGCGAACATCGACCCGGATCTCGATTTTGTGCGCGTTGATGAAGCTGCATTCCTGGCATGTCCTGACGAGTCTATTGACTACGCGGTGATGGAAAAAACTGCCGATGCGGTAGTTGTGCCAATGGATGCCGGCTGGAGCGATGTCGGTTCATGGTCTTCTCTTTGGGAAATCAGCACCAAAAACCAGCAGGGCAATGTGCATCACGGCGATGTGATCAGCCACTCTACCGAGAACAGTTACATCTATGCCGAATCTGGCCTGGTCACCACCGTTGGCGTGAAAGATCTGATTGTTGTGCAGACCAAAGATGCGGTGCTGATTGCCGACCGCGACCACGTGCAAAGCGTGAAGAAAGTGGTTGAGCAGATCAAATTCGATGGCCGCCACGAACACCACAACCACCGCGAAGTGTATCGCCCGTGGGGCAAGTACGACTCCATCGACGAAGGAGAACGCTACCAGGTGAAACGCATCACCGTGAAACCAGGCGAGGGTCTGTCTTTGCAGATGCACCATCACCGCGCCGAACACTGGATTGTGGTAGCGGGCACCGCAAAAGTGACGCTGGGTGAAGAAGTGAAACTGCTCGGCGAAAACGAGTCCATCTACATTCCGCTGGGCGTCACCCACTGCCTGGAAAACCCCGGAAAAATCCCGCTCGACCTGATTGAAGTGCGTTCCGGCACTTACCTCGAAGAAGACGACATTGTGCGCTTCGAGGATCGCTACGGACGCATCTAACCATCATATTTCACGCTGCAGATGCGTTGGCTTCCTTTGCGCACACCGGTCACTTAGTTAACTAAGCTCCCGGCGATGCACGCAGTTGCCGCCTTCCTGCAACGCGAAATCTAATGGTTATACATTTTAGAAAAAGTTATCTCCGTACTGGAGAGGGCTGACTGTTGCCTGAAAAGAGGTAAAACATGACTGAATTGACCTGTTTTAAAGCTTACGACATTCGCGGCAAGCTGGGCGAAGAGCTGAATGAAGAGATCGCTGAACGTATTGGCCGCGCTTATGGCGAGTACCTGAAACCGAAAACTATTGTACTGGGCGGCGATGTGCGCCTGACCAGCGAAGCGCTCAAGCTGGCGCTGGCAAAAGGGTTGCAGGATGCGGGTGTGGACGTGCTGGATATCGGCCTGTCCGGTACCGAAGAAATCTATTTCGCTACCTGGCATCTGAATGTGGACGGTGGCATTGAAGTGACCGCCAGCCATAACCCGATGGACTACAACGGTATGAAGCTGGTGCGCGAAGGGGCTCGCCCGATTAGCGGCGACACGGGCCTGCGTGATGTGCAACGCCTGGCGGAAGCCAATGACTTCCCTCCGGTCGACGAGAAAAAACGCGGTAGCTACCAGAAGATTTCGGTGGTTGAGGCGTACATCGACCACCTGTTCTCGTACATCAACGTGGCAAATATCAAACCCCTGAAGCTGGTGATTAACTCCGGTAACGGTGCGGCAGGCCCGATTGTGGACGCTATCGAAGCCCGCTTTAAGGCACTCAATGTCCCGCTGACATTTATCAAAGTGCACAACCAGCCTGACGGCAATTTCCCGAACGGTATCCCGAACCCGCTGCTGCCGGAGTGCCGCGACGACACCCGCAACGCGGTGATTGAACACGGCGCGGATATGGGCATCGCCTTTGACGGTGATTTCGACCGCTGCTTCCTGTTCGACGAAAAAGGGCAGTTTATCGAGGGCTATTACATCGTCGGCCTGCTGGCGGCGGCTTTCCTCGAAAAACAACCAGGGGCGAAGATTATTCACGACCCGCGTCTGTCGTGGAACACGGTGGATATCGTGGAGCGCGCAGGTGGCACGCCGGTGATGTCGAAAACCGGCCATGCGTTTATCAAAGAGCGTATGCGCCAGGAAGACGCCATTTACGGCGGCGAAATGAGCGCCCACCACTATTTCCGTGATTTTGCTTACTGCGACAGCGGGATGATCCCGTGGCTGCTGGTGACGGAGCTGCTGTGCCTGAAAGGTAAAACCCTGGGTGAACTGGTGCGTGACCGTATGGCGGCATGGCCGGCGAGCGGGGAAATCAACAGCAAGCTGGCGGACCCGAAAGTCGCGATTGCGCGTGTGCAGCAGCACTTTGCGCCGCACGCGCAGGAAGTGGACCACACCGATGGCGTGAGCATGGCGTTTGCCGACTGGCGCTTTAACCTGCGCAGCTCAAATACCGAGCCGGTGGTGCGCCTGAATGTGGAGTCGCGTAGCAACGAGCAGCTGATGCAGGCGCGAACGCAGGAAATTATGGAACTGTTGAATCAGTGATCTGCGGGGACGGAAATCTCCTGAGGCAGGAAAGGGGATCCGTCACCCTTTTAATAAAGGTAAAACGATGACAAACCTAAAAAAGCGCGAGCTGCCAAAAACGAACGCATCGTTAATCTCTATGGTGCAACGTTTTTCTGACATAACCATTATGTTTGTTGGGTTATGGGTAGTGTGTCAGGTTAACGCGTTACCGTTTTTGTATATGCATTTGCTGATGGCGTTACTCGCCCTCGTGGTCTTCCAGATGATTGGTGGAATGACCGATTTTTATCGCTCCTGGCGCGGGGTGAGAATTTCCAGCGAACTGATGCTGCTGTTGCAAAACTGGACGCTAAGTCTGATTTTTAGTGCCGGATTACTGGCGTTTAACCCTGACTTTGATGGCTCTTTCTGGGTGTATCTGGCCTGGTATGTGTTGACCAGTTTTGGCATGGTGATGTGCCGCTCGTTTATTCGCTTCGGTGCCGGTTGGTTGCGCAATATGGGCTACAACACACGCCGTATTGCTATCGCGGGTTCACTGCCGGTGGGTTACACGCTTGCCGAAAGTTTCCGTAACGAACCGTGGTTAGGCTTTGATGTCACCGGGGTTTATGACGATCAGCAGCCTGAATCCCCACACGGTGATTATGCCGGCTCTTTTGCCGACCTGGTTGAACAAGCGCGTGCAGGGCAAATCGACAATATCTATATCGCCATGGCGATGAGTGAAGAAGCGCAGATTAAAACTCTGGTACGCGAACTCACGGACACCACCTGTTCTGTGATGCTTATCCCTGATGTCTTCACCTTCAATATTCTTAACTCCCGTACTGAAGAAGTTAACGGTGTGCCGGTTGTACCGCTGTTTGCTACCCCACTAAACGGCATTAACCGGATTCTGAAACGCCTCGAAGATATCGTGTTGTCGGCGATGATCCTGCTGTTTATTTCTCCGGTACTGCTTTGCATTAGTGCTGCGGTAAAACTGACCTCGCCGGGCCCGGTTATTTTCCGCCAGACCCGTTACGGCATGGATGGAAAACCAATCAAAGTATGGAAATTCCGCTCCATGAAAGTGATGGAAAACGATGCCGTCGTGACTCAGGCCACCAAAGGTGACAAGCGTATTACGCCGGTGGGGAATTTCCTGCGCCGCACGTCGCTGGATGAACTGCCGCAGTTTATTAATGTGCTGATGGGAGAGATGTCGATTGTCGGTCCTCGCCCCCATGCGGTTGCGCACAACGAGCAATACCGCTTGCTGATTGAAGGCTACATGCTGCGCCACAAAGTGAAACCCGGCATTACCGGCTGGGCACAAATCAACGGCTGGCGCGGCGAAACTGACACGCTGGAAAAAATGGAAAAGCGCGTTGAGTTTGACCTGGAATATATCCGCGAATGGAGCCTGTGGTTTGACATCAAAATCGTCTTTCTGACGATTTTCAAAGGCTTTGTTAATAAAGCTGCGTATTAAGTGAGTCTTTAATGAGCCTGAGAGAAAAAACCATCAGCGGCGCGAAATGGTCCGCCATCGCCACGGTGATTATTATTAGCCTGGGGCTGGTGCAGATGACGGTGCTGGCACGCATTGTCGACAACCATGAGTTTGGCCTGCTGACCATCTCGCTGGTGATTATCGCGCTGGCCGATACGCTGTCGGATTTTGGTATTGCCAATTCGATTATCCAGCGTAAAGAGATCAGCCATCTTGAACTCACCACGTTGTACTGGTTGAACGTCGGCCTGGGGCTAGTGGTGTTTGCGCTGGTGTTTTTGCTCAGCGATGTGATTGCCTCGGTGCTGCATGCACCGAAGCTCGCGCCACTGATTAAGACGCTGTCGTTTGCTTTTATTGTCATTCCCCACGGCCAGCAGTTCCGCGCGTTAATGCAAAAGGAACTCGAGTTTTCAAAAATTGGCTCAATTGAAACAGTCTCCGTAATGGCGGGCTTTACCGTCACCGTGGGGGCGGCGATGTATTACCCGTTCGCCATGACCGCCATCGTCGGCTACCTGGTCAACACCGTGGTGCGTACCTCTCTGTTTGGCTTCTTCGGCCGCAAGATTTACCGCCCCGGCCTGCATTTTTCACTCAAGTCCGTTGGCTCGAACCTCAAGTTTGGCGCGTGGCTGACTGCAGACAGCATTATCAATTACGTTAATACCAACCTTTCAACGCTGGTGCTGGCGCGTATTCTTGGGGCGAGCATCGCCGGGGGCTACAACCTCGCTTATAACGTGGCGGTGGTGCCACCAATGAAGCTAAACCCAATTATCACCCGCGTGCTGTTCCCGGCATTTGCCAAGATTCAGGACGATACCGACAAGTTGCGCCTCAATTTCTACAAGTTGCTGTCGATTGTCGGAATTATCAACTTCCCCGCGCTGCTCGGTCTGCTGGTGGTATCGAACAATTTTGTGCCGCTGGTGTTTGGTGAAAAGTGGCAGTTTATTACCCCAATATTGCAACTGCTTTGCGTGGTGGGGCTGCTGCGCTCCATCGGTAACCCTATAGGGTCGCTGTTGATGGCCAAGGCGCGAGTGGATATCAGCTTTAAATTCAACGTCTTCAAAACCTGCTTGTTTATCCCGGCGATTATTGTCGGCGGCAATCTTGCTGGCGCACTGGGCGTGACGCTCGGCTTCCTGTTTGTGCAGGTGGTGAACACCGTTCTGAGCTATTTCATAATGATTAAACCGGTGCTGGGGTCCAGTTACCGCCAGTACATTCAGAGCATCTGGCTACCGTTTTACCTTTCGATTCCAACCATTGTGGTGAGTAGTGCGCTGGGGATTGCCCTGAAAGGCCATCTCGCGCTCGGCTTGCTGGTGGGCGTACAAATCGCGGCAGGCGTATTGGCCTTTATCGTCATGCTGGTGCTTTCCCGTAATGCGCTGGTGGTTGAGATGAAGCGCCAGTTCTGCCGTAACGACCGTTTAAAAACACTGCTTCGCGCAAGCTAAAACCCCTTAATAAGAGGTCTGATTTATATGAAATTATTGATTCTTGGCAACCACACTTGCGGCAACCGCGGTGACAGCGCCATTTTGCGCGGACTGATCGATGCGATTACCACCATTGATGACACCGTGCAGGTTGATGTGATGAGCCGTTATCCGGTGAGTTCCGCCTGGCTGCTGGGCCGCCCGGTTATGGGTGACGGCTTGTATAAGCAGATGAAGCAGCACAACAACGCGGTTGGGCTGATGGGGCGGGTAAAGAAAGTGCTGCGCCGCAAGTATCAACACCAGGTTTTGCTGGCGAAAGCCACTGACAACGGGCGCCTGCGCAATATCTCCATCCCACAGGGTTTTATTGATTTTGTGAAATCGCTGCAAAAATATGACGCGATTATTCAGGTCGGCGGCTCTTTCTTTGTCGATTTATATGGCGTTTCTCAGTTTGAGCATGCGCTGTGTAGCTTTATGGCCAAAAAGCCGGTGTACATGATTGGCCACAGCGTTGGGCCATTCCAGGACCCGCAGTTTAATCACCTGGCGAGTTATGTTTTCGGTAATGCCGAGTCGCTGATTTTGCGTGAGTCCGTCAGTCTCGACTTGATGAAACAAAGCAACATTGACAGCAGCAAAGTGGAGCAGGGCGTCGATACCGCCTGGCTTGTCGATCATCACAATGACAGCTTTGTGCCGAGCTACGCAGTGCAGCATTGGCTGGAAACCATCAAGCGCAAGAAGACAGTCGCTATTACGCTGCGTGAACTGGCACCTTTCGACAAACGCCTTGGCACCACGCAGCAGGCCTATGAACAAGCATTCGCCTCAGTGGTGAATCGTGTCATTGAGCAGGGTTACCAGGTGCTGGCATTGTCGACCTGTACGGGTATCGACAGCTACAACAAAGATGACCGCATGGTGGCGCTCAACCTGCGCCAGTATGTGAATGACCCGGAGCAATACCATGTGGTGATGGACGAACTTAACGACCTTGAGATGGGCAAAATTCTCGGTGAATGCGAACTGACGGTTGGCACGCGCCTGCATTCTGCCATCATCTCGATGAACTTCGGTACACCTGCGATTGCCATCAACTATGAACACAAATCCGCAGGCATCATGAAACAGCTTGGCATGCCGGAAATGGCGATTGAAATTCGCCAGTTGCTGAATGGATCTTTACAGAGTGTGGTGGCGGATGTGCTGGGGCAATTACCAGCAATCAAAGAACGCCTGGCTCATGCGGTGCGCGCCGAACGTGAAGATGGTTTGCATATGGTGGAATCTGTATTGAAGCGTGTTAAGGGGGAAAAATGAAAGTTGGCTTCTTCCTACTCAAATTCCCTGTGGCATCGGAAACCTTTGTGCTCAACCAGATAACCGCATTTATCGATATGGGTTATGAGGTGGAAATTGTCGCCATCCAGAAGGGGGATTTGACCAACACGCACTCGGCATTCAAAGAGTACGATCTGGCGGCGAAAACCACCTGGCTGATGGACGAGCCTTCGGGGAAGGCAGCAAAACTGCAATCACGTGCCCTGAATACTCTGCGTGGCGCACTTCGCCCGCAGACCTGGCGCGCGCTAAATTCCAAACGCTATGGCGACGAGGCGCGCAACCTGATCCTCTCCTCTATTTGTGGCCGTAACCCGCAAACCGTACAGGCAGATGTATTTATCGCTCACTTCGGTCCGGCGGGTGTCACGGCGGCAAAGCTGCGTGAACTGGGGCTGCTTAAAGGCAAAATTGCCACAGTGTTCCACGGCATTGATATTTCAGGGCGCGAGGCGCTTGCGCACTACACACCGGAATATCAAAAACTCTTTACCCGTGGCGATTTGATGCTGCCGATAAGCAATTTATGGGCGGGGCGTTTGCAAAAAATGGGCTGCCCGCCGAGCAAGATTACCGTTTCGCGTATGGGCGTGGATATGGAGCGGTTTTCGCAGCGTAGCGTGAAAGCTCCGGCCAAAACACTGGAGATTATTTCGGTAGCGCGATTGACCGAGAAGAAAGGTCTGCATGTCGCAATTGAAGCCTGCTTACTGCTCAAAGAACGCGGCGTGAAGTTCCGTTACAACATCCTCGGGATAGGTCCGTGGGAAACACGCCTGCGTACGCTTATCGAACAAAATCAGCTTGATGACGTAGTATTTATGCCGGGCTTTAAGCCGAACCATGAAGTGAAAGCGATGCTCGATGAAGCTGATGTGTTCTTGCTGCCGTCGATAACCGGTGAAGATGGCGATATGGAAGGTATTCCGGTGGCGCTAATGGAGGCGATGGCTGTGGGTATTCCGGTTATTTCTACCGTACATAGCGGTATTCCTGAACTCATAGACGCGGGTCGTTCCGGTTGGCTGGTGCCAGAAAAAGATGCGCCAGCACTAGCGGATACATTGCAGGCATTCGGCAACATCGAAGCCAATGAGCTGAAACCAATGCTTAGCCTTGCTCGCGCGAAAGTTGAAACTGAATTTAACCAGAAAGTTATCTACCGAGAATTAGCCCGTCAGCTACAAACGCTGTAAACCCACCGAGTGAAACCTCACGAGGATGTATGCGCAAAAGATTTGAATCGACTCACCCTTCGTTTTCCTCCTCCCGCCGCAAATTACTTAAAGCCAGTTCAGTACTGGCTGCGGTGCCATTCATCTTACCTCGTAGCCTGTTTGCCACAGGCCTTAAGAGCGAGGTCAACGTGCAGAAATTCTATAGCGGTGACTGGATTGCCGCCTTCAAACAAGCATTCTCAGCCGCTGATATCGTGACCGTTCCGACCGATTTGGTCTGCGACAACATCAATACCGCCATTTTTATGCCTGCAGGCAAAACCTTGCACGTCGCTGGCGGCTTAAAAGGTAATGGCAAAGGGCGTTTTGTACTGCAGGATAGCTGCCAGATTCTGGGTGAGAAGGGCGGGCGATTTAACAATATTACCCTCGATGTGCGTGGTTCTGATTGCACTATCAAAGGCATTGATCTGAGCGGCTTTGTGCCTGTGACGCAGATTTACATTGGCGGTAAAGAGAAGCGCACCATGCGCAACCTGGTGATTGACCAGATTACGGTGCACGATGCGAACTACGCGATTTTGCGCCAGGGTTTCCATAATCGTATGGAGAACGTGAAGATCACCAACGGGCATTTTAGCCGCCTGCAAGGTGATGCTATCGAATGGAATGTTGCTATCAACGACCATAACCTGCTTATCTCAGACCATGTGATTGAAAACATTGATTGCACCAATGGGAAGATCAACTGGGGCATTGGGATTGGGCTTGCGGGTAGTACTTACGACAACGAGTACCCGGAAGACCAGGCGGTAAAGAATTTTGTGGTGGCGAATATCACAGGTAGTAACTGTAGGCAGTTAATACATGTTGAAAATGGTAAACACTTTGTTATTCGTAATATTAAAGCCCGCAACATTAATCATACTTTCAGCCAGAAAGCGGGAATTGATAATGCGACAATAGCGATTTATGGCTGTGATAATTTCGTGATTGATAATATCGATATGAAAGAGAGTGCGGGGTTTCTTATTGGTTATGGTGTGATCAAGGGTAAGTATTTATCTATTCCGCAAAATTTTAAACTAAACGATATAGTGCTTGATAATACACAAATGCAGTATAAAAGCCGTGGAATACAGATTTCTTCGGGTAACGCGACGTCGTTTGTTGCCATCACCAATGTGGCGCTAAAGCGTGCAACGCTTGAGTTACATAACAAACCGCAACACTTGTTTCTGCGCAACGTTGACGTCATGCAGTACGCTGAAACTGGACCTGCGTTGAAGCTTAACTTCGACCTACGTAAAGACGTGCGAGGCCGCTTTATGGCTAAGGGTGATACGCTGCTTTCACTTGCGAATGTGCACGCTGTGAATGAGAGGGGGCAGAGTTCGGTGGACATCGACCGGGTTGACCATCAGCATGTAAACACTAGCGGGTTGAATTTTGTGCTGCCAGTGACGACTAAGTAGATTGTCAAATCACATTGCGAATTTTCCGACCTTTTGCAATGCATAAATCAAGGTTTTGGTTTTGCGTACTTTATTGAGAACGTTAAGATGAAGTACTAATTCTGGGGATCAATTCATGCTGGCATCAGCGCACGAAAAGACTATAATCCCCCAACCATTTTGAGGTGGGCTTGAATATGATTAATTTGAAAGCAGTTATTCCGGTAGCAGGCTTGGGCATGCATATGTTGCCCGCAACAAAAGCTATCCCAAAAGAGATGTTACCAATCGTCGATAAGCCGATGATCCAATATATCGTCGATGAGATCGTAGCTGCTGGTATCAAGGAAATCGTGCTGGTAACGCATTCATCCAAGAATGCTGTTGAAAACCACTTCGACACATCTTATGAACTTGAAGCTCTGCTTGAGCAGCGTGTTAAGCGCCAGTTGCTCGCTGAGGTTCAGTCAATCTGCCCTCCGGGCGTGACGATCATGAACGTACGTCAGGCTCAACCGCTAGGCCTTGGTCACTCCATTTTGTGCGCCCGTCCGATTGTTGGCGACAATCCATTTGTTGTGGTATTGCCTGACGTTATCCTTGATGGCGCAAGTGCTGACCCATTGCGTTATAATTTAGCTGCTATTGTTGAGCGTTTCAGAGAGACAGGGCGCAGCCAGGTTCTGGCAAAACACATGCCTAACGTTGATTTGTCTGAATACTCAGTTATCACAACGGAAGAACCGCTAGATAACGATGGGCAGATTGGCCGCATTGTCGAGTTTGTGGAAAAACCGGATGAACCACAAACACTGGATTCCGATTTGGCCGCGGTAGGGCGCTATGTTCTGTCTACTGATATCTGGGCTGAACTCGAGAAAACCGAGCCGGGTGCCTGGGGCCGTATCCAGCTTACTGATGCCATCGCTGCACTTAATAAAAAGCAAGCGGTAGAAGTTGCATTGATGACTGGCGAAAGCTATGACTGCGGCAAGAAAATGGGTTATATGCAGGCATTTGTACAATATGGTCTGCGTAACCATAAAGAAGGCCAGAAGTTTAGGGATAGCATTCAGAAGTTGTTAGCTCGCTGAGTCAAATACGCTCCTTTGTAATAATTAAGGGCAGTTAGATAGTTGGGACAACAAAGGCGCTTGGTAAGTCTGTTGTAGCTAACTGCCACTTCATTATGGTTCTTAACAGTAGTACATTAATCCCCAATGATTACTCATTTAATTGGTAGGTATTATTAGCCATCATTTGAATGTGTGTCTAAATGAATGTTTTCCAGTGGACTGGTAGCTGTTGAGCCAGGGCGGTAGCGTGAACCTAAAATAGAAGTATTTTAAATGAAAATGGTCAGAGTAATTGTTTTAAATGGTCTATCCGTATTTATTAGAGTTATTACGCTGTTAGGTATTAATAAGGCTGTTGCTTACTTTGCAGGACCTTCATCATTCGCAATCATATCACAATTACAAAATTTAATTGCAATGGCGCTCGTGTTCCCATCGAGCGCCATTAACGGTGCGACTGTAAAATTAATTGCAGCAAGAAAAGATAATGAAACGGAAATAGAAAAGGTTTCCCAAACATCATTTAGTGTAATGTTTTATTTCTCATTAATCTTTTGCATCCTTATACTGATATTTGGTGGTTTCATTTCATTTTTTTTACTCAAGACTTATAGCTATTCATATGTTATAAGATTGTTTGCAGTATGCATTTTTTTCTTTGCTCTAAATAGCTTTTTATTAGCATTATTTAATGGTCGAGGAGAAATAAAGAAGTATATAGCATGTAACATTATCGGAAATATTATAACATTGGTATTTTCGGTTGTTCTTATAATTAATTTTAAAATAGATGGTGCGTTAATTTCAATTGCAACAAATCAAGTTCTAAATGTAATTGTCACTATATGTGTATTGAAAAAAACCAACTGGTTTAAACTAAGTGAATATATTAGTATTACGAGTTTTATATATCTAAAGGAGATAATGCATTTTGCAGCTATGCCAATATTTGCTGCATTAATTATGCCTGTAAGTTTGACTATTGTTAGGAATTTTATCGTCTCATCATCAAGTTGGAATGATGCTGGTGTATGGGATGCGCTATGGAAGATCAGCAATGTTTATCTAATGATTATTACATTAACATTAAATGTTTATTTATTGCCGAAATTATCGAGTTTGTTTCATCAAGATTTGATTGTAAAAGAACTTTTGAAAAGTGCATGCGCAGTAGTTGCTATCATGATTTCCATAGCGGTAATGTTATTTCTATATAAAGATTTGATTATAAAATTGTTATTCACAAAGGAATTCATTAAAGTCAGTGACTACATATTATTTCAAGTGCTTGGGGATTTTTTCAAAATGTTATCATGGATAATAGCTTATTACATGTTAAGCAAGTCCAGAGTAATGAAGTATATTTTTTCCGAATCAGTTCAGTGGGTAGGATTTGTAATACTGTGTTGGGCTTTACCCCATGGAGATATTATTACTGGAGTAATGCATGCGTATGTAATATCGCAAATAATATACTTTATCACCCTTCTTCTTTTACTAATTCACGATATGAAAATTAAAAATGTCAAATGTAAAACCTTTAGTTAGTGTATTGATACCAGTATATAATGCTGCGGGATTTGTAAAAGAGTCTGTGCAAAGCATCATTAATCAAACATATGAAAATTTAGAAATAATTATTATCAATGATGGTTCAACGGATAATTCGTTAGAAATCGTTAATGATTTTAATGACAGCAGAATAATTGTCATTAATAACAAAGTTAATATGCGATTAATCAAAACATTGAATTTAGGATTGGATATATGCAAAGGGAAATATATAGCAAGAATGGATAGCGATGATATATCAGAATTACAGCGAATAGAAAAACAAGTAAATTATCTGGAAACACATGAGAGTTGTGTTGCATGTGGAAGTTTAGTGAAATATTTTTCACATGATGGCAAGACTAAACGATTTAATTTTATTGCGCCAGAAAACGATGAAAAAATCAGGTCCAAAATGTATATATCATCTCCTATATGTCATCCTGCTGCCATGATTAGGAGGTGTACTATAGCTGATAATAATTTGCGCTTTGATGAAAATTATCCTGATGCCGAGGACTATCATTTTTGGTACGTCCTTTCAAAATTCGGAAAGCTTCATAATATTCAAGAGATACTATTGAATTATAGACTTTCTAAATCACAGATAACGCAATTGCATAATAAAACTCAACAAGAAAGTTCGGAAAAAATCAGAGCGTTAATATTCAAAGAGGACTGTGGTTATAGCGCAGAGTTAGTTAATTTATCTAAGAACCAAGTTGATGAATTGCTTACAGTAGCGACGATAAAACCAGAGATTTTAATCTATTTTTTGAAGAAACAAACCAAAGTTAGTTTTTTATATTTAAAGTTATGTTACATGAGCATGAAACATATTAATTTTCTTAACTTTGCAGTAGTATTGAAACACACCATGAGAATCATATGACTAAAAGAAGCATCTTATCATGTTTGGCATTTTTTTTCATTCCTATCCTAGGGTTTGCAAGTTCATTTATTAATATATGTCGACGAGATGTTTCTAAGACTGATATATTTATAATATCTTCATTTTTTTTTATTATTGGATATTCAGTTCCTCCAGTGTATGATCTTGCTAGACATTATAGTGACTTCGACAGTATGGTCGATTTTAATTCTTTTTATACACTGATTGAATATAAATTCGATTTTATACTATATACTACAGAGTATGTTACTAAAACCCTCGGACTTCATTTTGGAATAGTGCCTGGCGCATATTCTTTTATATCATATTATATTATATTAAGCATTTATCGATTTTATACGTTAAAAAGTCAAAAAATGACATCTTCAACTTATTTTTTGCTTTCGCTTTTAGTTCTTTCAACTGTCCCATTGTTTACGATAATTTTAGGTTTAAGGTTTGGGTTCGGAATATTCATAGCCTTATACGCATCTTTTCTTATATTTGAAAAAAGGAACAAGATTGGATATTTATTTTTGATATTAGCTATGATTTGCCATTTTGCATTTTTATTATTAGCAATAGCGTTTATTCTTTCAAAATTAGTTCGTGTTAGTAAATCGTTATTCATAGTGCTAATAATAGTTGCTATATCAACATCATATCTTATTTCAAATTTGATTAATATTATGCCCGTACCTGAACTATTAAAGGGGAGACTCTTAGCTTATTTAACCGGTTATTGGGCTACGGAGTTTTTGGATACCTATAGCTTGTGGTATAGGGTGTCATTGATTTTGACATATTGGATGATATACCCAGGGGTTTTGTATTTATTTCTTATTAATAAAAATAGTTATAAAGATAGCTATATGCAGTTTACAATTTGGAATATTTTAATACTGTTTCTTTTTTGCAATTATGAAGTTATATTTAGTAGATATGCAATGTTTGTCAATTGCATGATCATATTGCAGTTTATAAAGCATTATTCTTCGAGTTGTTTTAAAAATACTTTTTTATTAATATTTACTTTTGTCGGTTTAATCACTTTTGCTTTTGGCAATATATATGCAAATAGAACTGTTATTAGTCTTAATAATATGACTAATATACTATATTTACCACCGGTTATTACGATTTTCGAACGTACACAATATGATAGAAAGATATTATCTCAAATTGATGAGCAAGGGCGATTTTTATGAAATTTAGTTCACCGACTGATTGTGATGTTGTTCTGTATTGGGTTGATTCAGAAGATCCAGAATGGTTAAACGAATATACAAAATATAAAAAATCCCCACCCAATCGATTTCGCGATCTAGGAGTTCTAAAATATGTATTTCGGAGCATTGAGTATAATATGCCATGGATACGAAACATCCATTTCATAACAAATGGTCAAATTCCCGAGTGGCTGAACTTAAGTTCTCCGAAACTCAAGTTCCATACACATGATGACATATTTTATTTCAAAGAAGCTTTGCCTGTATTCAATTCTTCTGCAATAGAAGCTAATTTCTCTAACATTCCTGGGTTGGCAGAACAATTCATCCTTTTTAATGATGATACATTAGTATTAAATCCTGTAGATATTACGCGTTTTTTTATTGAGTATAAGCCCGTGGATTACATTAAATTATCCTATCCGCGAAAAGGTAAATTATATGAAAAAATAAAACCGCAGAATGCACTTGCATGCAAATTCATTAATAATGCATATGCTTATTTAGATACGAAAAAGGTTAGAGAGTTAAAGATAAAAACATTATTTAATACCAACTATAATTGGCGAACAAACATTTCTAATCTTTTTTGGTATTGTGCAGGGGACATTAAATGGATTGATATATATCACCATCCACAACCCCATCTTAAAAAAACATGGATTGATTTTTATAATACACAAAAATATGGTGTTATTAAAGATACTTGCTATGCAAAATTTCGTAGTGGAAAAGATATAAATCAGTACGTGTATAGATTTATAAATTTAGTTAGAGGCAATTTTTACCCTATGGAATTTAATGATCATAAATCAGTTTATATTAATGATGTAGAAAAATTCAAGTTTTTATATGAAAAAATAATTTCTGGTATTACATTCTTGTGCTTTTGTGAAGATGAAAATATCAGTGATAGTGATTTCTCCAATCTTAAGGGTTTTTTAATCAATAGACTCGAGGCACATTTTGAAAAAAAGTCTAGTTACGAAAAATAAAATTGACTCAATACAATTTTTTCGATGCATTGCTATTGCCCTTGTTGTTTATGCACATTCATTTGATAGAATGGAACGATATAGCGAATTGTCAAATTACATTTCATTTTCCGATTTAGCTCATTTTTCTCGTTCAGGCGTAGATCTTTTTTTCATTATAAGTGGCTTTATTATGTCATATATTACACATAATGACGTTGTTAGTGGAAAATTCTCATGGCGATCTTTCATGTACAAACGAATTACTAGAATAGTGCCTATGTATTGGTTGGTTAGCCTTGTGGTTTTAGTGTTGTTACATTCATTCCCATCAATTTTTTATAACACCACAACTGATATTTATCACACTCTTGGTAGTTTCTTTTTTGTAGCGATTGCAAGTCCTGAAGGGAAATTTGCTCCATTGTTAGGTGTTGGCTGGACTTTGAATCTGGAAATGTATTTCTATCTAATTTTGGCACTATTTATATTTTTTTTTAAGGATAAGTATATTTTTCGTATTTTCATATTTATATCTTTATGTGCTTCACTAGGTCTATTATTTAAAGGTCGTGATGAATTATATATCTATTCATTGATAACTAATCCAATATTGCTGGAGTTTATTCTTGGTGCCTTTGTTTATCATCTTTATAAGATGAATAGTAGATTTTTACCTGATTCTTTATGGTATGTATTACTTGCGTTTAGCTTTATTTTTATTAGTTTCACCCTATTTTTACAAATGCCTGATGATTTAAGGTTTTTGTATTGGGGGGTGCCATATTCGATATTAATCCTTTGTACTCTCAGAATTTTCGAGTTTTATAAATTTCCAAAATTTTTCCTTATAATTGGAGATGCATCATATTCGATATATTTAACTCATTACTTTATTATATCTGGGTTTTATTTCATATTGCATCGCTTGGGCTATGATTTTATGTCTAATCCCTTCTTGGTGATATCCACAGCTATGATTTTTTCAATTCTGAGTGGCTATGCTGCTTACAAGCTCATTGAAATAAAGATAGTAGTATTTTTTAAAAAAAACGTCTCTTCTAAGGTTGGTATGCATGTTTAAAAATAAAGTATTATTAATTACCGGTGGTACAGGTTCTTTTGGTAATGCAGTGCTAAAACGTTTTTTAAATTCAAATATTGGTGAGATTAGAATCTTCAGCCGAGATGAAAAAAAACAAGATGATATGCGGAAAAAATATTCCAGCGATAAATTAAAATTTTATATTGGTGATGTACGAGACTATCAGAGTATATCTAATGCAATGCGTGGCGTTGATTATATCTATCATGCGGCAGCTTTAAAGCAAGTTCCATCTTGTGAGTTTTATCCTTTAGAGGCGGTGAAAACTAATGTAATTGGCACCGAGAATGTTTTAGAGGCAGCGATCACGCACGGTGTTGAGCGAGTGGTATGCCTGAGCACAGATAAAGCTGTTTATCCTATTAATGCCATGGGAATATCTAAGGCGATGATGGAAAAAGTTATTGTGGCTAAAAGCCGCAATCTAGCTCATACGAAAACAACTATATGTTGCACTCGTTATGGTAACGTAATGGCCTCCCGTGGGTCGGTAATTCCACTGTTTATCCGGCAGATTGTAAATGGTGATGCTATCACTATTACAGATCCTAATATGACTCGCTTTATGATGACATTAGATGATGCTGTTGATCTTGTTTTACATGCATTTGAGCATGGCCATAATGGAGATATTTTCGTACAAAAAGCACCTGCTGCAACAATAGAAATTTTGGTGAAAGCTTTATTGGATATTATGGATAAACCGAAGCATCCGGTTAATATCATTGGTACCCGTCACGGTGAAAAGCAATATGAAGCATTATGTAGTCGTGAAGAAATGTTTGTTGCTCAAGAAGAAGGCTATTATTACCGTGTACCTGCAGATAATCGTGATTTGAATTATTCAAAATATTTTGAGGAAGGCGAAAAAGATTTATCTGTTGTAGAGGATTATAATTCTCATAATACAGTGCGCTTGGATTTGGAAGGTATGAAAACTCTTTTGCGGAAACTTGATTTTATCCGTGCAATTGAAGATGGAAATGTATTTGTACCAGAAGGAGTATAATAGTGAATGTTTTGATTTTAGGTGCGACAGGTATGCTGGGGTACAGTCTGTTTGCTAATTTAAATGAATACAGCCACTTAAATATTTTCGGGACAGCACGTAGTATTATTGGAAAGGAGCCATATTTTTCTGATTGCGGAAAAAATTTGATTGTTGGTGTTGATGCCGATGATATTTGTAGCCTTGATAAGGTGATGGATATAGTTAAGCCGAATGTTGTTATAAATTGCATTGGTCTGATTAAACAGCATGAAGTTTCTAAACAACATATTTCTGCCATTAAAATTAATGCCTTACTACCACATCAATTGGCTGATTTATGTAATAAACATACTGCAAAATTTATTCATTTCTCTACAGATTGTGTTTTTGATGGTAGTAAAGGTTTATATGATGAATCTGACTTCCCCTCATCTACAGACTTATATGGTAAATCAAAATGTTTAGGTGAGGTGACTTACGGACAACATTTGACTTTGAGAACATCTATAATTGGCCATGAATTAAAATCAACTGTGAGTTTGGTAGACTGGTTCTTAAATCAGTCTTCTGAAGTTAATGGGTTTTCAAAAGCGATATTTTCGGGCTTGCCTACTTGTTATATTGCCAAGTTACTAGCTGAAAAGATATTGTCGGATGAGAGCTTGAAAGGACTTTATCATCTTTCCGTGAATCCAATTAATAAGTTTGATTTAATTTCGCTTATCTCTAAAAAATATGGGAAATCGATTGATATTCATAAATCTGAAGAGCTCGTTATCGACCGCTCACTTGATTCAGCAAAACTTAGAGCGGCAATTCGTTTTTCTCCTCCAACATGGCAGGAGCTGATTGAATATATGCACAGTGATTATCTAAAAAGGTACCTTCCATGCAAAAATTAAAAGTAATGACTATTGTTGGCACTCGTCCAGAAATTATTAGGTTATCACGTACAATAGCTAAGCTTGATACTTACTGTGAACATATTTTGATTCATACTGGTCAAAATTATGATTATGAGCTGAACCAAATATTTTTTGACGATTTAGGCATTCGTACGCCTGATGTTTTTTTAGAATGTGCTGGAGCTAATGCTGCAGAAACTATGGCTCAGGTAATTAGCAAATCAGATAAAGTATTCGCAGAGTTCATGCCTGACGCTCTACTAATTCTAGGAGATACTAATAGTGCCTTAGCAGCGATCTCTGCTAAACGAAAGAAAATCCCAATCTTTCATATGGAAGCAGGTAATCGCTGTTTTGACTTGCGAGTCCCAGAGGAGATTAATAGAAAAATCGTTGATCATATTGCAGATGTTAATATGCCATATAGCGATATTGCTCGTGAATATTTGCTTCGTGAAGGACTTAATCCCGATCTAATTGTCAAAACGGGGAGTCCAATGGATGAGGTGCTTGGTTTCTATAATAATAAAATTCGTGCATCAGATATTGTTAGCCGGTTGTCCTTAAACAGGAATGAATATTTTTTAGTTAGTGTTCACCGAGAGGAAAATGTAGACTCTGATATAAATATTCACAATTATGTTCAAGTGTTAAATGCATTGGCAGAAAAATATAAATATCCCATCATCGTTTCTACGCATCCAAGAACTAGAAAAAAAATAGAAAGTTTAAACTTACAATTCCATCCCTTGGTGAATTTATTAAAGCCATTAGGTTTTTGTGAATATGTTCGCTTGCAGATGGATGCTAAAGTTGTACTAAGTGATAGTGGAACTATTACCGAAGAGTCCTCTATTTTAAATTTCCCTGCATTGAACATTAGAGAGGCTCAAGAACGTCCTGAAGGATTAGAAGAAGGAGCCGTAATGTTCACGGGAATGAATATTGAGCGAATTTTGCAAGCTATCAATATACTTGAGCATCAACCACGTGGCACTATGAGATTAGTAAATAAGGTAAATGATTATATTGCTCCAAATGTTTCGGATAAAGTTCTACGTACAATTATAAGTTACACTGATTACGTCAATCGAGTTGTATGGAGAAAGTCGCTTTGAAGTTGGTGCTTATCATTGATGATTATTTGCCTGACAGTACTCGTGTAGCTGCGAAAATGTTTCATGAGTTGGCGATTGAACTATCTAAAAGAGGTCATTCAGTTACTGTTATTACTCCTGAGTTTAACGACGCGGGTAAGATAACTGTGAGTGAACTTGATGGCATTACCATATGGCGCTTCAAAAGCGGCCCAATAAAAGATATTGGAAAATTTCAGCGTGCAATAAATGAGTCCGTCATATCATTTCGTGCATGGAAATCCATCCGTCACTTAGTAAAATCTGATTCTTTTGATGGGGTTGTTTATTATTCGCCATCGATTTTTTGGGGCAGGTTGGTGAATAACATTAAGAGTGTTTGCCAATGCCCTGCATATCTCGTTCTTCGGGACCTGTTTCCTCAATGGGTTATTGATGCAGGAATGCTTCGTCAGGGTTCAATATTAGAAAGATATTTCAGAATATTTGAACGCTATTCTTATAAGCAAGCTGACGGAATAGGGTTAATGTCTGAAAAAAACCTCGAGATATTTCATGAAAAAAATAAGGGGTATCCGTGTGAGGTATTACGAAATTGGGCTGATGTATCAGTGTGTACAAATGATCAATGTGAAGGTGGGTCAATAAGAGAAAGACTGAACTTACATAAGAAAGTAATATATTTTTATGGTGGTAACATTGGACATGCGCAGGATATGGCTAACTTGATGCGACTTGCCAAAAGTATGAGCCACAATGAAAATGCTCATTTTCTTTTTGTAGGGCAGGGAGATGAAGTTGATTTAATAAATTCGCTTGCTTTGCAATGGGATTTGAAAAACTTCAGCTATATTCCATCTGTCTCACAGACTGAATTTAAGCGTATTCTGGCAGAGGTTGATATTGGTTTGTTTTCTCTTTCCGCTCGACATACAGCTCACAATTTTCCCGGAAAATTGTTGGGATATATGGTCCAGTCGCTTCCTATTTTAGGAAGCGTCAATGTTGGTAATGATTTAATGGATGTGGTCAATTTTAATAATGCTGGATACATTCATATAAATGGTGAGGATGACAAATTATTTGCCTCAGCACAGAAATTATATACGGATAAAGCTCTGAGAGAATCATTAGGTGAAAATTCACGTAAGTTGTTGCATAATCAATTTTCGGTAGCTTCAGCTGCGTATGCTATTGAGATGCGATTGGAGGCTGAAAATGCAGTTAATTGATAATATTCAATTACAACAGTTATATCTTGAAGCATCAAAATCTGAACGTTTGCGAACTCATTTTTTGTTGCATGATTCTCATCAGGACCACGTACAACGTTTAATTATTGCAATGGTACAGGGTAGTTATGTAGAACCTCATTACCATGAATTGTCGAACCAATGGGAATTATTTTCAGTTTTAGACGGGGTAATAAAAGTTACTTTGTATTCAACTGATGGCGGTGTCATTCAAAGTTTTAATGCCGGCCCTGGTGAGGATATATCCTTAATCCAGTTTGCTGCTGGAGACATCCATGGGATTGAGTGCCTTTCTAAGACAGCTCTTTTGTTAGAAGTAAAAGAGGGACCTTTTAACCCTGAGTTTGCAAAAGTATTCCCACATTGGTCATAGATGTGTTTTTTGTTCAATAACGTTTGATCTTTTTTATTTTTCTTTTCACAGTTTAAATTTGATTAAGTGCGGCTATTTTAAGCTCATGATGGCTACCTCATCAAACACTATCCCCTGGACTAAAACCTGAGTTAACATCTAAGCCACATTTCAAGCCGCGCACTTGCAGCGGTGACCACACCTGACAGGAGTATGTAATGTCCAAGCAACAAATCGGCGTCGTTGGTATGGCAGTGATGGGGCGCAACCTTGCGCTGAACATCGAAAGCCGTGGCTATACCGTTTCCGTGTTCAACCGTTCTGGCGATAAAACTGAAGAAGTGATCGCAGAGAACCCGGGCAAGAAGCTGGTTCCTTACTATACGGTACAAGAGTTTGTTGAATCTCTCGAAACTCCACGCCGTATCCTGTTGATGGTTAAGGCTGGTGAGGCCACGGACAAGACCATTGATTCTCTCAAGCCATATCTTGAGAAGGGCGATATCCTGATTGATGGTGGTAACACCTTCTTCCTGGATACAATTCGTCGTAACCGTGAGCTTTCCGCTGAAGGCTTCAACTTCATCGGTACTGGCGTTTCTGGTGGGGAAGAGGGCGCATTGAAAGGGCCTTCCATCATGCCTGGCGGTCAGAAAGAAGCTTATGAACTGGTTGCGCCAATTCTTAAGCAGATCGCAGCGGTTGCTGAAGATGGTGAACCATGTGTTACCTACATTGGTGCTGATGGTGCTGGTCACTATGTAAAAATGGTTCACAACGGAATTGAATACGGTGATATGCAATTAATTGCTGAAGCCTATTCACTGCTTAAAAATGGCCTGAATCTTTCGAATGAAGAGTTGGCGACAACCTTTACCGACTGGAATAAAGGCGAATTAAGCAGCTACCTAATCGACATCACCAAAGACATCTTCACTAAAAAAGATGAAGACGGTAACTACTTGGTAGATGTGATTCTTGATGAAGCTGCGAACAAAGGTACTGGCAAGTGGACTAGCCAGAGCTCGCTGGATCTGGGTGAACCGTTATCTCTGATCACCGAATCTGTGTTTGCACGTTACATCTCTTCCTTGAAAGAGCAGCGTGTTGCCGCTTCTAAAGTGCTGAGTGGCCCGCAGGCAAAACCATTTGCTGGCGATAAAACTGATTTTGCCGAGAAAGTGCGCCGTGCATTGTATCTGGGCAAGATTGTTTCTTACGCTCAAGGTTTCTCCCAGCTACGTGCAGCATCTGAAGAGAATAACTGGGATCTCAACTACGGTGAGATTGCTAAGATTTTCCGAGCAGGTTGCATTATCCGTGCTCAGTTCCTGCAGAAAATCACCGATGCGTATGCAGAGAACCCAGCCATCGCGAACTTGTTGCTGGCACCGTACTTCAAGAAAATTGCTGACGAATACCAGCAAGCTCTGCGTGATGTGGTTTCTTACGCGGTGCAAAATGGTATTCCAACGCCAACCTTCTCTGCTGCTATCTCTTACTACGACAGCTACCGTTCAGCGGTACTGCCTGCTAACCTGATTCAGGCACAACGCGACTACTTTGGTGCGCATACTTACAAGCGTACCGATAAAGAAGGCGTATTCCATACGGAGTGGATGGAAAAGTAATTAACTATCAGTAAATTATGATCTTATTTAAAACCAGTGGAGAATGCTCTCCACTGGTTTTTTTTCTGTCTGGACGTATAGGCTAAGCGCACCCTAAGTTCTACTATTAACCTCCATTAAAAATGGGGGATGTCCCCAAGGATTGAGACTATGGGGCAATTTGGCTGAGGATGACATCGATACAAAATCGATAAACTCATTTTGCAATCTGAATCTGGAGAAACTATGGCAATTCTTGTAACTGGTGGTGCTGGCTATATTGGCTCACATACCGTACTGGCATTACTGGAGAGAGGTGATGAAGTCGTTGTTATCGACAATCTTTCTAACGCATCTAAAGCGTCTTTAGAAAGGATTACAGAATTAACCGGAAAAGCACCAACACTATATGTGGCCGATATTTTAGATAAAAATATTCTAAAAGAGATTTTCTCAAACCATGTGATATCCGATGTTATCCACTTTGCCGGTTTAAAATCCGTCGGTGAATCGGTTAGAAAACCACTGGAATATTATGAGAACAACGTCGTTGGAACGCTTGTTTTGCTTAATGAAATGTTGCTCGCAGGCATAGATAATCTGATCTTCAGTTCATCTGCGACGGTGTATGGTCATCCCGAAAAAGTACCGCTCAGTGAAGAGTGTCGCACTGGCGGCACCACTAACCCATACGGGACGTCGAAATTAATGGTTGAGCGAATTTTGCGCGATTTTTCGCATGCACAGCCTAACTTCCGCATTACCTGTTTACGTTATTTCAACCCAGTCGGTGCGCATCCTTCAGGCCGTATAGGGGAAGATCCCAACGGCATTCCCAATAATCTAGTACCTTATATTTCTCAGGTAGCAATTGGAAAACTCGAATGCCTGTCTGTTTACGGCAATGATTATCCAACACCAGATGGAACCGGTGTTCGTGACTATATTCATGTGCTGGATTTGGCAAGCGGACATCTGGCGGCATTAGATCATAAAACTGAAGGTTCACCATTCAAAGCCATTAACCTGGGGACGGGTGTCGGCTATTCCGTTATTGATCTTATTAAGGCGTTTGAAAAAGCAGCACAAACGACAATTAACTATCAAATAGTTGAAAGAAGGCCGGGTGATGTTGCGGAATGCTGGTCAGATTCATCCTTAGCCAAACATGCTCTGGGATGGGAAGCGATTCGTTCTCTTGATGAGATGATGCGTGATACATGGAACTGGCAGAAAAATAACCCTAACGGTTTCGATTCTTAATCTCGTTTCTATCCTCAAGTTATTTCAAGATGCAGGGTGGTGGCAATTGAGTAAATCCAGATGAGCATGCAAAAATGAGCGATTCGGGTGAGCAGCCAAACCTCTGCAACTTGAAGGGTAATTTACATTATGGGTCCGGTATTCAGTCTCAATACCAATCAATTATTGAGCGCGAATCTTCGATACTCGATTCCAACCATTGCTCTGCTTTCCTCCATTATCCAGATTAATTATGGTTTTTCCTTGACCATTCAGCATCGGCAACGCAATAAAATAATACCTATTAACTAAGGTGACAGGCTGTTTAAGTGATCTATTATTTTGCGCAGCTATTTAGGTGATAACTCGTCCAGCACGTCAGAGGTATAATCCCCCGAAAAACGTTGAATTTGTAATTCGAATTTTCTCGTAATCTGAATCGGGGAGATATCTATGGACAAATCACGTTTTGCTGAAAGCCAGATCAGGACCATTCTGAAGTAGGTTGAAACCGGTACACCGATACCTGAATTGTGCCTGAAAGCAGTAATATGTGCTCGTCGATGGACTTCATGCTCGACCAACTATCGGATGATTGTTCTGTTCGTCTACTGAATATCATTGATGACTTTAACCGCGAAGCGCTGGCTATTGAGGTAGATTTTCCTCTGCATGCCAGTCGGGTGGTAAAGACACTTGAACAACTCATTGAGCGGAAAGGAAAATCGGCTGCAATAAGGTGTGATAACGGAGCGGAATATACAGGTAAGGCATTAATGTCATGTGCTCATCAGCAGAATATAGCGTTTAAGTTTATTCAGCTCAGTAAATCTCAGCAAAATCTCTATATTGAGCGATATATCGCATTGTGCGTTATGACTGACTGAGCCAGCACCTGTTTAGTATGCTTGATGAATTACAGCAAAATATGCAATAGAATGGCAGTGGTTTTATAATCATGAACGGCCCAATATGGCGATGAAAGGTTATACACCAGTGCATCATATATAGCGTATGGCCTGATTCTACTTATCACCTCCGTTAAAAATGGGGGATTACCGTAGTCGTAGCGGTTGTTCAACAAGATTTACACTCTTTGAGGCTTTATGAAAATTATTGTAACTGGTGGGGCAGGGTTTATCGGTTCTGCAGTAGTTCGCCACATTATTAACGCAACCAGTGATGAAGTTTTAGTCATTGATAAATTGACCTACGCCGGAAATATGGAGTCTCTTACCTCCGTATCCAGTAGTAAGCGTTATTCATTTCGCCAGATTGATATTTGTGACCGGGCCGCTTTAGATAATGCTTTTCATGAGTTCCAACCAGATGCGGTGATGCATTTGGCAGCAGAAAGCCATGTTGATCGTTCAATTGATGGTCCTGCAGCGTTCATTGAAACGAATATTGTTGGAACTTATATTTTACTCGAGGCTGCTCGAAATTACTGGAACCAGCAGACTCCATCATCGAAAGACGGCTTCCGTTTTCATCATATTTCCACAGATGAGGTTTTTGGTGACTTACATGATACGGAGTCACTGTTTACCGAAACAACACCTTATGCCCCAAGCAGTCCATATTCTGCTTCTAAAGCGTCTAGCGACCATTTAGTTCGTGCTTGGATGCGGACCTACGGGTTGCCCACAATTGTGACTAATTGTTCAAACAACTATGGCCCGTACCATTTCCCTGAGAAGTTGATTCCACTCGTTATTCTCAATGCGTTAGAGGGTAAACCTCTGCCAGTGTATGGCAATGGTTGCCAGGTACGAGACTGGTTATATGTCGAGGATCATGCCAGGGCACTTTACAAAGTAGTTACGGAAGGTAATCCGGGCGAGACATACAATATTGGCGGCCATAATGAGCGTAAAAACATTGATGTTGTGAAGACCATTTGCCGCTTACTTGATGAAATTGTTCCCACTAAGCCCGCAAACATAGAACGTTTTGAAGAACTTATTACTTATGTCACGGACCGTCCTGGCCACGATCTGAGATATGCAATTGATGCTTCCAAAATTGAAAGGGAACTTGGTTGGAAACCTAGTGAAACCTTTGAGAGCGGGATCAAAAAAACCGTCGAATGGTATCTTGCGAATGAGTCATGGTGGCAACGTGTTAAAAATGGTTCATATTCAATGGAACGTTTAGGTCTAAATAGTTAATCAAGAATATAAGGATTTTAAGATGAAGGGGATTGTACTGGCGGGCGGATCGGGAACACGGTTGTATCCGATTACACGCGGGGTCTCAAAGCAGCTGTTGCCCATTTACGATAAGCCCATGATTTACTATCCACTCTCGGTACTAATGCTGGCAGGTATCCGCGATATTTTACTTATCACCACACTTGAAGATCTTCCTTCATTCCAGCGTTTGTTGGGTGATGGTTCTCATCTAGGGATCAAGCTGAGCTATGAAATTCAGGCTCGTCCTGAAGGTCTGGCACAGGCATTCATTATCGGAGAAGAATTCATCAATGGCGAGAATTGTGCTCTGGTACTCGGAGATAACATATTCTTTGGGCAGGGATTCGGCAGTAAGCTTGAAATGGTTGCACAACGGCAAAATGGCGCTACCGTTTTCGGATACCAGGTGATGTCTCCGCAACGTTTTGGTGTTGTCGAATTCGACGAAAATTATCGAGCGCTTTCTATCGAAGAAAAACCGATGCAGCCAAAATCTAATTGGGCAGTTACTGGGCTCTATTTCTATGATAACAAAGTCGTCGATTTGGCTAAGCAGGTTAAACCTTCAGAACGGAATGAACTCGAAATCACCAGTATCAATCAGATGTATCTTGAGATGAATGAACTGAATGTTGAATTGCTTGGGCGTGGTTTTGCCTGGTTGGATACAGGGACTCACGATAGCTTGATTGAAGCATCTCAGTTCGTCCATACCATTGAAAAGAGACAGGGTTTCAAAGTAGCCTGCCTGGAAGAGATTGCCTATAGAAAAGGATGGATGTCTGTCGATCAAGTGCTTGAAAGTGCTAAGACTATGGATAAGACATCGTATGGGCAATATTTGATTCAGTTAGTGGGTAAGCAGATTCCCGTCTAAGCAAATCTACTTAATTGAGCAATCCTTAGACTCCTGGTTGATAAGGGATTGTATTTTTTCACAAAGCCCCATGATTTGAGGGGCGTTTTTCGGTTTTTTCCGACACAAACCATTACTCTTTCGCAGGCAATTTTTCTGTTATCTGATTATACTAAAAACGTACAAATGTTAGCGGTTTGTGAACTGATTTTTTAGGGTAATCATGATTCAAGATAAAAATGTAACAAATAGCCAAACAGGGAATTCAGGCGAAACAATCGATTTAATAGATGTTTTAATGCAGTTGTGGAAAGGGAAAACCACCATTATTGCTTGTGTTGTTGCGGCCATAGTACTTGCCGTTATCTATCTGTTTATCGCTAAAGAGAAATGGACCTCTACGACGGTTATTACGCAACCAGATGCTGCGCAAATTGCTACCTACAGCAATGCGTTAAACGTTATTTATGGCAATGCTGCCCCTAATATTACCGATCTGCAAAATAGAGTTGTCGGTCGCTTAAGCTCCTCACTTTCTGCTTTATCAGAAATGTTAGATAACCAGGAAGAGCCTGAAAAACTCACAGTTGAACCTTCTGTTAAAGGTCAGCAATTACCCTTGAAAGTTAGTTATGTCGACAACACACCTGAAGGTGCTAGAGCTAAAGTAGCTCAGTATATACAACGAGTTGATGAACAGGTTGGTGAAGAGCTTGCCGCAGATCTTAAGGACAATATTAAGCTGCAAATTTCGACGCTTGAGGACTCTTTGCAAACTCAGCAAAAAGTAGCGCAGGAACAAAAAGATTTGCGTATTAAGCAAATCAGTGAGGCGCTTAAATTTGCGACAGAAGCAAAGGTTTCGTCACCTCAGCTACAGCAAACTTCTGATGTTACTCAAGACACAATGGTTCTATTAGGTAGTGAAGCACTGTCTTCGATGATTAAAAATGAGGCTACACGCCCGTTAGTGTTTTCATCTACTTACTACCAGACTAAACAGAACTTACTTGATATTCAGAGTTTGAAAATCGATCCTGCGACAATCCATTCTTACCGCTATGTAATGAAACCAACTCTGCCAATTCGTCGAGATAGTCCGAAGCGTGCTTTGACATTGATATTGGCAACGTTGTTAGGTGGGATGGTTGGTGCTGGTGTAGTGTTAGGCCGCAATGCTCTACGTAACTACAAACCTGATGCCTAGAGTCAGAATGTGAAAAAGGCCGCTTTCGCGGCCTTTTTCACATCAACGTAAACCTACTTATGCCTTTCCCGCAAATTCTCAATCACCGCGCTCAAATCCAAATCCTGATCCTGCAGTAACACCAGCAAGTGATAGACCAAATCCGACGCCTCATTCTTCAGCTCAAAACGATCATTAACCGTTGCGGCCAAAGCGGTCTCCACGCCTTCTTCACCGACTTTCTGCGCGATACGCTTGGTTCCACTCGCATACAACTTCGCGGTATACGAACTTTCAGGATCGGCAGTTTTGCGTGACGCCAGCAGTTCCTCAAGTTGGTACAGGAAGTGCCAGTCGTGGTGGGTTTCACCAAAGCAGCTTGAGGTACCTAAATGGCAGGTTGGGCCTATTGGGTTTGCCAGAACAAGAAGTGTGTCGTTATCGCAGTCTGGAGCGATGTTTACGACATTCAGGAAATTGCCGGAAGTTTCGCCTTTGGTCCACAAACGTTGTTTCGTACGAGAGAAGAAGGTGACCTTTCCGCTTTCAATGGTTTGCGCCAGAGCTTCCGGATTCATATATCCCAGCATCAGCACTTCGCCGGATTTGGCGTGCTGGACGATGACCGGCATCAGGCCATCGGTTTTTTCCCAGTCCAGTTGAGCTTGTTGTTCTGTTGTTAGCACACTCTTATCTCCACGCCTTGCTGAGCCAGATAAAGTTTCAGCTCACCAATATTAATAATTTGTTTGTGGAACACTGAGGCTGCCAGTGCACCGTCAACATCTGCATCACGGAAGGCTTCCAGGAAGTGCTCCATGGTTCCCGCACCGCCAGAGGCAATCAGTGGCACGTGGCAAACTTCACGTACTTTCTTCAATTGCTCAAGGTCGTAACCGTTACGCACGCCATCCTGGTTCATCATATTCAGAACGATTTCCCCGGCACCGCGTTTTTGCACTTCCTGCACCCAATCTGCGGTTTCCCACGTGGTCACGCGCGTGCGGCTTTCATCGCCGGTATATTGATTGACGTGATATTTGCCGGTTTCGCTATCAAACCAGGTATCGATTCCGACCACGATGCACTGTACGCCAAAACGATCGGCCAGGCGGGTAATCAGTTCAGGGTCAGCCAGAGCAGGGGAGTTGATTGAAATTTTATCCGCGCCAAA
The DNA here is from genome assembly GCF_021283185.1 of Buttiauxella cochleicola. Lineage (NCBI taxonomy): Bacteria > Pseudomonadati > Pseudomonadota > Gammaproteobacteria > Enterobacterales > Enterobacteriaceae > Buttiauxella > Buttiauxella cochleicola. Next base: position 83,278 of record NZ_JAJSOS010000005.1, read on the forward strand.
AGAGAGAATCTGCGCGGCATCTTCAATCGACTTTATGCCACCCGCCACGCAGAAAGGAATATCGATAACTTCTGCCACGCGTGACACCCAGCTTTTATCAACCACACGGCCATCGCTGGATGCGGTGATATCGTAGAACACCAGTTCGTCAGCACCTTCGGCAGCGTAACGTTGCGCGAGTGGTACGATGTCACCAATGATTTCATGGTTGCGGAATTGCACACCTTTCACGACTTGCCCGTCGCGTACGTCCAGGCAAGGAATTATCCGTTTTGCCAGCATGAAATTGCCTCCGTCACGTTGAATTTCCCTTCCAGCAATGCCCGCCCAACAATCACACCCTGCACGCCCGTTCCGCGCAGCGCGGCGATATCATCAAGCCCGCCAATGCCACCGGAAGACTGGAACGCGACTTGCGGATAGCGCGCGCAAACTTCTTCATAAAGTGAGACGTTCGAGCCAGCCAGCGTGCCGTCGCGAGAAATATCGGTACACAGCACGTGTTTCAGGCCGACGGGCAGATACATCTCCACCAGCTCTTCCAGAGACACCCCCGAGTTTTCTTGCCAGCCGCTGACGGCAACGTGTTTATTGCCTTGTTCGTCGATGCGCACATCTAACGCCAGCACCAGCGCATCAGCACCAAAACGGGTAAACCAGCCTTTGACAACTTCGGGTGATTTCACCGCTGTTGAGCCAACCACGACACGCGCGACACCTGCTTCAAGTAGTGAGGCAACATCTTCTTCCGTGCGCACACCGCCGCCAACTTGCACCGGAACCTTCACGCCCGCAACCAGCGTTTTAATCAGTGGGATCTGGCGCCTGGCGGGATCTTTCGCGCCGGTTAAATCTACCAGGTGCAGCACTTGTGCACCTTGCGCTTCGTACTCTTGCAGGCGCGGTAATGGGTCGTTGCCGTAATCGCGTTGCTGGCCATAATCCCCCTGATGGAGGCGCACCACTGTGCCGTCAATTAAATCGAGAGCAGGAATAATCATGGTGCTTACATCTCCAGGAAGTTTTTCAGTAATTTTGCGCCTGCGGCACCCGAGCGCTCCGGGTGGAACTGCACGCCAAAGAAATTATCTTTTTGCACGGCGGCTGTGAAGGCTTCGCCGTAGCTTGCCTGCGCGATGGTGTTTGCACATACAGGCATCGCGTAGCTGTGCACGAAGTAAAAATAATCACCGTCGTCGATGCCGCGGAACAGACGGTCACCGGCTTTTGGATAGACGTGGTTCCAGCCCATATGCGGCAAAGGCAAACCATGGTCGACCATTTTTAGCACTGGCTGCTCGATGATGCCGAGCATGTCGATGCCGTTGCTTTCATCGCTGCGCGAACCCAGCAATTGCATACCGAGGCAAATACCCAGCACGGGTTGAGTACAAGCTTTGATCAGGTCGATAAGGTCGCGCTCACGAATCTGAGCCATCGCCGCTTGTGCTGTTCCAACGCCCGGTAGAAAAAGTTTATCGGCGCGCAGCACCACATCAGGATCGCGGCTAACCAGTGGCTCGTAGCCGTGGCGCTGAATTGCTGACCTCACCGAGTGCAGGTTGGCGCATCCTGTGTCCAGAATCACCACGTTCATTACAACACTCCTTTTGAGGAGGGCAGCGTGTCGCCTTCGACTTTAATAGCCTGGCGCAACGTGCGGCCAAAGACTTTAAACAGGCTTTCGACACGATGGTGGTCGTTTTTACCTTTGGTTTTCAGGTGCAGCGTCACGCCCATGGTGTAAGAAAGTGAACGGAAGAAGTGCTCAACCATCTCGGTGCTTAAATCGCCGACACGTTGGAAGTTATACTCGGCTTTATATTCAAGGTGCGGGCGGCCAGAAATATCCAGCGCACAACGGGCCAGGCATTCGTCCATCGGCAAAGTGAAGCCAAAACGCGTAATGCCACGTTTATCACCGAGCGCGATTTTCAGCGCTTCGCCCAGCGCCAGACCGGTGTCTTCAACGGTGTGGTGGTCATCGATATAAAGATCGCCTTTTACGCTGATATCCATGCGGAAACCGCCGTGGGTAGCAATCTGGTCCAGCATGTGGTCGAAGAAACCGACGCCAGTGTTAATTTTGCTTCCGCCTTCACGGTCGAGCCAGACTTGCACGTCGATTTGTGTCTCTTTGGTGGCACGTTCAACGTGGGCATAGCGGTCACGCTTAGTCAGCTTTTCGCTGATGGTCGGCCAGTTCAGTGTTTCGCCGTGGTAGCGTAAACCCTGAATTCCCATATTTTCAGCCAGCTCAATATCTGTCGCGCGGTCGCCAATCACATAACTGTTGGGTTTATCCAGCATGCCTTCTTCCAGGTAACCGTTCACCATGGCAATTTTTGGCTTACGGCAATCGCAATTATCTGCCGGTAAGTGCGGGCAGATCAGCACGTCGTCAAAGTTCACACCCTGCGAGGTAAACACTTGCATCATCAGGTTGTGCGGGCCATCGAAATCCGCCTGCGGGAAGCTCTCGGTACCTAAACCGTCCTGATTAGTAATCATAACCAGTTTGTAGCCTGCTTTTTGTAATTGCAGCAGGGCGGGGATCACCGCTGGCTCAAAGGCCAGTTTGTCCATGCGGTCCACCTGATAATCTGAAGGTGGCTCAGAAATTAAAGTGCCGTCACGGTCGATAAAAAGAATTTTCTGGCTCACACGCCCTCCGTGGCCGTCAGGCCTGGTTGTTCACGCAGCGCAGCAATGGTGCGCTCGCATTCTAAACGGGTGCCAACGGTTATCCGCAGGCAGCCGCTTAACGATGGTTGTTTATTTTGGTCACGTAAGATAATGCCCTGATCCCACAGAGATTTAAACACTGCACTTGAAGCGGTGATGCGGGCCAGAACATAGTTGGTTTCTGAGTCGAAAACTTGCTCTACGCAACCTACTTCATTAAGCGCGGTGACCAGGTACTGGCGATTCACCAGAACTTCTGCGACACGCTCGCGCATTGCATTTATTCCCTGCGGGCTTAACGCCTGAGCGGCAATATCCGCAACCGGGGTCGAAAGCGGGTAAGGGGCGATGACCTTCATCAGCAAGTTAATCACTTCTTCATTGGCGAGCGTAAAGCCACAACGCAGGCCAGCCAACGCAAAGGCTTTAGAAAGTGTGCGCAGTACTACGAGGTGTGGATATTCATTCAGCCAACCGGCCAGCGTCGCCTGCGGGCAAAACTCAATATAGGCTTCGTCGGCCACAACCAGCGCTTTGCCGCGAGCCATTTCAAGCAGCACGCGGAAATCCTGCGGGTTGATTAACTGTCCCGTTGGGTTGTTCGGGCTGCAAACATAAATGACTTTTACGCCTTCAATATTTTCCGCAATGCCCGGTAAATCAAGCTGCCAGTCTGGAAGTGTAGGGACGGTGCGGCACTCAACGCTAAAGGCTTCGCTGCTGACGCTGTACATACCATATGTCGGCGGGCAGTAGAGAACGGCATCTTTACCCGGCTCGCAGAATGCGCGGATCAACAGTTCGATACCTTCGTCTGCGCCACGGCTGACCAGCACTTGCTCAGGTTTCACGCCTGCGTATTCGGCATAACGCTCGATTACCAGTTTTGGCTGGCATTCCGGGTAACGGTTCAGCGTCTGTTGAGTCAGTTCGTACTCAACCGCAGTTGGATATTCGTTGGCGTTCAGCCACACATCACCATTGCCACCCAGGCGGCGAGCCGACTGGTAAGGGGTCAGGGCGCGGACATTTTCGCGGGCTAACTCTTCAATGCTCATGCTTGCTCCTTCAGTGCTGCAACTCGCAGGGTAACGGCATTTTTGTGGGCATCCAGCAGCTCGGCGGCGGCCAGAGTTTCAATCGTTTTCGCAAGACTTGCGAAACCTTGTGGTGAGAGTTCCTGAACCGTCATCCGTTTCTGGAAATCAGCCAGTCCAAGGCTTGAACACGTTGAGGTATAACCATACGTCGGCAGCACGTGGTTAGTGCCAGAAGCGTAGTCGCCAGCCGATTCCGGTGACCAGTCACCGAGGAACACGGAACCTGCACTGGTGATGCTATCGACCAGCTCACGGGCGTTGCGTGTCTGAATAATCAGGTGTTCCGGACCGTACTGGTTGGAGATCTCAATGCATTGCTCGAGGTCTCGGGCAACAATCAGGCGGCTGCTTTCCAGCGCTTTGCGAGCGGTTTCAGCACGTGGCAGAGCGGCTAGCTGGCGCTCAACGGCTTCGGCAACGGCTTGTGCCATATCGGCATCCGGCGTTAACAGAATCACTTGCGAGTCCGGGCCGTGTTCGGCCTGTGAAAGCAAATCCGATGCCACAAAGTCAGGCGTTGCACCGCTGTCGGCGATGACTAAAACTTCTGATGGGCCAGCAGGCATGTCGATAGCCGCGCCGTCAAGACGCTGGCTGACCTGGCGTTTGGCTTCGGTCACAAACGCGTTACCTGGCCCGAAGATCTTATCCACTTTCGGGATGCTTTCCGTGCCCAGCGCCAGTGCGGCAATGGCCTGCGCGCCGCCGACCTGGAACACTTCCTGCACACCGCAAAGTTGCGCGGCATACAGAATTTCATCGGCAATCGGCGGAGGTGAACACAGCACTACTTTTTTGCATCCCGCGATTCGTGCAGGCGTGGCAAGCATCAATACGGTTGAAAACAGCGGTGCGGAACCACCGGGAATATAAAGGCCAACAGAGGCAACCGGGCGCGTAACCTGCTGGCAACGCACACCCGGCATGGTTTCGATATCAACGGTTGGCAGTTGCTGGGCCACGTGGAATTTTTCGATATTCGCGACAGCAACGGCCATCGCGTCTTTAATCTCCGAACCCAGACGAGCAACGGCATCGGTAATTTCCTGCGCACTGACTTTCAGCTGCTGCACATCTGTTTTATCAAACTTTGCGCTGTATTCGCGCAATGCAGCATCACCGTTAGCTTTCACATTATTAAGAATGTCAGCCACCGTGCGGGTAATGCTTTCGGAGGCAGAAATCGCCGGACGGGTCAGCAAAGCCTGTTGCGCCGCTGCATCGCACTCATTCCAGTTAATCAACGTATTGAAGTTTGCCATGGTGTTACTCCATCATCTTCTCAATTGGTAACACCAGAATCGAACTGGCACCCAGCGCTTTCAGTTTTTCCATGGTTTCCCAGAACAGCGTTTCGCTGCTCACCATATGCATTGCCACACGTTGTTGATCGCCAGCCAGCGGCAGAATAGTTGGGCGTTCAGCGCCTGGCAGCAGAGAAATAATTTCATCCAGGCGCTCGCTTGGTGCATGCAGCATGATGTATTTCGATTCACGCGCCTGAATCACACCCTGGATGCGAGTCATCAGTTTGTCGATTAACTGCTGTTTGGCTTCCGGCATTTCACCGTCGCGTTGAATCAGGCAGGCTTTGGAGCGGTAAATCACTTCAACTTCACGCAGGCCATTAGCTTCGAGTGTTGCGCCGGTAGAAACCAGGTCACAGATTGCATCAGCCAGGCCCGCACGCGGGGCCACTTCAACAGAACCGTTCAACAGGCAAGATTTAAACTGCACACCTTTGCCATCAAGGTAGCGCTTCAACAGGTGAGGGTAAGAGGTCGCGATACGCTTATTATTCAGGCTTGCCGGGCCGTCCCACGGCTCATCAACGGAAATCGCCAGAGAAAAGCGGCAACCGCCGAAATCCAGGCGGCGCAGGGTAAAGTAACGTGGGTCTTCGCCCTGAGCGCGACGTGTCAGTAACTCTTCTTCCAGCACGTTCTCACCGATGATCCCCAGATCAACCACACCGTCCATAATCAGGCCAGGGATATCGTCATCACGCACGCGCAGAATGTCGATTGGCATGTTTTCAGCTAACGCAATCAGGCGCTGGGTGTGCAGGTTGATTTTTATGCCACAGCGTGCGAGCAATTCGCGTGAGTCATCGCTTAAACGGCCTGATTTCTGAATAGCTATGCGTAAACGGTTATTGTCTAACATGAGTAATCCCTCTAATAAATTCTTGTCTGACGTCCAAAAAAAAGCCCCCGGAAGAAATCTTCCGGGGGCTTATTGACTCGTTCATGCACCACTGGAAGATTTTTCTGTCTCCCAGCACACATCGCCTGAAAGACTAGTCAGGATGATGGTGATGATGGTGGGTAGTAGTTTGAACGCGTGTCATAAAATTCTCGTATGAATGTTTATTCATGATGTGCTTTTAACGTAAACCATATTCAGTGCCTTGTGCAAGGGCTTTTTACCCCCTCAATTAATATTCTGTTTAGTGCCATTGATTGTCAGTTGTCGTAACGTGGCGTAGCCTTAATAAAGGGCTAAAAAGCACAGCAGAGAGATATGCTGCAATCCAGGAGAGAAGGCATGAAAAAGGTTGCGATTGTCGGGTTAGGGTGGCTGGGAATGCCACTGGCGTTGTCTTTATCAGCGCGGGGCTGGCAAGTGACAGGGAGTAAAACGACCCTCGATGGCGTTGAAGCGGCGCGAATGTGTGGGATTGACGGTTATCAGTTGCAACTGACTCCTGAGCTGGTTTGTGACAGCGACGATCTTGATGCATTACTGGATGCTGATGCGCTGGTGATCACTCTGCCCGCTCGTCGTACTGGCGATGGTGACGATTTTTACCTGCAAGCGGTACAAGAAATTGTTGATAGCGCACTGGCTCATAATATCCCGCGTATCATTTTTACCAGTTCCACGTCTGTGTATGGCGAAACAGAAGGCAGCGTGAAAGAAACCTCGCCGCTTGAGCCCGTTAGCGCCAGTGGGCGGGTGCTGAAAGAGCTTGAAACCTGGCTGCATGATTTGCCTGGCACCTCGGTAGATATTTTGCGTCTTGCGGGTTTGGTTGGGCCGGAACGCCATCCTGGTCGTTTTCTGGCAGGGAAAACTAATGTGGCTAACGGTGCTCATGGGGTGAATCTGGTGCACCTTGAGGATGTTATTTCAGCAATTACTCTGTTGCTACAGGCTCCGAAAGGCGGGCACATCTATAATTTATGTGCGCCGGCTCATCCAACGCGTGCCGAGTTCTACTCTTTGATGGCACGGCAGATGAATTTAGACGCACCCGTTTTTCGAACTGAAACGCAAAATGGCCACGGTAAGCTGGTGGATGGCAACCGTATTTGCAACGAACTTGGGTTTGAATATCAATATCCAAACCCGCTGGTAATGCCCATGCAGTAACCGCTGTGGGGTGTTGCTCGTGACCTCCAGGAACGAGTATGAAACCACTGCTGGATGTGCTGATAATTCTCGATACCCTCGATAAAGAAGGGAGCTTTGCTGCTGCGGCAACAAAGCTCTTTAAAACGCCTTCCGCACTCAGTTACACCGTTCAAAAACTCGAAAACGATCTCAACATTCAAATACTCGACCGATCCGGCCACCGTGCGCGTTTTACGCGAACGGGTCAGCTTCTGCTGGAAAAAGGCCGCGAAGTGCTGCATACCGTACGCGAACTGGAACAGCAGGCTATCAAGCTTCATCAGGGATGGGAAAACGAGCTGGTGATTGGCGTGGATGATTCTTTTCCCTTTTCGTTGCTGACTCCACTTATTGAAGCTTTCTACAAAAGTTATAGCGTGACGCGGCTGAAATTCATCAACGGTGTATTGGGCGGTTCATGGGAAGCGCTCACTGAAGGGCGGGCCGATATTATTGTTGGCGCTATGAGCGACCCACCATCGTTGAGCGGTTTTGGTTTTACACTCCTTGGTCAACTTGAAAGTATCTTTGTTGTTGCACCTCATCACCCACTTGCGGAAGCTGAAGAACCACTCACTCGCCGGATTATCAAACGCAGCCGTGCCGTGGTAGTTGGCGATACATCGCGTCTTGAGCCGTCACGTTCGATGCATTTACTCGAAGAACAAGATGCGATCACCGTTTTTGATTTCAAAACCAAACTCGAGCTGCAAATCAGTGGTATTGGCTGTGGTTACGTACCCCGTTACATGGCGCAGCGTTTTATCGAAAGTGGCGTGCTGGTGGAAAAGCAGGTTGTGTCCCATGTACCTTTTGTACCGGTATGGATTGGCTGGAATGAGCAGACTGCCGGGCTTGCCAGTGAATGGTGGCGAGAGCAAATCGTCAATAGTCCCGAAATCGCACTGGTATACGGAACCACGCAAAAATAATGCTTTTGGGTGAGTGGCAGAGCGCCAGGCTCACATCTATTGTTTAAAGTGGCTCGTTATTTCTTCTGAATATGTCTTCGCGTTTAAATTTTCTTCTCTGCTTTGTTTTGCGGAGTTTTTTTGCACGCAAGGAGTCTGTATGAAGCAAACCAATCAGCAATGGCAGTCGCGGCGTGAACAGGCGGTTCCTCATGGGGTCGGCAATGCACTGCCGGTATACATCGAAAAAGCGAAAAATGCCGAATTATGGGATGTTGAAGGCAAACGCTATATTGATTTTGCCTCTGGTATTGCGGTGCTAAATACCGGGCATAACCATCCGGCCGTTATTGACGCCGTGCGTCAACAACTTGAAAAATTTACCCATCCTTGTTTCCAGGTGACCCCTTACGGCAACTATATTGAGCTTGCCGAACGGCTGAACAAACTGGTGCCAATAAGCGAACCATGCCAGACACTGTTTCTCACTACCGGCGCGGAAGCGGTTGAAAATGCCATTAAAGTGGCGCGTATTGCGACGGGGCGTTCGGCCATCATCGCATTTCGTGGCGCCTTCCATGGCCGGACCTTACTGGGCATGGCCTTAACGGGCAAAGTTCAGCCGTATAAAAAGGGCTATGGTCCGTTCCCGGCAGGCATTTATCACGCACCTTATCCAGCGGCCTATCTTGGTGTGAGTGACACTCAGGCACTGGCGTCATTGGCGGGTATTTTTGCTGCTGATGTTTCGCCGGATGAAGTCGCCGCGATCATTATTGAGCCGGTGCAAGGTGAGGGCGGTTTCTATGCTGCGTCACCATCATTTATGAAACAACTGCGGGCGCTGTGCGATAAGCACGGCATCGTTCTGATTGCAGATGAAATCCAAAGTGGGTTCTGCAGAACGGGTAAAACGTTTGCGATTGAACATAGTGAGGTGGAGCCGGATCTCATCACTATGGCAAAAAGCCTGGCAGGCGGCTTCCCACTTTCAGCGCTCGTCGGCAAAAAATCCCTGTTCGATAAAGCGATGCCTGGCGGCTTGGGTGGTACTTATGCCGGCTCGCCTGTAGCGATTGCAGCGGCACTGGCGGTGACTGATGTCATTGAGCAAGAAAATCTCAATCAAAAGGCGCAGGAAATCGGTGAGCTAATCACTGATCGTTTACAGCAAATGAGTGAGCAATTTACCTGCATTGGTGATGTGCGCGGATACGGTGCCATGATCGCGATGGAGTTGGTGGAAGAGCGCGATAGCCACCGCCCAAATAAAGAGTTAACACAGGTACTTGTGCAAGAAGCAGGCAGAAAAGGTTTAGTGTTGCTGTCATGCGGAGTGAGAGCGAATGTTATTCGTTTTCTCGTCCCGTTAACGGCTGAAAAAGAAATTGTTAATGAAGGCCTCAATATCTTGTCATCCTGCCTTGAATTAGTGCAAAATACGCGCCTCACTAAATGAGAACAAAAAACCGACGTTAAACGCGTCGGTTATTTTTTTGCATTAAGTTCAAGTAGTCAAACAGGCATACGCCAAAAATCCAAGAGGCCGGGCTTCGTACCGGATAGATACTAGCTTTTAAAAAACGACAGTCGTGTCGCCGAGGAAATTCAGATGGGGCAGCTTTTTGCTTTTGCGCAGGTATTCGCCGTTTGGGGGAATGACCATGTCGCTTAACGTCACCGCAGGTGCAAAATCTCGTGTTGAACTCCGTAAGAGCCTTACGCTCATTCCGGTAGTTATGATGGGCCTTGCTTATATGCAGCCTATGACCTTGTTCGATACATTTGGGATTGTATCTGGCCTTACCGACGGACATGTCGCTACGGCTTACGCGTTTGCCCTTGTGGCAATTTTGTTCACCGCGTTAAGTTATGGAAAGCTAGTACGCCGCTTCCCATCAGCGGGTTCTGCCTATACCTACGCTCAAAAAGCAATCCACCCGGTGGTTGGCTTTATGGTGGGTTGGTCTGCCTTGCTTGATTATCTGTTTATGCCGATGATCAACATCCTGCTGGCAAAAATCTATTTTGAAGCCCTGGTGCCGTCTATCCCTTCGTGGATTTTCGTGGTGCTGCTGGTTGGCTTTATGACTATCTCCAACCTGCGCGGCATCAAAACCGTGGCTAACTTCAACAGCTTTATTGTTGTGCTGCAAATGATCGTGATGGTGGTGATCACCGGTCTGGTTATTTACGGTGTGGCAAATGGCGAAGGTGCAGGTACGTTAACCAGTACACGTCCATTCTGGTCAGAACATGCGAATGTGGTGCCGATGATTACCGGTGCGACCATCCTATGCTTCTCGTTCCTTGGTTTTGACGGTATTAGTTCTCTATCTGAAGAGACCAAAGATGCAGGCCGCGTTATCCCAAAAGCGATTTTCCTGACTGCTTTAATTGGCGGCGTGATCTTCGTTGTGGTGTCTTACTTCCTGCAACTGTATTTCCCGGACATCTCGCGCTTTAAAGATCCGGATGCATCGCAGCCAGAAATCATGCTCTTCGTGGCAGGTAAAGCCTTCCAGTTCGGCATCCTGATTTTCTCCTGCGTGACTGTTCTGGCTTCTGGTATGGCGGCACATGCGGGCGTTTCTCGCCTGATGTATGTGATGGGCCGTGACGGCGTGTTCCCGGAGCGCTTCTTCGGCTACATTCACCCGAAATGGCGTACCCCGGCGCTCAACGTTGTACTGGTCGGTATCATTGCTCTGTTTGCGGTTAAGTTTGACCTGGTAACAGCCACTGCGTTGATTAACTTCGGTGCGCTGGTGGCGTTTACCTTCGTTAACTTGTCAGTAATTTCCCAGTTCTGGATTCGTGAAGGGCGCAATAAGTCCATCAAAGATCACATCAACTATCTGGTGCTACCAATTTGTGGTGCGCTGACAGTCGGTGCGTTGTGGATTAACCTGGAAGAAAGCTCGATGATTCTGGGGCTGATTTGGGCGGCCATTGGCCTGACTTATCTGGCCTTCGTGACTCGCCGCTTCCGTAACCCGGTTCCGCAATTCAACGAAGATTTAGCGTAAAAGCTAAATACGAAGAAGGCCGCGAAAGCGGCCTTTTTGCTATCTATTACCCTACCAAAAACTGCGCGTACTCAAACAGCTCCTTAAGCAAGGCCGTCTTTTCCTTGTCCCCTTCATGCAGGTTATACAGCGCCTCCAGTTCTTGCGCGTAGGCTTGCAGCGCTTCCTGAGATAACACATCGCGGCGGTGTTCTAACCAGCGCTGTTGTTCTGCTTCATCCAGTGTTCCTGGGAAATTACGCGCGCGATAGTTAAACAACAGCTTTTCAATACGCTTATCGGCGAAAGTGATATCCAGCGCGGGCAGATTTTGCGGATCGGTTTGCAGCACTATGCGCATCGCCGCACGGTCTGCATCACTGAAGAAACCGTTATAAAGCTGCGCATCAACATTATCAGATGGTACAAAAGGTTCGGCTTCAGCAAAGATAGCAACGGCTTTTTCACGTACCACAGGGTGCTCGCGCAGTAACTTCAGGTTATCCAGGCAATGCTTACGATCGATTCCTAAACGTTCAGCATCTTCCGGGCGCAGCGTATTAGCCACCGCCAGCACCGGGCATTTATTCAGATGCACCAGTTTAATTGGCACCGCAGCCGCATCGCCAAGCGCGGCCTTCGGCGTATACAAACGTTCGCGTAATGTATCGGCGTCCAGTTCCAGCAGCGGCGAAATATCACCTGCTAAATCGACCATAATCACCGCATTTTTGTTATCCGGGTGCCAGGCCAGCGGTGCAATCCAACTGGTGTTGCCACGCCATGCGCCGAACATCCCGGAAACATGCACCAGTGGTTTCATCTGCGGGATATCAATCAATGTGGTGAGTTTGTGTTTGGAACGATGGCTGTAAAGGTACTCAAACAGCCGTGGCTGGCGAGTCTTAACTAATTGCGCCATCGCGATAGTGGCGTATACATCAGACATCGCATCGTGCGCGTTCGCATGTTCAATACCGTTGGCTTTGGTCAAATGCTCGAGGCGGAAACTCGGCAGCCCCTCGTCGTTTTCCGGCCAGACAATCCCTTCCGGGCGCAGGGCATAGCAGGCGCGCATCACATCGAGCAAATCCCAGCGCGAATTATCGTTCTGCCAGCTCCAGCCGTATGGGTCGTAAAAGTTACGGTAGAAAATATTGCGCGTTACTTCATCGTCGAAGCGCACGTTGTTGTAGCCGACCACGCAGGTTTTCGGCACGGTAAAGATATTGTGAATACGTTTGGCAAAATCTGCTTCATTCACGCCCTGAGCCAGTGCGTGTTGTGGTGTAATACCGGTAATCATCACAGCTTCTGGCTGTGGAAGGTAGTCATCAGCGGGTTTGCAATAGAAAACTTCAGGATCACCGATAACATTGAATTGGTCATCAGTACGAATCGCTGCAAATTGCGCCGGTCGGTCAAGGGATGGGCTTTTGCCGAAGGTTTCATAATCATGAAAGAGGAAGGTCGGTTGTTGCGTTGAATTTTCCACGGCTTATTCCCGCCCTTGAGTGTTGTTTAACTTACTGTTATTAAACTGAAATACCACTAAAACCCTCTCCATGTTTCCATTTTGATTATCAGGTGTTGCATAAGTGCATGGTAAACCATTAATAAGCCTCCTGCACCACCGTGAAAAGCATTCAACGCCCGTATGCAAATTTGATTATTCATAACTTTTTGCAATTTAATCGCGAAAATTATCGCAAACTCCAGTAAAAGAAGCGGCTGAATTTATTGTTTCCGAGGGTATATCGTTGAAGATCCGTCTATTTGCTGCCTGTTCATTGCTTTCTTTTGTTGCTCACTCCGCTTTTGCCGACGATACCTTTGTTAATGCACCACCACCTCCACAGATCCAGGCGGGATCGTGGGTGTTGATGGATTACACCACCGGGCAAATACTGACAGCGCAAAATGAACATGTGCGACGCAACCCGGCGAGTCTGACCAAACTGATGACCGGCTATGTGGTGGATCGCGCCATTGATAGCGGGCGTATCTCGGCAAACGATATGGTCACCGTAGGTAAAGATGCCTGGGCGAAAGGGAATCCGGTTTTTGACGGTTCGTCGCTGATGTTTTTGAAAGCAGGTGACAGATTAACGGTTCATGACTTGAGCCGCGGGCTGATTATTGATTCCGGGAACGACGCTTGTGTCGCGTTAGCCGATTACGTCGCTGGCGGGCAGCCACAATTTGTGGCCCTGATGAACAAATACGTGCAGCAGTTACATCTGCGCGATACCCATTTCGAAACGGTTCACGGCCTCGATGCGCCTGGCCAGCATAGCTCGGCATACGATCTTGCGGTACTTTCTCGCGCCATTATTCACGGCGAGCCTGATTTTTATCATATGTATAGCGAGCGTAGCCTCACGTGGAATGGCATCACGCAGCAGAACCGCAATGGCCTATTGTGGGATAAGGGGCTGAATGTGGATGGTTTGAAAACCGGGCACACTGCCAGTGCAGGCTTTAATCTTATCGCTTCAAGTGTTGATGGCGAGCGCCGCTTAATTGCCGTTGTCATGGGTGCGGAAAGCTCGAAAGGCCGCGAGGATCAGGCGCGTAAACTGCTGCATTGGGGTCAGGATAATTTTGATACTGTGCAGGTGCTGCATAAAGGCAAAAAAATTGGCACCGAAACAGTCTGGTATGGCGACCAAAAGAAAGTTGAAGTCGGCACCAATCAGGATGTCTATCTGGCGCTGCCAAAATCAGAAGTTCCAAACATTAAAGCCAAATATGTCCTTGATAACCCGGAGATGGAAGCGCCTGTCGCCGCTAACCAACATGTTGGTGAAATTGAACTGTTTGACCGCGACAAGTTGATTGCACACTGGCCGCTGGTAACGCTAACAGATGTTAAAAAGGGCAGTGCATGGTCGCGATTTAGTGATTATCTGAGCCACAAGCTGTAGTTGCTTAAAAATTTCAACAGGCTGACTTTATGTTGGCCTTTTTTTCGCATTTAGTTCTAACCTGCGCTTCTCGTCTGTACTACGATCTATTGGCGAAAAGCGATCTTGCTCGCAAAGTAACCACATCACCCTGCCAAAGGATTGCTTCCCTGCAATAGAGTGGTGTATTTATATACAGTACTTTTAATCGGGTCAGGAGGTCATATGGAATTTAACGTACAACAAGTTCATGAGCGAAAAGTAGCGGGTTTTCATATGGTAGGGCCGTGGGAAAAAACGGTTCAACAAGGATTTGAGCAACTTTCTCTATGGGTTAAATCGCATAAAGTCGTCGGTGAAGAGTGGCTGGCGGTTTACTACGATAACCCAGATGTCGTGCCTGCAGAAAAGCTTCGTTGCGATACGGTTGTATCCGTTGCGGAAGATTTTACCGTGCCTGAAAACAGTGAAGGTGTCATCACTACACGCATTGAAGCAGGGCAATATGCGGTCGCGCGTGCAAAAGTCGACGACGGCGATTTTGCAAAACCATGGAATATCTTCTTTGATAGTCTCCTTGCTGATAACCGTTACCAGTTAACCGGCAAACCTTGCTTTGAGCACTACCTGAATGATGGCTCTGAGAGTGGAGTGTGGGAAGTTGATATGTATATCCCGGTAGCAGATCAAGTCTAAAGGCGAAGGGGGCTCAAGCCCCCTAACTTTGTGATGCCCACACTAAAAAAACAGGTACAATCACGCTTTTGTTTCAGGAGAGCCGGGTGTGCGCCCCGACAAATCACTAAGCCCGTTTGAACTGCGTGTTTATCGCAACTACCGAATTGTGCACGGCGTTCGTATCGCGCTGGCATTTGTTCTTACCTTTCTCATCGTACATCTTCTGAAAGTTCCGGAGGGCACGTGGCCATTAATCACTTTAGTGGTGGTGATGGGGCCAATATCCTTCTGGGGAAATGTAGTACCTCGCGCCTTTGAACGTATTGGCGGTACCATTTGTGGCGCAACCATGGGGCTTATTGCACTAAGGTTGGAGCTGTTTTCTCTGCCGCTGATGCTGGTTTGGTGCGCTTTTGCTATGTTTATTTGCGGTTACCTGGCGCTGGGGAAACGCCCGTATCAGGCTCTGCTGATTGGTATTACCCTAGCGGTCGTGGTGGGTGCTCCGGCTGGGGATATGGAAATTGCGATGTGGCGTAGCGGTGATGTTATCTTCGGATCACTACTCGCAATGCTATTTACCAGTATTTATCCGCAGCGTGCGTTTATCCACTGGCGCATTCAAATGGCGAATTTCGTCACCGCCTTTGGCCGGGTTTATAACGCAGGTTTTTCGCCGAACTTGCTGGAGCGCCCGCGTCTGGAAAAACACCTGCATCAGGTGTTGACCGATGTAGTGAAAATGCGCGCGCTGATTGGGCCGAGCAGCAAAGAAACCCACATCCAGAAATCAATTTTCGAAGCGATACAAACTGTCAGCCGTAATATGGTGTGCACGCTTGAGCTGCAAATCAATGCTTACTGGGCTTCCCGAGAGAGCCATTTCCTGATGATCAATGCTCATACTCTGCGTGATACTCAGCAGATGACGCAACGCACACTTGCTGCGATTGCTCATGCATTGCATGACGGCAACCCATCACCGATTTCTGCGAATAATGAAAAGCTGACTGAGATCGTCAGTGAGTTGCGCCAGCTTATGCAGGAAGGTGGAAATGGGAAACTTCAGGAAACCCCAATTCACGGTTATGTCTGGTTGAGTCTGGAGCTTGCTCGTCAACTGGAATTACTCTCGCAGTTGATCTGCCGCGCGTTACGTAAATAATTGCGGGGTGCGGAGCGAATTGCTGGTTTCGATTCAGCACCAATTGAGGTTAAGATAGCGAAAGAGACTAATCGCCTGTACTGTTTGGTTATAGAGCCCGGAACAGACGGGGATAAAAGAATTGTCAGCGGCCGCCGCTACCATTAAGGTAATCCTATGGCGGTTGTCTTAACGAATCCGAGTATGTAATTAGCAGGGGTAAAAAAATGGAACCAACTAAACCTTCTTTCCAGGACGTGCTTGAGTTTGTGCGTCTGTTCCGTCGTAAAAACAAACTGCAGCGTGAGATTCAGGACGTTCAGAAAAAGATCCGTGATAACTCAAAACGTGTTCTGCTGCTTGATAACCTGAGTGACTACATTAAGCCAGGTATGAGCATTGAAGCTATACAGGGCATCATTGCCAGCATGAAAACCGACTACGAAGACCGTGTTGATGATTACATCATCAAGAATGCTGAACTGTCTAAAGAGCGTCGTGAAATTTCCAAAAAACTGAAAGTGATGGGTGAAATCAAACCCGACTAAATTTACCCGTCATACTTCGAGCTGCCTGTGTGTTAGCTGCGTTCACTTACCGCTTTAATGCAACTCGAATTATTTAGGGTAAATAGTGTTAATTGTGAAAACCGCCGGTTCGGCGGTTTTTTTTCGCAACAACTCAGCGCACTCCGCCCTCTATCATCTTTACCAGATGCTGCTGCGGATAATGCCTATCAATCTCTAAATGCTTTATCAGCCAGAGCATCTTCTCAACATCATGCTTACTGGTATCAAGCATCAATCCCACCACACTGCCGCTATGCGCCACATTTAACCCGTACAAATCTGACTCTTCGACCAGGGCTAATAGTTGGGAAAACATGGGTTTTACTAACAGTTGCTGGCAGGCTTTGGCACTCATTGTAGTGGCTTCACCTAACAACCGGGCATCTTGTTGTCGGCAACTGCGTTGTAGCGTCTGCCAGGCGTTATCCAGTAAGCCCGCGTTACGGATTAACACTGATTCCCGTTCGTAACGATGATAATCCTCCGTCAAAAGCGTGGTATTGCTTTCAAGCAGCAGAATTTCCAGCATTGGCGTGGTCTGGCAGCTAATTTGTACTTGTGCCTGGATATGGTCAAAAAGGGTTGGCTTGCGAAAAATCGTGCTGTCCGTTGGTTCTAGTTGTACGCATAAAGTGGCAAGCGTGGACTCATCCAGCATTTCACCTAAATGACGCGCGGTAGCAACTGCTGTGGCGGCAATATCCGCAGTGCTACTGGCAAGACCTTTCCCGACCGGAACCGTTGATTCCAGATTAATGCTCAGGCTGTTTGCTAGCGCAATGGAATAGCCAAAGTACGCGACGACGCACTCCAGCATCTGGCGCATTCGGGGCCGCTCGTCGGAGAGCCTCTTGCCTTCACTGACTTCAACGGTGCTAAACCAGTCTATCGGGCAGGACACCAGTTTTTCCCCGCCATCTATCCAGCCCTGAATTAATTCACCGCAGGACGCCGGGCAACGCGCTTCAGACATCGTGAGAGCAACCATTTGTTATCGTGAAATTCATTTCATCTTCTTCGGCACAATGCCTAAAAAATCAGTAAAAATTGTTATAGCGCAACACTCAATATCTATTAGCTTTTACACTGTGTCAGCTTTAATACATTTGCGTGCATGATAATTTGAGAATCATGCACGATACAACTGACTCGTTTATGCCATGTGTCAAACATGGCTGGGAAGGGGGTGACAATCCCCCGCAGCCCCCGCTGCTGTGATGCCGACGAACCCGCGTAACCACTGATCTTTGATTGGGAAGGGCGGGCGAGAGTGACGCTAAGCCAGAAGACCGACTTGTCAGCCGTACCCGTCATACTTCAAGTTGCAGGTGCATTGGCTGCACTCACAAACCCGAATCACTTACTACAGTAAGCTCATCGGGATTTGCTCGATTGCCGCCTTCCTGCTCCTCGAATTATTCCGGGTAATATTTTAAACAACTCCTTCGGTGGGAAGCCAGTTGTCATCAGATGCGTGCAGCCGCAAGGTGCGCGCACGTGCTGACATCCGCATTTTGCCGAAGTAAGTAAAAAGGCAATTATGGCAGGGGCAGCGAAACACGCATTCGTCATTGCAGGAACCAGCAGCGGCTGTGGCAAAACCACCGTCACGCTCGGGCTGCTTCGTGCCCTCATGCTGCGCGGCCTGCGCGTTCAACCTTTCAAAATCGGCCCCGATTACCTCGATAGCGGCTGGCACAGTGCTGTGTCTGGCATTGCCTCACGCAATCTCGATGCGTTTATGCTGCCCACGCCAACGCTTAATGGTCTGTTTGCAAAACAAATGCAGCACGCTGATGTCGCCGTTATCGAAGGCGTGATGGGGCTGTACGATGGTTACGGAACTGACCCCAACTATTGCAGCAGTGCTGCAATGGCAAAACAGCTCGGTTGCCCGGTGATTTTGCTGGTGGACGGTAAAGCTGTCTCCACTTCTATTGCTGCAACGGTAATGGGTTTCCAACGCTTTGACCCAACGTTAAATATCGCGGGCGTTATTCTTAATCGCGTCAACAGCGATAGCCATTATCAATTACTTGCCGATGCCATCACCCGTTATTGTGGTATTCCGGTGCTTGGCCGCGTACCTGTCATGGCCGATGTGGCTTTGCCTGCACGACATCTCGGACTCGTTCCTGCCCAAGAAAATGCGCCGCAAGATGAACGCTGGCAGCAGCTGGCGCAACAGCTCGAAGAAACCGTCAACATTGACCTCCTGTTAAATTTATCTCGCCTGAACTCGCTGCCACAAGGCGAAGCGCCGGTTATTCCTGATGCGGCACTGGCTGATGGGCTTACGCTTGCACTTGCCGAAGATGAAGCCTTCAACTTTTATTACCCGGACAACCTCGAATTACTCGAGCAGGCAGGGGTAAAAATCCAGCGTTTTAGCCCCTTGCATGACACTAAACTCCCTGATTGCCAAATGATTTGGCTCGGCGGTGGCTATCCAGAAGTACACGGCGAGAAACTTGCCGCCAATATCAAAATGCGTGAATCCCTGCAAAAGGCACATCAGCAGCGAATTCCGCTGTACGCCGAATGTGGCGGGTTGATGTACCTGGGGGAATCTCTGACTGACGGGAATGAGGAAACCCATGCCATGTGTGGCGTATTGCCTGGTCACAGTCAGATGGGCAAACGGCTGACGCGTTTTGGCTACTGCGAAGCCACGGCATTACACGACACGTTACTTGCCAAAAAAGGCGAAACCCTGCGCGGCCATGAGTTTCACTACTCCGATTTTAGCGGCTCATTACCTGCCGCTCTCGATTGTTGCAAATGGCGCGATGGTGTAGCTATTTCGCGCTGGCAGGGCGGTTTTCAGCATCATGCGACCTTTGCAAGTTACCTGCATGTTCATTTCGCTCAACGTCCATCGTTACTCAATCACTGGTTAGCACTTGCGAGGAATCACCTATGACACTTCTTGCGTGGGCTGTCGCGTGGTTACTGGATTATTGGCTCGGCGACCCGCATCACTGGCCACATCCGGTGCGCTGGATTGGCAATCTCATCAGCTTTACGCAGCGCCAGATACGCCGGTGCTGCAAAAGCGACCGCGCGCTGAAAATCGGCGGCGGCGTGTTATGGCTGGTTGTGGTGGGTTCGACCTGGTGTGTGAGTTGGGGAGTATTGCACCTCGCAAATCAGGTATCTGTGTGGCTCGGCTGGCTGGTTGAGGTGTGGATGATTTATACCGTACTTGCCGCCCGTTGCTTGAGTGATGCGGCTCTCGAGGTTTATCGCGCACTCAAAGATGGCACGCTAGAAGAGAGTCGCGAGAAATTATCCTGGATAGTCGGGCGTGATACTTCGCAACTCGAGCGCCCGCAAATCACCCGTGCGGTGGTCGAAACGGTGGCAGAAAATAGTGTCGATGGTGTTATTGCGCCGCTGTTTTTCCTGATGATTGGCGGTGCACCGCTTGCCCTGGCCTACAAAGCTATCAATACCCTCGATTCGATGATCGGTTATAAAACCGAAAAATATCGCGCCATTGGTTATGTCAGCGCCCGGCTTGATGACCTCGCTAATTTCATTCCCGCAAGATTGAGCTGGTTGCTGCTTACCCTCGCGGCCTTTTTCTTGCGAGCCAACCCTCGCCAGGCGCTGCTTATCGGCTGGCGTGACCGCTATCAACACAGCAGTCCGAACTGCGCCTGGCCTGAGGCTACCGTTGCCGGTGCGCTGGGTATCCGCCTGGGCGGGCCGAACACCTATTTTGGCGAGCGGGTAGAAAAACCCTGGATGGGGGATGAGCAGCGCGGCATTGCCCTTGACGATATTACTCGCACCATTCAACTCATGATGTTGGCTTCGCTGTTTGCTTTGCTGCTGTTTGCCGCATTGCGCGTACTTGCACCTGGCATAGCTTAAGGACACCTGATGAACTACCTGCAACAACCCCAGCTTATTGAGCAGCACAGTTTTGAAATCATTAGCGAAATTATTGCCGCCGAGCGCCCGGAATATCGTTTTAACGATGCTATTCAGGAAGCGATGATCAAGCGGGTTATCCACACTACCGCCGATTTTGAGTGGCTGGATATTTTGTGGTTTTCACCTGATGTCATCGAAAAACTGACCGCCAGTTTGTTGCGTGGTTGCACGTTGTACACCGATACCACCATGGCACTTTCGGGTATTAACAAGACCCTGCTGGCGGAGTTTGGTTGTAGCTGCCGCTGCTTTATTAGCGATCCGCGCGTGGTGGCACATGCCAAAGAGCAGGGCGTGACGCGCTCAATGGCGGCGGTGGATCTGGCTTTAGAGGAAGATGGCGAGAAGGTCTTTGTCTTTGGTAATGCGCCAACGGCACTGTTTCGCCTACTGGAAAAAGGTGCCACACCTTCCGCTGTTATCGGCGTGCCCGTCGGGTTTGTCGGGGCGGAAGAGTCCAAAGAAGCGCTGGTAGAAAGCGGTTTACCCGCCATTGCCGCCCGTGGGCGCAAAGGCGGCAGTAACGTTGCCGCAGCCATTGTGAATGCGCTGCTTTACCGCTTGCGGGAGGCTCAGTGAGCGAGCAAACCGCCGATTGCGTCTGGCATAAAGGCAAGGCATACCGCAAAGGCTACACCACCGGTTCATGCGCCACTGCTGCGGCTAAAGTCGCGGCTCTGATGGTATTGCGCCAGCACGTGATCGACCAGGTTTCTATCGTCACCCCTTCAGGCGTCACACTGCATCTCAACGTTGAAATGCCAATTATCGAAGGTCAGCAGGCGACGGCAGCAATCCGTAAAGACGGCGGCGATGACGTCGATGCGACTCACGGCATGCTGATTTTCGCTCGCGTGCAGCTTAATGACAGCGGTGCGATCACACTGCGCGGCGGTACTGGGGTCGGCAAAGTCACACGCAAAGGCATCGGTTTGCCCATTGGCGAATCGGCCATTAACCGCACGCCGCGCCAGACCATTGAAGCGGCGGTGCGTGAAGTTATCGGTGCGGAACGTGGCGCCGAAATTGAAATTTTTGCTCCAGAAGGTGAGGAGCGAGCAAAGAAAACCTACAACCATCGCCTCGGGATTTTGGGCGGGATTTCGATAATCGGTACCACCGGTATTGTGATGCCGATGTCCGAAGAAAGCTGGAAGCGTTCACTGGCACTCGAGCTGGAAATGAAACGCGCCGCCGGGCTGGATAAAGTCATTCTGGTGCCGGGCAACCACGGTGAACGTTTTGTCCGCGAGCAACTCGATTTGGACAGTGAATGTGTGGTGACGATGAGCAATTTCGTCGGCTACATGATTCAGGAAGCAGTGCGCCTTGAGTACCGTCACATCGTGTTGATTGGCCACCCTGGCAAGTTGGTGAAAGTCGCCGCCGGGATTTTCCACACCCACAGCCACATTGCCGACGGGCGCATGGAGACGTTGGTCGCACACCTGGCACTAATGGGCGCGCCGTTTTCGTTGCTGGAAGCTGTAAGCCAGTGCGACACCACTGAAGCGGCACTTGAAATCATCGCGGAGCAAGGCTGGATGGGCGTGTTTGAACGTCTGGCAATCCGCATCTGTGAGCGTGTTACTGAGATGCTGCGTTTCACCCAATCCCCGCCTAAGTGCGACGCCATTTTATTCTCGTTTGATAACCAGGTTTTAGGCAGTAGCCGCCCGGTGGCTGAAATAGCGCAGGAGTTGCGATGCTGACCGTTGTAGGTATTGGACCAGGGGCTGCGGAGTATCTGACTTTCCAGGCGCGTATCGCCATTGATGAAGCGCAGATTCTGGTGGGCGGTGCACGTCAACTGGCGCTGTTTGCTGATTCGGAGGCCCAAACGCGTTTGTTGGATAGCGATCTTGACGGCTTAATCGCCTGGCTTGGTGAACGCCTTAGCCAGCAAATAGTGGTCCTGGCCTCTGGCGACCCGCTGGTTTATGGCATTGGTAAACGTCTGGCAGCAAGTTTCCCGCCTGAACAACTGTGCATTATTCCCGGCATCAGCTCGATTCAATATCTGTGCGCCAAAGCGGCCGTCGATATGAACGACTTATGGATCACCAGCAGCCATGGGCGTGAACCCGATTTCAACGCGATTGTGGCGCACCAAAAAGTGGCAATGGTGACCGACACCATTATCGGGCCGCATGCCATCGCCCAGGCATTTCTGATGCGCGGCCTCAATCCCATTCTCATTATTGGCGAGAACCTGTCGTCAGCAGATGAACGAATCCATCGCTTGCGCGCCGCCGACGTGGCGCAGTCTTACGCGATGAATGTGGTGATAATACTCAATGAAAGATGATCTGTTTTTACGCGGTGCACGCGTGCCGATGACTAAAGAAGTGGTACGGACTCAGGCGCTCGATCGCCTGCAATTACAGCACGCCACGCACTTTATCGACATAGGCGCAGGCACCGGCAGCGTGTCCCTTGAAGCGGCGATGCGGTACCCGCAATTGCAGGTGTCGGCAATTGAGCGCAACCCTGACGCGCTGGCGCTGATGGCAGAAAACCGTGAGCTTTTCGCCTGTCCGAACGTTGAAATCATCAGCGGGTACGCGCCAATAGAGCTGAACGTGATGGCCGATGCGGTGTTTATCGGCGGCAGTGGTGGGCAACTTACGGAATTGATCGACTGGTCGCTGGCGCATTTGCATCCCGGCGGGCGTCTGGTGATGACGTTCATCCTGCTTGAAAACTTAACCTGCGCGCTAACTCACCTTGAGCAGTGCGCGGTGAGCGATTTTGACTGCCTGCAATTGCAGGTGGCAAACCTCGCAACGCTTGGCAGTGGGCATTACTTCAAACCGAACAATCCCACTTATTTGATCTCTTGTCGCAAGGAAGGAAGCAATGACTGAGTTATTTGATACCCGCAAAGTCTGGTTCGTTGGCGCAGGTCCTGGCGATAAAGAGCTGATTACGCTGAAAGGCTACCGCATCTTGCAACAGGCCGAAGTGGTGATTTATGCCGGCTCGCTCATCAATCCTGAATTGCTGGATTACTGCCAACCTGGCACCGAATGCCATGACAGCGCCGCGCTCAATCTCGACGAGATTATTGAGTTGATGGAGAACGGCGTGAAAGCGGGCAAACTGGTGGTGCGCCTGCAAACCGGCGATCTCTCGCTGTATGGCTCAATCCGCGAACAGGGCGAAATGCTCACCAAACTCGGTATTGGCTACGTTTCTGTGCCGGGAGTCAGTGCGTTTTTGGGCGCTGCTGCACAACTTGGCGTGGAATACACCGTACCGGAAGTCTCGCAGAGCCTGATCATCACGCGTATCGAAGGCCGCACGCCGGTGCCACCGCTCGAACAACTTGAATCCTTCGCAAAACACCAAACCTCAATGGCCATTTTTCTCTCGGTACAACGGATTAACCGTGTGGCAGAACGCCTGATTGAAGGCGGTTATCCAGCAGATACGCCAGTCGCGGTAGTCTATAAAGCCACCTGGCCTGATTGCCAGGAGTTACGCGGCACCCTTACTGACATTGCTGAAAAAGTACGCGAAGCCGGAATCCGTAAAACCGCGCTGATTATGGTTGGGGCGTTTTTGGGCGAGGAGTATCACTACTCGAAACTCTACGACGCAGGGTTCAGCCATGAATACCGCAAAGCCTGAGTCGATCGCGCTGTTTTGCCTGACACCCGGTGGTGTGGTGCTGGCACAACGCCTGCGTGAAGCCTTGCCGCTGACCTGTTTTACCAGTGAAAAGTTGCTACAACCGGGTTTTATCCCGTTTGGCGGCAGTTTTGCTCAAACGGTACAGCAGGCATTCAGCGAGTATTCGGCTCTGGTATTTATTGCGGCCACCGGAATTGTGGTGCGGGTGATTGCGCCAATGCTGTGCGACAAACTGCAAGACCCGGCGGTTGTGGTAATGGATGAACGCGCAGAACACGTTATCAGCCTGCTTTCCGGCCACATGGGGGGTGCTAACGAGCTAACTCGCCAACTGGCAACGCTGCTAAACGCAGACCCGGTCATCACTACCGCGACCGATGTGAATCAGATGGCGGCGCTTGATACGCTTGCGGCAAAACTTGACGCAACTATGCTCGATTTCCGTCTGGCGGTGAAAACCGTCAACCAAATGTTGGTGAGTCAACAGCGCGTTGGCCTGTGGTGGGACAGCGAATTTGCGCCACATGCTGAGCGTTACGACACGCGCGGCTTTATTGCGATTGAGGGCCTTGATGCCCTGCCAGAGCTTGATGCGCTGGTGTGCGTCACGCTGCGTGATTCGCAGCCTGCCTTAAATATTCCCGTTTATAAACTGGTTCCGAAACGCGTCATAGCAGGCATCGGCTGCCGCCGTGACACGCCGCCACAAACCGTGGCCGCGCTGCTCCGCCAGCAACTGGCTGAGAACCATTTTGACCCGCTGGCGTTGTGCGCCATCGGCAGTGTAATGCTCAAGCAAGATGAGCCTGCACTACTGGAACTGGCACAGCACCATCAAATCCCTTTCAAACTTTTTAGCGTTGACCAATTGAGCGAACACGAGCATCGATTTCCGGCATCGGAATTTGTGCGCCTGACCGTAGGCGTTGGCAGCGTCTCGCAACCTGCTGCGTGGCTGATGAGCAACGGCAATCTAGTGGGTCACACTCTGAAACAGCAGGGTGTCACCATAACTTTAGGAGTTTCAGACAGATGTTAACGGTAATCGGCATTGGCCCTGGTAGTGAAGCCATGATGACTCAGGAAGCTATTGCTGCTCTGCAGGAAGCTGAAATTGTCGTCGGATATAAAACTTATACCCACCTGGTGAAGCCATTGACTGGCGACAAACAGGTGATCAAAACCGGCATGTGTAAAGAGATTGAACGCTGCCAAACCGCCATCGAACTGGCGCAAGCTGGACATAACGTGGCGTTAATCAGCAGCGGTGATGCCGGGATTTACGGCATGGCCGGTCTGGTGCTGGAACTGGTGACATCGCAGCAACTGGACATTGAAGTGCGGCTGGTGGCGGGCATCACAGCCAGCATTGCCGCTGCATCATTACTCGGCGCGCCATTAATGCATGATTTCTGCCATATCAGCCTGAGCGATTTACTCACGCCATGGCCGGTTATCGAAAAACGCATTATTGCGGCGGCTTCTGCTGATTTTGTTATTTGCTTCTATAACCCGCGCAGCCGTGGCCGCGAAGGTCATCTGGCGCGTGCGTTCGAATTGATGAGCGAGTTTACCAACCCGCAAACGCCAGTGGGCGTGGTGAAAGCGGCCGGACGTAAGAAAGAACAAAAATGGCTGACCACCTTTGGTGAGATGGATTTCGAACCGGTTGATATGACGAGTCTGGTGATTGTCGGCAACAAAACGACCTTTGTTCGCAATGGATTAATGATTACCCCTCGAGGTTACGAGCTGTGAGTGAAACGCCAGTGCTGGTATTCGGCGGAACCAGCGATGCCCGGTTTATTTGCCAGATCCTCGATGAACTGCGCATTTCGTACACGCTTTCGGTCGCGACGGCGGTAGGGGCGTCTCTGGCGGGTGATATCGGTGGGAAAATTCGTGTAGGGCGAATTGATACCGATGGAATCGCCGACTGGCTGGTCAGCAATGCCGTGAACTGGGTGATTGATGCCTCGCATCCGTATGCCGAATTGCTTAGCCAAAATATCACCCACGCCTGTGAAATCGTGGGTGTAACACTCAGCCGGTATCAGCGGCGTAGTGAACTTAATGATCTGGAACACCCGTTGCTGCACAAAGTGGCCAGTCTGCAAGCCGCCTGTGCCGTGGCGCAAACATTTGGCCCACGCGTGCTGTTGACTACCGGTAGCAAAGAACTGGCTGCTTATCAGCAAGCTCTACCGGGCAAAACACTGCTGGCTCGGGTGTTACCGACCAGCGAAGTGATTGCCGAGTGCGAAGCGCTGGGGTTGGGCGTTGACAATATTATTGCGCTGCGCGGCCCGTTCAGCGCTGAGTTTAACGCCGCCACTTATGACTTCTGTGCACCCGATGTGGTGATAACCAAAGAGTCCGGTGCCGAAGGCGGTTATCTCGACAAAGTTACCCCTGCGCTGGCGCGAAATATTCCCTGTGTGGTGGTGACTCGCCCGCAATCGCAGGTTTTTGGCCCTGAATTACTGGAAAGCCGTGAAGATGTGAGCCGCCGTGTCACACGCTGGCTGCAAGAGAGAAAATCATGAAAAAAGCCCTGTTAGTAATCAGTTTCGGTACCAGTTACCACGAAACCTGCACCAAAAATATTGTTGCCTGCGAAGAACAACTTGGCCGCACCTTTGCCGACCGCGATCGGTTCCGTGCCTTTACCTCCGGCATGATTATTCGCAAGTTAAAAAAGCGCGATAACCTGGACATTGATACACCTGCACAAGCACTGCTGCGCCTTGCTGAACTGGGTTATCAGGATGTGGCCGTACAGTCGTTACATGTAATTAATGGTGACGAGTACGAAAAAATCTCCCGTGAAGTTAAAGCGTACAGCCATTTATTCCAGCGCCTGGCATTGGGCACAGCATTGCTTAGCGATTTCAATGATTACGAGCTGCTGCTCAGCGCCCTACAAAGCCAGATGCCACAGCTTGAAGCCGATGAGCGCGTAGTGTTTATGGGCCACGGTGCCAGCCATCATGCGTTTTCGGCCTATGCCTGCCTCGATCATTTAATGGCGGCTCGCCAGATCCCGGCGCGTGTCGGTGCGGTAGAAAGCTACCCGGAAATCGACCTTATCGTGCGTGGCTTGCTGAAAGAAAAGGTACGTAAAGTCCACCTGATGCCGCTGATGTTAGTGGCGGGTGACCATGCAATTAACGACATGGCGTCTGATGAAGAAGATTCGTGGAAAACGCAATTGCAGGAAGCGGGCATTGAAGCACAACCCTGGTTGCAAGGCCTGGGCGAAAACCCACAAATTCGCGCCATGTTTGTGAACCATTTGCAGCGTGCATTGGAAAAGTCAGCGGAGGTGGCAGCATGACCGGTCGTTTATATGCTCTCGGTACCGGGCCTGGTGCCAGTGACCTGATTACCGTCCGTGCGGCGCGTATCATCGGCAAACTCGATGTGTTGTATGCGCCAGCAGGGCGCAAAGGCGGCGACAGTCTGGCGCTTTCCATTGTGCGCGAATACCTCAGTGAAACTACCGAAATACGCACCTGCCACTTCCCGATGAGTGCTGATAACGACGAAAAAGCGGTGGTGTGGGATGAAACTGCGGCGGCGCTGCAACACGAAGTGGAGCAGGGTAAACAGGTCGGGTTTATCACGCTCGGTGATTCAATGCTGTTCAGTACCTGGGTGTTTTTGCTGGCTCGTATCGGCAACCCGGAGTGGTTGGAAATCGTCCCTGGTGTCACCTCTTTTGCTGCTATCGCCTCCCGCGCGCAACTGCCGCTGGCGATGGAACAGCAATCCCTCGCGGTGATGTCTTGCACAGCATCACATCAGGCTCTTACTGAAGCATTGCGCGCGCATGACAGCGTAGTGTTGATGAAAGTCTATGGCCGCTTCGCGCAAATCAAGGCGCTGCTACAACACCTGGGAATCATTCAACATGCGGTGTTAATGGCGGAAGCGACATTACCGGGCGAGCAATGCTGGCGAAACCTGGAAGAGGTGCCGGATGACCAGAAGCTACCGTATTTTTCGACCATTCTTGTGAATAAACAGTGGCGTAACCAGACGTTGTAAATCTGATACGCATTCGTAGGTCGGATAAGCGCCATCCGACATTAACGTCTTAAAGGAAAATCATGGAATCGTTACTTAAAAAACTCTCGCTAAGCGGGCTGGGCATGGGGATGTTGTTGCTCATCGTGCCGCAAGAAGCCTTCGCAATGCACATTATGGAAGGTTTCCTGCCGCCAATGTGGGCTCTGGCATGGTGGATTTTATTCCTGCCGTGTTTGTACGTCGGGCTGGTGCGTTTGCGCCAAATCGTGGCACACGACAGCAACCAGAAAGTGCTGCTGGCACTTTGCGGTGCATTTATCTTTGTGCTCTCGGCGTTAAAAATCCCCTCGGTTACCGGAAGCTGCTCGCACCCAACTGGCGTTGGCCTTGCGGTAATTCTGTTCGGCCCAGGCGTTGTGGCGGTTTTAGGCGCCATTGTGCTGTTGTTCCAGGCATTACTGTTGGCGCACGGCGGGCTGACTACGCTTGGCGCAAACGGCATGTCGATGGCGGTTATTGGGCCGATTGTCGGATATCTGGTGTGGAAACTGGCATGTAAAGCGGGCTTTCGCCGCGATGTGGCCGTGTTCCTGTGTGCGATGATTGCTGACTTAACCACTTACTTCGTTACTTCGATTCAACTCGGTGTAGCGTTCCCCGATCCGCACTTTGGCGTTACCGGTTCCTCGATGAAATTTATGGGTATCTTCTGTCTGACGCAGATCCCAATAGCCATCGCCGAAGGCTTGCTCACCGTGATGATTTACGACCAGCTAACCAAACGACAACTGCTTCCTGCCAGGAGCCAATAAAATGAAAAAGACCCTGATATTGCTTGCCCTGATAATAGGACTGATGATTGTGCCGTTCTTTGTTCCTCACGGTGGCGAATACGGAGGCTCCGACGACCAGGCAGAAGGGCAGATATTGGTCGTCGCTCCTCATTACAAACCGTGGTTCCAGCCGCTTTATGAACCAGCCAGCAGCGAAATCGAAAGCCTGCTGTTTACCCTGCAAGGTTCAATCGGTACGGCGGTGATTTTCTACATTCTGGGCTATTACCGGGGCCGCCGCGAAGACCATGCTGGGGATTGATAAACTCAGTTACCAAAGCCGCTGGTGCCGTGTCTCACCGCTGCGTAAATTTGCGCTGTATCTGGTGATGATGGTGCTGGCGTTTGCACTGCCGCCAGTCGGGCAGGCGGTTTTGCTGCTGGTGATTGCCGCTTTTACCTGTTGGTTGCTGCGTGTTGGACCGGTGCGGTACTTGCGCTGGCTGGCGGTGCCACTGGGCTTTTTGCTGATCGGCGTGGTGACGATAATCTTCAGTGCCGCGCACCACGCGCAGGCTTTGCTGTGGAGTGTGCCGCTCGGCTCATTTTATGTGGGCATTGATGCACAAGGCGTGATGATGGCAAACCAGACTTTCTGGCGCAGCCTTGCGGCTCTGGGCGCGACTTACTGGCTGGTGCTAAATCTACCGTTTCCGCAATTGATCATCTTGCTACAACGCTTGCGCGTACCGCGTTTGCTGACCGAGCAAATCCTGCTCACCTGGCGTTTTATTTTTATCCTGTTGGACGAGGCGCAGGCCATTCACCGTGCTCAGACATTGCGTTTCGGTTATCGTACGCTGCCTGGTGGCTACCGTTCGCTTGCTATGTTAGTCAGCATGCTTTTTTCGCGCGTGCTGCTGCGTTACCAGCAAATGGTTACGACGCTGGATATCAAACTTTACCAGGGTGATTTCCACCTGTGAGAACTGCACCAATGCTGACAACCCAAAATTTATCTTTTCGCTATCAGGACGATACCGTTCTGCACGATTTAACTTTTGATTTTGGGGCGTACCCGGTAACGGGAATAGTCGGCGCAAACGGCTGTGGGAAATCCACGCTGTTTATGAACCTCAACGGTGTTTTGCGCCCGAAGAATGGCGCAGTTTTGTGGCAGGGCAAAGCGATAAATTACAGCAAAACCGGGTTGATTGAGCACCGCCAGCGCGTCACCACCGTGTTTCAGGACCCGGAACAACAAATCTTTTATACCGATATCGACAGCGATATCGCCTTTAGCTTGCGCAACCTTGGCGTGAATGAAATCGAAATCGCCCGCCGTGTCGAACACGCGATTCAACTGGTAGATGCGCAATCTTTCCGCCACAAACCGATTCAATATTTAAGTCACGGGCAGAAGAAACGCGTGGCGATTGCCGGATCGCTGGTGATGGAAGCCGACTATTTATTGCTTGATGAACCGACCGCCGGACTTGACCCATCGGGCCGTCAACAGATGATTGAAATCATCGCCCGCATTGCTGCGCAGGGTAAGCACGTCGTCATCTCAAGCCATGATATTGATCTGATTTATGAAGTTTGCAACGCCGTGTATGTGATGAAAGGCGGCAGAATCGTCGCGCAAGGTGAACCCGGCGAAGTCTTTAGTCAGGCGCCGATGCTGCAAGATGCCGGGCTTGTGCAGCCATGGCTGGTCAAACTGCACAGCGAACTCGGTTTCCCGTTGTGCAAAACCGAAACTCAATTGTTTAACGCCTTGCGCGTTTCAAAGGAAGCAGGATGAGCCTTTCAATCATGGTTCAGGGCACCGCCTCTGATGTAGGGAAAAGCATGTTGGTGGCTGGGCTGTGCCGGATTTTCGCCCAGGATGGACACCGTACCGCGCCGTTTAAATCGCAGAATATGGCGCTCAATTCGGGCATCACGCCGGATGGTAAAGAGATGGGCAGGGCGCAGATTTTCCAGGCTGAAGCGGCTGGAATTACCCCTGATGTGCGCATGAACCCCGTGCTACTCAAACCAACCAGTGACTGCAAAGCGCAGGTGGTGTTGATGGGTAAAGTCGCCACCAATATGGATGCTGTGGCCTACCACAACTACAAACCGCAATTGAAAGCGCAAATCCGCGAGGTCTACCAAAGCCTTGCGTCAGAACATGATGTGATGGTGCTTGAAGGGGCGGGTAGCCCGGCTGAAATCAACTTACGCGACCGCGATATCGTCAATATGGGCATGGCAGAACTGGCGCAATGCCCGGTGATTCTTGTTGCAGATATTGACCGTGGCGGCGTGTTCGCTGCTATTTACGGCACCATAGCGCTACTGCTGGAACATGAAAAGTGGCGCGTAAAAGGCGTCATTATTAACAAGTTCCGTGGCGACGTGGCGCTGCTCTACTCCGGCATCGAACAAATCGAAGCGTTAACCGGCGTGCCAGTTTTGGGCGTGATGCCGTGGCTGAATGTCGATCTCGAAGATGAAGACAGCGTTGTTTTGCAGCGTGGGAAATACGACGAAGTCACCCCGAAAGAGTTGGATATTGCAGTTTTAAAACTGCCGTACATGTCGAACTTCACCGATTTTAATGCGTTGGCGGCACAGCCTGATGTGCGCCTGCGTTATGTAGCCAAACCTGATGAACTGCAAAACAGTGACCTGGTGATTGTGCCGGGCAGTAAAAATACCCTCGGCGACCTGCTCTGGCTGCGTGAAAACGGCCTCGAGCAGGCGCTGCTAACACACCATAGCAATGACGGCGCGGTGCTGGGGATTTGCGGCGGCTATCAGATGCTCGGGCAGCATATTTACGACGAAGTGGAATCCGGGCTTGGCGAGATGGCCGGTATTGGTTTGCTGGATGTGGTGACACGCTTTGCCAGTGTTAAAACCACGACCCGCGTCGCCGGAAAGGTTCAGGCGCAACTGCCCGGCGTTTTTGCAGCAAGCTCAGGTTCAGCACTGCAAGGTTATGAAATCCATATGGGCGAAACGCAGCGCGGAGAAAATACCGCACCGTTTGCTACCTTCACCGAATGTAATACTCAGCCTTATCATAATGTTGATGGTGCTATCAGCGAAGATGGTCGCGTGCTGGGCACTTACCTGCATGGCCTGTTTGATAGCGGTGAGTTTACTCGCAGTTTGTTGGATAGCTTGCGTCTGCGCAAAGGGCTGAATGCCTGGGAAGGCGAGGTGTTCGACTATCAAAATCATAAAGATCAGCAGTTCAATATCCTGGCTGACGCGATGCGTGAGAACATTGATATCTCACGTATTTATCAGATTATGGAAGAGCATCAGGAACAACCAATATGAAATTAGTCACGGGCGGCGCTCGTAGCGGTAAAAGCCGTCATGCCGAACAACTGGCCGCAAATTTTGAACGTGTGTTGTATATCGCTACGTCGAAAATTTTCGACAGTGAAATGGAGCGGCGTATTGCGCACCATCGCGACAGCCGCCCGGCGCATTGGCAAACCGTTGAGCAGTATCGCGAGTTAAACACCGTTATTAATGAGCACAACAATGCCCGCGAAGCTGTGTTACTGGAATGCATCACCACGCTGATTACCAACGTCATGTATGACGCGGCGGGCGATAAGCCAGAAGAAGATTGGGATTTTGACTCGATGGAACAGGTGGTGAATCAGCAAATCGACATTTTGCTGGCGGCCTGCGAATCAAGCCCGGCGGAAGTGATTCTGGTGACCAATGAAGTAGGGATGGGCATTGTGCCGGAAAACCGCCTGGCGCGGCATTTCCGTGATATTGCCGGGCGCGTAAACCAGCGCCTGGCGCAGCGTGCCGATGAGGTGTGGCTGGTTATTTCAGGGATTGGGGTAAAAATTAAATGATCTTCCGTTTGTTCTTCGCCACTTTGCAGTTTATGAGCCGCATTCCGGTGCGCGCACGCTGGACTGATGGTATCGAAACACACCAGTATGTGCGCGGTATCGTGACCTTTCCATTTGTTGGCCTGGTGCTGGGTGCTTTGGCAGGGGCTGTGTTTACGCTGTTGCAGCCGTGGGCTGGCTTACCTTTAGCGGCCATGGGTTATGTGCTGGCACTCGCATTATTGACCGGTGGTTTCCATCTTGATGGCCTGGCTGACACGTGCGATGGCATTTTCTCGGCGCGTACTCGTGACCGCATGCTGGAAATCATGCGCGATAGCCGTCTTGGTACTCACGGTGGGCTGGCGCTGATCTTTGTGATTGTGACCAAAGTGCTGGTGGTCAGCGAACTGGCGCTGCGTGGCAATAATATGCTGATGGTGCTGGCAGCGGCTTCCATTGCCGGGCGCAGTGCTTGTGTACTGCTGATGTACAACCACAAGTATGCGCGTGAGAAAGGGCTGGGTAATCTGTTTATCGGCAAAGTGACGGGCACACAGGCGCTGCTGACGCTGATTGGCGGTGCGGTGCTGTGTACGGTTCTGTTGCCTGCTTCCGGTCTGCTGGCGCTGGCTATCACAATACTGGCGATGTATCTCCTCGGTCTGATGTTGAAGCGCACGCTCGGCGGGCAAACCGGCGACACGCTGGGGGCGGCGATTGAATTGGGCGAAGTGGTTTTCCTGCTCGCGCTGCTGCGCTGATTGTCGGATGGCGCTGTGCTGAACTGTTTTTTATAACGTTTCTGAGAATAAAAAAATGCAAACTTTAAATTCATTATTGGCAATGATTTCCCCGCTTGATTGCGATGCAATGGCTCGTGCACAGCAGCACATTGATGGCCTGTTAAAACCTTTCGGCAGCCTTGGGCGTCTGGAAGCATTAGCGGTGCAGCTGGCAGGAATGCCAGGCATGAAAAACGGCCTGAACACTAAACGCAAATCAATCTTCGTGATGTGTGCTGACCACGGTGTGTACGCAGAAGGCGTGGCAATCTCCCCGCAAATTGTGACCGCGATTCAGGCGATGAACATGACACGCCACAACACAGGCGTGTGTGTACTGGGCGCGACTGTCGGTGCGGATATTCATGTGGTCGATGTCGGTATCGACAGCGATGCTCTGCCTGGTGTGTTGGATATGAAAGTGGCACGTGGCAGTGGCAACATCGCGAAGGGCGCGGCGATGAGCCGTGAGCAGGCTGAAAACCTTCTGCTGGCAAGCATGCAACTCACTATGCAAAAAGCCGCTGAGGGCGTCACGCTGTTTGGCGTGGGTGAACTAGGTATGGCGAACACCACACCTGCGGCTGCGATGGTCAGCGTGTTAACCGACAGCTCACCGGACGACGTTGTTGGCATGGGCGCTAACTTCCCAAGCGACCAGATGCATCACAAAATTTCCGTAGTGCGTAAAGCGATTGAAACCAACCAGCCCGATGCAGCTGATGGTATTGATGTGTTGGCCAAAGTGGGTGGTTTCGACCTGGTGGGTATGACGGGTGTGATGTTGGGTGCAGCGGCTGCTGGCCTGCCGGTCGTTCTTGATGGTTTCCTGTCTTATGCCTCAGCACTCGCCGCTTGCCAGATTGCGCCAGGCGTGCGTGATTATTTAATCCCGTCGCATTTGTCTGCGGAAAAAGGTGCGGTGATCGCGATGAACAAGTTAGGGCTGGAGCCGTATTTGCAGATGGGTATGCGTTTAGGTGAAGGCAGCGGTGCGGCATTGGCAATGCATCTGGTGGATGCGGCGTGCGCAATGCACAACAATATGGGATCGCTGGCAGACAGCAATATTGTGTTGCCAGGGTGATCTTCTTGGATCACTAATCTGAATTTACCGGGATCGTGATAATTCCGTTCACTTACCTTTCAGTACAATTTATGCCGGGAACAAGGTCAAAAACCAAACCGGTTTTTGACCTTGTTCCCGGTAAGAAGATGTCTTGCAGTTCGGACGCTCAAGCTTAACTATTTTTAAGTTAAATTATCACTAAATAACTTTATTTATCACTAAATTTAGTTATGATAATTATCACGGATCGACATAAGGAAACCAAAGTGCCGAATGTTGAATGGAGTAAGACGGCAATGAAACAGCTTCTCCGCATAGATAGCCGCTACCGTGAAGCGATATATGCCCGGATAAGTGAGCTAGAAGAATTTCCTGATGTGCAGCTAGATTTAAAGAAGCTGCACGGCAGTAAAGGGAAAGAATATCGGGTAAGGGTGGGTGTTTATCGGGTGCTGTTTACGGTAATAGATGGAAATCCAACCATAATCCAGATTGAAGAGGTAATGCGCAGACAATCAAATACATACTAAGTGGAGGCGAGGCAACCCGCTTCAACAAGTGAGAAATCTCGACTTTTCTCCAATATTTGCGAGACCCGTGAGAATGAAAAAAATACAATTCTTGACCGATGAAAATGGTGCACGTCAATCTGCTGTGATACCTATTGACCTGTTTAATAAACTGGTAGAAGCCGCAGACCTGGATGATTTTTACGAATCGGTTCCCTATGCTCCTGGCCCTAACGACGATGAGACAATCCCACATGAAGTTGTAGGCTACCAAATGAGAAAAGGCGCGACTTTACATGCCGCCTGGCGCATGTATCGTGGTCTATCTCAAGAGGCTGTGGCGGAAGTGCTCGGCATCTCTCAAGCGGGTGTAGCAAACATGGAGAAACGTGCTAAACCTCAGCGTTCCACATTAGAAAAACTCGCTGAATTGTATAGATGTCGCGTTACCCAGCTAATTGATGACTGATAAAAAATCTGGGCCAATGGAGTGTCTCCTGGATTGGTCGGGGAAAGGGATAACTACAACAAACTATCTCAATTTTTATCCTTATTGAGATAGTTTGTGAAAGAGATGAGAGCTTACTTCACCTTCACCAGCGTCCGCCCCTGAACCGCATTATTCATAATGTCATCGGCAAATTTAGGCGCTTGCTCCATGCTAATCTCGGTCGTTGCCGTCTCATAGAAACTCTCCGGCAACAATTCGGCCAGACGCTCCCACGCGGCAACTCGGCGCTCAATCGGCGCACTAACCGAATCAACACCTTGCAGGCGTACGTTACGCAGAATGAATGGCATCACTGTCGTTGGCAGTGAGAACCCACCCGCAAGGCCGCAAGCCGCGACACAACCGGAGTAGTTCATCTGTGCCAGCAGTTTGGCGAGTACATTTCCACCCACGGTATCAACCGCACCAGCCCATACTTGTTTTTCCAGTGGGCGAGTTTCAGCAAATTCACTGCGTGGCAGAATGCGGCTGGCACCTAACTGGCGTAGGTAGTCGTGAGTGGATTCACGGCCAGAAACAGCTACAACCTGGTAATCCAACGCATGCAGCAGAGCGATTGCGGTGCTGCCCACGCCGCCGCTGGCACCGGTCACAACCACTTCGCCGCTTTCTGGTGTAATACCTGCATCTTCCAGTGCCATCACGCACAACATAGCAGTAAAGCCTGCTGTGCCAACGATCATCGCTTTACGTGCGCTAAGGCCGGCAGGTAGTGGAACAAGCCATTCGGATTTCACACGTGCTTGTTCGGCAAGGCCACCCCAATGGTTTTCACCCACACCCCAGCCGGTCAACACCACTTCCTGACCTGCGCTGAAATTAGCATCATCACTACTCGCCACGCGCCCTGCGAAATCAATCCCCGGTACCATCGGGAAGTTACGGATGATTTTGCCTTTGCCGGTGATCGCCAGCGCATCTTTATAGTTCAGGCTTGACCACTCAACATCAACCAGCACATTTCCCAGATCGATTGCCGGCGCAGAGATTTGTTTTACCTCGGCCTGAGTCTGACCTTCAACTTGTTCAAGTACGACTGCTTTCATGGTGGATCCTCATTCGTTGGGCCGGGTATTCCAGCCTAATTGTTTCTGATGCCCAACACGGTATACCCGAAGCAGCTGAGAATAAAGAATACCAACAATATTCCTGTGTAAATGGCTGCTTTTTAGCAGGTTATAAGATTTTCATATTTTAACTTTTGACCCTACCACTCGTATGTTTGAAACAAAAGTTTCCACCAGTTGTGACAAAAGTTTCACATATGCCCATTGGGCTGTTTCAGCCCCTTCTGAGGAGATAAGCATGCGCGTCATTCGACTTACAACCGCTGTAGCCCTGGTACTGGCAAGTGCGCATGCAGCCGCACTGGATAAGTTAAAACTGCAGCTCGACTGGATGCCAAATGGCGGTGATAAAGCATTCGTTTTTGTCGGTGTTCAAGAAGGTTTTTACGCAGCAGAAGGGCTGGATGTCACCATTTTACCTGGCCGTGGCAGCAGCGACACGCTGACGAAAATTGCTTCAGGTGCAGCTGATGTGGGCACTGGCGGCATTGCTTCTTTAATGATGGCGCAAGCTGAAGGTGGCATTCCAGTGAAAGCCATCATGAGCATTTACTCAAAACAGCCTGATGCGATTTACTCGTGGCAGGGAAGCGGCGTGACCGATATGAAAAGCCTGAAAGGCAAAACGCTTGGTATCCC
Source organism: Buttiauxella cochleicola (assembly GCF_021283185.1). Classification (NCBI taxonomy): domain Bacteria; kingdom Pseudomonadati; phylum Pseudomonadota; class Gammaproteobacteria; order Enterobacterales; family Enterobacteriaceae; genus Buttiauxella; species Buttiauxella cochleicola. The sequence goes on from NZ_JAJSOS010000005.1 coordinate 120,495, forward strand.
GACGTTCTCTGCCTCTAATGCGTTGCTTCCCATCATGCTGGAAAACAATGGTGTTGATCCCGATAGCGTAAAACAGATCAAAGCTGACCCAGGCACGCTGGTGCCAATGCTGGCACAGGGGCGTGTTGATGGCGTGGTGGTGTGGTCAACTAATCGCCCGAGCATTGAAGCGACGCTGACTCAGGTCGGTAAAAAACCGCTTGAACTGGCCTGGACCGATTACGGCCTTGATGGCTACGGCCTGTCGTTCTTTGCCTCCGATAAGCTCATCAAAGAAAAGCCGGATGTTGTAGCGCGTTTCGTCCGAGCTTCCAAAAAGTCTATCGAATTTAGCCTGGCGCACCCGGACAAAGCCGCCGCTGACCAAAAAGCGATGGTGCCTGAAGCCGATGTCGTGATGCTGGAAGCTGATTTCAACGTTACAAAACCGCTGATTAACAATGAAATTAGCCAGCGCGAAGGCCTGGGCCAATTCGACCCGACGCTTCTGAAGCACACGTGGGAATGGGTTGCGAAATCAATGAAATATCCGACCGATAAAGTAAACCCGGAAACCCTGGTTGACCGTAGTTTTCTCGCTAAATAAGGGAATATCATGCAGCCTGTTATAGAGCTTAGTCATGTTAATCAGACATTTATATCTGCTGATGGCACCAGGGTTACTGCACTTGATGAGGTGAATCTGACGCTGCGTCGCCATGAATTCGTCTCATTTATTGGCCCATCAGGCTGCGGGAAATCGACCATTTTGCGTTTGATTGCCGGGCTGATCAAACCAAGCAGCGGTGTGATTTCTGTTTATGGCAACCCGGTGACCGAACCGCGAGATGAAATGGGGTTTGTGTTTCAGAAACCGACGTTGCTGCCATGGCTCACGGTGCTCGATAACATCACTTTCCCGATGAAACACAAGTATGGCCGCGTGGATGCTAAAGATATCGCGCGTGGGCATGAATTGCTGGAAATGACAGGGCTGACGCAGTTTGCCAATAAGCGCCCGGCGGAACTTTCAGGCGGTATGCAGCAGCGTGTTTCCATTGCTCGCTCTTTGCTGCATGACCCGGATATTTTGCTGATGGACGAACCGTTTTCCGCTCTTGATTCGCTGACACGCGATGAAATGAGTTTTGAGTTGATGCGTATCTGGAATGAACGCCCAAAAACAGTGCTGTTTGTTACCCACTCAATTCAGGAGGCGTTGCTACTTTCTGACCGCATCGTGGTGATGAGCGCGCGCCCTGGGCGGGTGAGTGAAATTATTGATGTCCCGCTGGCACGCCCAAGAGATGAGGAAACACTCAATCACCCGCTATTCCATGAGTTAACCGCAGATATCCGCCACAAAGTGTTTAGTCGCCGCAAGGAGCCTGCATGAAAGCGTTTCTGGAAAAGTACATTGCGCTGCTGGCGCTGGTGGTGGCGGTTTTGCTGTGGGAAGGGGCGTGTAAATTATTCGCCATCCCGGTGTTTATTCTACCTTCGCCATCGGCCATTTTCGCTTCAGTAAGCACGTTGGATGCCGGGCGCTGGGCGACTCATATCCTTGCAACATTAAGCGTGGCGTTAAGTGGTTTCCTGTTGGCGATTGTGATTGCGCTGCCGCTGGCCATTGCGATTGTCAGCTCTAAATTGCTCGCCCGCCTGGTGCTGCCATGGTTGATTGTGATTCAGTCAACGCCGGTTGTGGCAATTGCGCCAATTATTGTCGTAACACTGGGTTCTGGCATGTTGCCGCGGGTGGTGATCACCACATTGATCTCTTTCTTCCCGCTGGTGATTTCCACGGCGACCGGCATGAATTCTGTGCCGTCTGAATTGCTTGAACTGTCTAAAACATTACGTGCACCACGCAACCGCGAATATTGGCAGATTCGTATGCCGTATGCAGTGCCGTATATCTTCAGTGCACTAAAAGTGGCGATTACGCTGTCGATTATCGGCGCGGTGGTTGCGGAGTTTGTCGCAGCCGATCAAGGCCTGGGTTACTTGATTTTATTCAGCACCTCATCGTTCAAAATCCCATTGGCTTTCGCCAGCTTGTTCTTGCTGGTGGTGTGCAGCCTGACGTTGTACGGGCTGGTGAGCTGGATGCAAAAACGGTTGTTCCCGTGGAGCTTCGATACAAAATAAGGAAGGAAACACATGTCTTTAAAACGTGGGCCTGCGCCAAATAAAGAGCAAATTTTACGCCACTTGCGCCGCTCAAATGAGGTGGCACAGAGGGCGATTGCACTTGGGCATCATCCTTTTGGTGCGCTGTTAGTCGCACCGGATAACGAAACAGTATTGCTTGAGCAGTGCAATATCGACACGGTTAATCACGCGGAATCAACCCTTGCGCGAATTGCGGCGACTAACTACACCGCCGAATATTTATGGCAATGCACGCTCTTTACCGCCGTCGAACCTTGCTGCATGTGCGCGGGTACGGCGTACTGGGCAAATATTGGGCGAGTCGTTTTTGGCATGTATGAGAGTCAACTATTGGAAGCGACCGGCAACCATGAAGAAAACCCGACCATGAGTGTGTCGTCGAAATACGTTTTTGAGCATTGCCAGAAACCAGTGGAGTTAATTGGCCCGGTGGAAGAAATTATCGAAGAGACAAGGGCGATGCAAAAGGCGTTTTGGACGGGGCGGTAGAGGGTTGAATGTCGGGTGAACGTTAGCCTCACCCGACATGACAACGGTTAACCCTGCAATTGCAACGTGGTTAAACAGGTCTGGCTCTCTTTGTGCGTCGCAATTGGCGCAGTGGCCGTTTTCCCCTGGTAACTTACTTCAATCGTGCCTTCCATATCACGTGGCAACCAGACGCCAACAAAGCCATTCGCGTGACTGGTCATCTTTTTCTGCATCAATATCTTGCCGCTTTTGTCCGTCACTTTCACATCAAATGGCGTATTTGCAAGCTCGCCACGGCAGCCAGAAAGACTGTGGTTAAAGCACGGATGGGTTTGCGTCACGTAAGGTGCGAAAGACAAATAGAACTTATCGCCGAGCGGATAGCTGAACTGCTGCGTGCCGTCAGACAACTTCAGTTCGGTGCTGGTGATACCTGCGTTATACGGCAATGGTCGAGCCTGGGTTGAACCGTCGATCGCTTCCACCATTTGCTCGGTGGTTTTACCCGACAGACCGTGTGCTGCGAGAAACTCTGCATCTGATTGCGCAGCAATTGCCGTGCCACTGATGCTCAGTGCCAGCAAAGCGAAAAGCAGTTTTTGTTTCATCTATAATTCCTGTCTAAAGAGAGAGTTGAGTTGTGCTCGACTCTAGACCTTCCCCTAAGGGGAGGGTCAAAAGGATATGCAATTCTTTACAGAATGTATGGGTATTTTGGGCGTTTATGGGTAAAAGGCGATGTCGAAGCGACGGGAAGTAACCCGCGCTTCGAGATTGAATGGTGGGTAGGGATTTTTCAATTTAGGTCTTTTCAGGTGCTATAGCGCAAAAGCGTGTATCCAGCTTATCCGTGTTTAAGTTTGAGGGAATTGTATGAAGTGAAGTGTTTTTCTGGCGACTAACATAAATGTTTCCATAAACCTAAGAAAGCCTACTTGGGTAACTCTGAGCAGGCTTTTGTATTTGGCATACCCTGACGGCCTATTATGCGCCAGAAGTGGACATTGCTTACGTAAAATTTCTGCCTGCTTACAAACAAATAAACCTTTATATTGCTGTGTGTTTATTTGCGCCGAGCAAATAATTGGTTGTTTTTCGCACAAGCGCAACGCTGTCTTATGTATATCAAATAAATGAATCGACATTGCTTAATCAATATAAAACCAAAGTGTTTTTTAACCTTTTGATTTTAATCAGTTAAAATATTAGTGAAATGATTGCATTAACAATAACCCTGGAGCATATATAAATAGCACAATAACTAAATTATAATTCTTAAACATCCGGTTGATATACGAGGTCAGAATGCGATTAATTGTCATGCTGTTAAGCTTTGCGCTCACCACACAGGTCTGGGCGGGCGAATTTGCCAGACCTGCCGGTAAAGTCCTTTTAACGCTGTCTGGTAATATCGAAAATACAAATGAAGCTGGTAAAGCCGTTTTTGATATCGCCAGCCTTGAGAAACTGGGTATGGTCAGCTTTCAGACCACTTCTCCCTGGTATGATGGCCGCACTACTTTTACGGGTATTCCACTACAAAAGCTTATGGATTATGTCGGGGCGAAAGGTTCTGTTGTTAAGGTCACTGCGCTCAATGACTACACCACAGAAATCCCCCTCAGTGATTTTAAGAAATACAACGTTATCCTTGCTTTAAAAATCAATGGAGAATATATGCGTATCCGTGATAAAGGCCCGTTGTTTGTTGTTTACCCCTATGACAGCATCCCTGAGCTGAATAATCAGATTTATTATTCAAGGTCAGCCTGGCAGGTCAGCAGAATGAATATTGAGTAATGGGTCAGAACACCAACATGAACAGAATTCTGGCTGGCATCATTTGTTTCCTTTTTATATCTACTGCGTATATCTCTTTCCTTGTGCATGAAAGGCAACAAGAGTTACAGAAACTGACTCACTACGCCGCTTCGTGGTCTGCTGCACAGATGGTATCAGAGTATTACCGGTTCGAATCGTTGCTTGGTCTTTACACTATTGATGAGACGATGACGCTGGATGATGTGCGCATGCGTCTCGACATTATGCTCAGCCAGAGTGATTTAATGAAAGAAGGTGATCTGAGGAATTACATAGAAAGTAATAAAGCCCATCATGCACTGGCTCTACAGCTTGAAAAGACACTTGAGTATCTGGATATTAATCTTGAGAAAATGAACCGCTCAGAACTCCAGGCATACCTGAAAAAAATGCAGACTCTTGATGCACAAATGAGTCGTCTGTCCTCCGGCGCTTTAGACAAAGATATCAACACGATCAATGACGCCAACCTCAAAATTAAAACCCTGTACTATATTTACTCAGCGACGTCTGTATTGCTGATAATAATGAGTGCGATACTGGGTCTACTGATATTTTATCAAAACAGAAATATTCTGAAGGCACATCTTCAGGTAAAGAGTCTTGCTGAAGCACTGCAGGAATCTAAAGAAAAACTGCAAGTCCAGAATGCAAGACTGGAGTATGACGTCTACCATGACTCTCTCACAGAGATGAATAACCGCCATTTTTTCTGGGGGAATTTAAATGAAACCATCGAAAACGCAGTCAAAAACAATAATTCTGTGAATGTGATGTTGTTTGATTTAGACCGATTCAAGGAGGTCAATGATACGTATGGTCATGATGTCGGTGATATATTATTACGCCAGATATCACATCGTCTAATTTCGATGGGCCTGGCTTCCGATACGCTTTATCGTTTAGGCGGAGATGAGTTTGCGTTTCTCTCGAGTGGCCTGACGGAGAGCAGTGCCGTTTTACAAGCCCAAAATATATGCAATATTATCAGCCAGCCCTACACTATTTATAATACGATTATCAATATAACTACCAGTGTCGGTATTGTCATCTCAGACACTGAACGCCGCTCCGACTATCTCTATAAATTTGCCGATCTGGCCCTTTATGAAGCTAAAAAGGAAGGCGCTGGTAAAATAAAAGTCTTCCGGCAATGGATGTTAGATAAGTTGCAAGAAAGCCGAACCCTTGAGCATGATATGGCACTGGCGTTAGTGAATAAAGAATTCGTGGTTTACTATCAGCCTATTGTCGATTCTTTCAGCCAGGAAATTTACAGTTATGAAGCCCTTATTCGTTGGATACATCCTCAGAAGGGCCTACTGTCGCCGGACAGCTTCATTCCGGTGGCTGAAAAAACAGGAATGATTAACGAGATGGGGAAATCGGTGCTTGAAATGGCCTGCCGGGAAGCCGCTTCCTGGGTGATTCCTACTAAAATTTCAGTCAATGTCTCTCCTGTCCAGCTAAGCAGTAAAACCTTTGCCGGAATGGTGTTGTCCATTCTGAACGAAACGGGACTTCCCGCTGAGCGTCTTGAACTGGAAGTGACAGAATCCTCTCTCTTTACTGAGAGTAATACGCCGATGAATACGCTTAACAGGCTGCGGGCTCTGGGAGTGAAAATCTCCCTCGATGATTTTGGTACCGGTTATTCTTCTCTTTCGCGCCTGAGTAAGCTTGCCTTCGATAAAATCAAAATAGACAAGTCCTTTGTGAATTCTATATCCACACAGGAAGATGCCCTTAATATCATCAGGCTTATCACCGGAATGGCGAAATCCCTCAATATGAAAACCGTTGCGGAAGGTGTTGAAACACAGGAGCAACTGGAAAGCCTTCAGTTGCTGGGCTGTGATTTCATACAAGGCTATCTGTTTGGTAAACCTCAGCCTTATATAGATGGGAAAATTAGATACGGTTAAAGGGGAAATTTTCTTTCTGCCTGGTCATACACCGGAATATCTACTTCAACTCAAACGCAATTGAAAAACGACAGGAGTAGCAAACTCCTGTTGCCAGCTCTGTTTCTCAGCTTGCTGCGATGGTGGCTATGTCATCACTCATCGATTGTAACTCATTGATCAGTCTTGCCACATGGAAACCATCGCACACGGAATGATGTACCTGAACAGCGAGAGGCAACAGTACTTTTCCATCTTGTTCGTAGTATTTTCCAAGAGTAAACATGGGGGCAAAAAAGTTCTGCATGTTTGCAACGTTGATATTAAAACTGGTAAAACTTACCCAAGGAATAGCCGATACGAAAAATATATTCTCCCGAGACTCCTCCTTAGGCCAATAAGAAAGGTTATTACCATAGCGTGCAATATCTTCTGAATAAACGTCCTGGAAGTGATGAATATTGCCATCGTAGTGACTCCATAATGATGAAAAGGTCTCCGTTTCATTATGGAAAATGGTATAGCTTGGATGAATCTCATTCCATATAACAAGCTCATTATTCTTCATAGCCATACGGAACTCCGCATGACTATTTACGATTTTAGACAGGAGGAAAATAATAGTAGGGTAAAATTTCCAGCCAACTTCTCTTATATGTTTTAGCAGCGCGGTAATATCCACCAGGACAGTTTGGTTAATTGTACTTTGAGCAAATGACTGAAATACCTCAAAATGCTCCTTCCTTGCCCAACGAGACAAGTCAACAGGTGTATATTCTGGGGTTGTTTTTTTCATTTTTTTAACCTTTGATTGTAAATTATATATCAAATATTAATCTAAATTTCATGAGTTAATGAAACATATAGAATGCTAACTATTTTTGTAGAAAACACATTTTTGAGAGTAGCTCATCATTATACAGTAGGGAAGGGGTTTAAAATATTTTATATATCAGATAATAAAAGTAGATTGTTAAGTCTACTGGTTTTTTCCTGGCAATAAAATTTTGTGGAATATCTACTCCTTGCTCAAATCTGCTCTAAGATCGTTCACTGGTGGCTACGTGCCAGGAGCGGAAACTCATAAATCTTGGTAGCTATACAGATACGTCGAGTTGCTTAGTAATACGGGTTGGTCATTTAATAAAGGTAATGTTCATGCACTCACATCCTCTACGCCAGATCATTGAATCATGTGACAGAGCGATCTCTGCTAAAGATTTTGACTCTTTGATGGAGCACTATTCTGAAGATGCTGCTCTGGTAGTTAAGCCTGGTATGATCGTCAAAGGTAAAGTTAATATCCGCAAAGCTTTTGTTGCTATATCTGATTATTTTCAGGGCCAGCTTATTGTAGAACAGGGGGATATGCAGGTGATAGAAGGTGGCGGCAATGCTCTCGTTATCATGGAAACAGTACTTCGTTTCCCCGATGGGCACAGTGGAATAGTTGAAACGACACGTCGCGCAACCTATGTATTTCGGCAGGACAGTGATAGTCGCTGGCTTTGTACAATCGACAATTCTTATGGTACTTCTCTTTTGGATGTTGATACTGCCTAAAACACATTGCTTGAACTATAGCGAGTAGTAGCCTCGCTTTTAAAATGGATATTATTCATTGCATTTTTCAGGCACAACTTCCGCTCCTCGCACAGAGCGGGCCTTCAACTCGGTTAGCTCGTCCGCTATGTGCCAGAAGCGGACCAAAGAATATGTGTTAATTGTTGATAACCGAATAAGGTTCTTATCGCTACTTTCTCTCTATCTGCCTTTGAGAGCAGCGGCAGTTTGAATACCTTCACTACCGAACGATCTATAACCACACTTAACATGCGTGGCACCTCTGCCATAAGCAGTGAGGGCTCTCACAAAAATCGCTTCCTATAAGAGTAATACCCCGTTATCAGATCAATGAAAAACGTGAGCATGATCATCTGAGTTGAGCCAGATTAAGTTCGCTGAGGAGCCACGTTTTGAACACCTCCAGCGCAAAATGCATGTGCTGATGCTGCGGAAAAACCAGATAGTGTCCAATGTAATGAATTTCACTGGTGCTACTAACCAGCGGGCAAACCAGCCTGCCGCTTGCTATTTCCCGTTCTGCAAGCAGCTTTGATTCGAGTACCACCCCTAATCCGTCAACTGCTGCGGCAATTGCCATAAAACTGCGGTCAAACTGAAGCCCATATTGACGGGGCGGCTTCATGTCATTCGCCTGAAACCATCCTTTCCACTGATACAACTGCACATCGCACTGAATTAATGTGAGCGCATAAAGATCTTCCGGTTTCCGAAGGCGCTCAGCCAGCTGTGGGGAACATAGTGGCGTCAGTTCTTCAACCGCGAGAGGGATTTTCTCATAAGGTGATGGACGGGGCTCGCCGTAGACGATATCCAGGTCAAAGTCATCCTGTTCAAAACGCGCGTATTCAGTGCTGGCTGAAAGCCGCAGATCGATATGAGGATTCTCGCGTATGAAACTGCCGAGACGTGGTAACAGCCACTGATGGGCAAAACTTGGGGCTGTATGAAGGCGCAGAGGTCTGGATTCATTGGCCGTGACTAATGAAAGGCCCTGCTCCAATTCGTTAAACCCGCGTTGTATATGCTCAAGCAGTATTGACCCTTCTTTCGTTAGCGCGATTTCCCGCGTGCTGCGATGAAAAAGCCGGACCTGCAGCAAATTTTCGAGTTTGCGAATGGCATGACTAATTGCGCTGGGCGACAATTCCAGCTCAGTGGCTGCCAGCGCAAAACCACCTGTACGTCCCGCCGCTTCAAAAGCCCGCAAAAGGTTAAGAGGCGCTTTTCTTAAGAGTGTCATTCATGAATCCTTTTCAGCAGTTGCTGCATTTATTGCTTTTGTCAGTCTTACTCTGAACAGCATAACCTCATCACATACCGCAACAGGCGGGGATTCATAATGCGTTACCTCTTAAAACAGAGCCGTAACCGCTTATGAAAGATGACTTCATACGTGAATAAGCTAGCACACTGTATGGGCGTCACCTATCCGCGATCCCTGACTGTTTTGTAATCACCCTTATAAGGAGCAGCAAATGAGCATGATTGCAGATCCCGCCATCGCATCAGCTGATTCACTTAACAAAATTGCCCGGCATGCCTGGCATATACGCCGCTTTGCCCTGAGGATGGGGGAAGTGCAGGGTCAGGGATACATTGGTCAGGCGCTGGGTCTTGCCGACGTGCTGGCTGTGGCCTGGTGCCACGCCATGCGCTTTGATCCTGAAAATCCGGAATGGGAGGGACGGGACCGCTTTCTGCTCTCCCATGGCCACTATGCCATCGCCCTTTACGCAGCGCTGATTGAAGCTGGTGTCATCCCTGAAGAAGAGCTGGAAACCTACGGCTCGGATGACAGTCGGCTGCCGATGTCAGGAATGGCAACCTATACGCCAGGTATGGAAATGTCCGGTGGCTCGCTAGGTCAGGGACTTGCCATTGCCACAGGTATGGCGTTGGCGCTACGTCATAAAGGCAACTCAGCTTTTGTATACAACTCCATGTCGGACGGTGAACTTGATGAAGGTGCAACATGGGAAGCCGTCATGTCAGCGGCGCATCACCAGCTCGATAACCTGATAGCCCTGGTTGATATTAATCAGCAGCAGGCTGACGGTCCCTCACAAAAAATAATGGGTTTTGAACCTCTGGCCGATAAGTGGCTGGCGTTTGGCTGGGATGTACAGCGCGTTGATGGTAATGATATTGCAGCAGTCAAAGCGGCATTTGACCGCGCGCGTCAGCTGAAAGAGCCCAAACCGCGCGTCATTCTCCTGGATACCCTAATGGGTAAAGGCGTTCCCTTTCTGGAAGCGCGTGAAAAAAACCATTTTATCCGCGTTGATGCAGATGAGTGGCAAAAAGCAATCGCCATTCTTGATAAAGTAGAGGAGGAGCGCGCATGAGCAGCGTCGCAGAGAAGAAACCCCGTTTAACCACCTCGGCCATGATTGCTTCCATCGCAGCAGAAGGTCAGAAAACCGTGTCGGCACCCTTTGGTCATGCACTCGTCAAAGCGGCACAGGGCCGGCCTAATATCGTTGGCCTTACCGCCGATCTCTCTAAATATACTGATCTGCACATCTTCGCCCAGGCCTTTCCTGAACGCCATTTCCAGATGGGGATGGCGGAACAGCTGCTCATGGGTGCGGCGGGCGGCATGGCCAAAGAGGGCATGATCCCTTTCGCCACCACTTATGCCGTTTTCGCTACTCGTCGCGCTTACGACTTTATTCATCAGGTGATAGCAGAAGAGAACCTCAATGTGAAAATCTGCGCGGCATTGCCGGGTCTCACCACGGGTTATGGCCCCAGTCATCAGGCAACCGAAGATATCGCATTAATGCGCGGAATTCCTAATCTGACCATCCTTGATCCCTGTGATGCTCTGGATACCGAACAGGCCGTCGCCGCTGCGGCCGATCATAACGGCCCTGTGTACATGCGCCTGTTGCGTGGAAAGGTGCCGTTGGTACTGGACGAGTACGATTATCAGTTTGAACTGGGGAAAGCCAAACTCCTGCAGGACGGGCGTGACGTATTGCTTATCTCCAGCGGCATCATGACCATGCGGGCGCTGGAAACAGCAAAAGCGCTGGTGCAGGACAAGGTGGATGTCGCCGTGCTGCACGTGCCGACCATTAAGCCTCTCGATACGGCCACCATTCTTGAACAGTGCCGCCGCAGCGGACGTCTGGTAGTGGTTATTGAGAACCACAGTGTAGTTGGCGGACTGGGTGAAGCAGTAGCGACGACATTAATGCGTGCACAGGTCATGCCTGCGTTCCGTCATATCGGGCTGCCGGATGAATTCCTGGCCGCAGGTGCGCTGCCGACGCTGCACGATCGCTATGGCATTTCTACCTCATCCCTGATCAACGCCGTTAAAGGCTGGCTTGCATAAGGAGCACGACATGAAAGTTGTATTCGTCGGCATGGGCGCTATTGGAATGCCTATGGCATTAAGAATAAAGGCAGCCGGACATGACGTACAGGGCGTGGATGTGGCTGAAACGTCCCGGCAGCGCGCGCGTACTCAGGGCATAGAAGCCGTAGAGCGATATGCCCTGACAGGAAAAGCTGACGTGGTTGTGGTCATGGTTGCCACTCCTCAGCAGCTTGCGGCACTTGTGGAGGAGGCATTACCGAATGTGGCTGGTCAGCACTGGGTGATTATGTCGACCGTTGGCCCCGAAGCCATCATTGCCGCCGCCGCACAGCTGCAGCAAGCAGGCGCCAGCGTGGTTGATGCGCCGGTAACCGGCGGCACTGCGCGGGCCAGCACCGGGGATCTGGTGATTTTTGCGGCGGGTGAGGAAGTTTCGCTTAACCATGTCGCACCGGTTCTGACAGCGATGGGCAGGATGAAAACGGTAGGAAACCGGCCTGGCGACGGACAGGGAATTAAGGTGATTAACCAGCATCTTTGCGCCGTCCACATCGTAGCCGCCGCCGAAGCGCTGAACCTTGCTCATTCGCTTGGATTAGATCCAGCACAGGTTTTACCGCTTGTCGAGGGCGGCGCGGCAGGCTCCTGGATGTTGTCAGACCGAGGCCCGCGCATGCTACAGGGCACAGATGTGGAGGTTTCCAGTGCCGTAAATATCTTTGTTAAAGACAGCGGTCTGGTAGCAGACGCAGCAGCGGCATGCGAGGCAGAAGTTCCACTTTTAAACGTGGCACATGCCCGCTATGTGGCCGCAGCAAAAGCTGGCCTGGGGCAACATGATGATAGCCGGGTGATTGAAACCTGGTAGGGGCCATAAGTGTTTGCCGGGATCTTCCGGGTAAACTATCGAAACGGGGTCAACAATGAAATCTAACTCTGTACCTGATAATCATAAAAACAACCCGGTAAAAGTATCCATCGCCTCAATGATAGGCTCAGCGGTTGAAAGCTACGATTTCTTTATTTACGGTACCGCAGCCGCTGCGTGGTTTGGAAAAATCTTCTTCCATACCGAGGAACCTATTGTCGGTATCATGGCGGCCTTTGCTACCCTTGCCGTAGGCTTTCTGATGCGGCCGGTTGGCGGTTATCTTGCCGGGCATTTTGGCGATCGCTATGGCCGTAAAGCTGTACTGTTCTGGTCACTGCTGGCAATGGGGCTTGCAACGGTCCTGATCGGTGCTTTGCCGACCTATGAGCAGGTGGGTATTTTGGCACCCATTCTGCTGATTCTGCTGCGCATGATCCAGGGTATCGGATTTGGTGCTGAATGGGGCGGTGCAGTGCTGATGGCATTTGAACACGCCCCGGAGAGGAAACGGGGTTTTTATGGTGCCGTTCCGCAACTCGGTATTCCGCTTGGCCTGCTGCTGGCTAACGGCGCTTTTCTTCTCTCTGGCGCCTTGTTTGAAGGTGACTGGGTATGGCGGGTGCCGTTCCTGATTTCATTCATCATGGTGGCAATCGGCATCTTCATTCGCATGAGCGTAGCGGAATCGCCAGAGTTTGAAAAAGCAAAAGCGGAGAAGCGTATTGTTAAGCAACCGGCTCTGGAAGTCATCCGTCGTGACTGGCGAACGATTTTGAATATTGTGGGGTTACGACTGGCTGAAACCGGCGGCTACTATATTACGACAAGCTTTATGCTTTCCTATGTTGTTCTTGCAGAGATAACGGACACTCGTCACGTGTTGTGGGGAACGCTCATCGGCTCTGTGCTTGGTCTGGGCAGTCATCTCTTTTACGGCGCATTAAGTGACAAAATAGGCCGCCGCCGGGTATTTCTGATTGGCGCCCTGTTCACCATAGCATTTGGTATCCCGATGTTTATGTTGATTAATACCGGTGCTGTTGTGCTGGTGATTACGGCGATCGCATTATCACTGGTGCTGAGTCATGATCCAATTTTTGCGGTGGAATCAAGCTGGTTTGCCGAGCAGTTTCCGGCCCATATACGCTCGTCAGGTATTTCACTGGGTTATAACGGGGCATCTGTCGTTGCAGGATTACTTCCATTTATTTCTACCGGTGTATATAGCATGGTTGGCTGGATCGGGCCGGCAGTTATATTCTCTCTTCTGGGCGTGCTTTCTACCTGGTGCGCGTTACGTACGCCAGAGACGGCACCAGCCAGAATAAATAAAAAAAATAAAATAGTTTCCAGTGTTGTAAAAACACATATGGATAAAAGTTACTAAGCTTCTTCCTTGGAGAAATAGTCACATCCCTGAATGCAATATTAAGGCTTTCAGGGACGTGATGCAGTAATGGCGGTGTGCGTCCCGAAGGCAATAAAGTCAAGCGCCGAAATGCTGCGTCCCGGTCAGGATATAGTTTTTACTTCACAGGCTAAACGTCCGCTCTTCGCTGTGAGTTCAACTAATGGATGCAACACACAGCTCATAGCTGACAGAGATCAACCTGTGGCTGATAAGTACCGAAGCGGACGTTGCTAACGCCACGGTGTTTTAATTGATTAAAAGCAGGTGTAACTAATACAAAAATAGTTGCAGACGCCGTTAGGTAGGATCGGGATATAAAGAAAGTTGTTTCTATCAATCCGTCATTTTTACTTCTGATGGGCGCAATTAGACGCGCCCCTTTTTTAAGCGATTATCATTGATAATTACTTAGATGCATCCCGCAGAGCTTGCTTGATAAAGGCGACGGAGCTCTCAAGAGCCTGCACCGCTTCTGGCTGCAGCGTGGAGAAGAAATGCCAGGCGTGGAACATACCCGGCCAGACTTCCAGATTTACGCGAACCCGGTTATCACCCAGATGAGTTGCGAGCCGCATCGCGTCGCTCAGCATCAGTTCATTCTCTCCAATCTGAACCAGCACCGGCGGCAGACCTGTCACATCGGCAAACACCGGTGATGCCATTGGGTGATTAGGTAACGCATCGCCCAGGAAGGTACGTGCCAGGAAATCCAGACCGGCCTTGGTGTTCAGAGGATCAAGACCTTCCCGGTTGGTCATGGAGACGCCCGTGTGCTCAAGGTTGGCCCATGGGGAAATGGAAACACCGCCGGCTGGAAGTGGCAGGCCTTTATTACGTGCAGCTACCATAACGGTAACCACCATTGCTCCGCCCGCAGACTCGCCTGCCAGTACGATTTTGCTGGCGTCAAATCCCTGTTCAATTAACCACTCATACGCACGAACGGTATCGGTAACGGGCGTAGGGAAAGGATACTCCGGCGCCAGACGGTAATCCGGCATGTATACCCGTGCGCCCAGCATGCTGGCGTAGTTGCCACCAATACCGTGATAGCCCGACGATTCGCCGACAATGTAAGCCCCGCCGTGGATGTACATCACGATGGCATCTGTTTCAAGGTTGTCAGGAGTCACCAGCGTTCCCGGCACGCCCCCCATATCAACCTCAGTAAAGCTGACACCGGCAGGTGCGGGATTTTTAGCCAGCATCCGAGCGTAGGCGTCACGCACCTCACTCATAGGCGTTACGGTATCCTCACCCGTAAGGATTGGACCCAGACCGGCCAGACTTTCAGACCATTCTTTTACGGCTTGCTTAGTTTGTTGATTCAGCATTGTCATTCCTGTTTGCATTTGCGTTATAAGTGAACAGGAATCTATAATATATAAACATTTGGGGAATGTGCTTCCCATATTAGGGTACTTTATCGCCCGTATTGGATGAGATAAATAAAGCATGGAGATCAACAGCATTGGTGACATCGCCGCGTTCGTCGCGGCTGTAAAAGCCGGGAGTTACACCCACGCCGCGGGTTCTCTTGGGCTCACACGTTCTGCCATTGGCAAGAGTATTGTCAGGCTCGAAACGCGTATGGGGGTTCGTCTCCTTAACCGTACCACCCGGAGTCTGAGTCTCACCGATGAAGGGAGGGTCATGTTCGATCGTTGCCGACAGATACTGGATGACCTAGAAGAGGTCGATGCCGCCATGGCCATGCGCAGGGGTAAGCCAACGGGGACTCTCCGGCTGAGTGCGCCGCTTTCTTTTGGGCAGCGCCATATCCTTCCCATTCTGGATGTTTATCTGAAAAAGTGGCCGGAACTTCGTGCGGAGGTGTCCTTTAGCGACAGGTTTGTTGATCTTATTGAAGAAGGCTTTGATATTGCCATTCGCATTGGTGAACCTCGCGATGACTCACGTATTCTTACCCGTACAATTGCTTCGCAGCACATTGTCACTTGTGCATCACCCGAGTATTTATCCTCACGGGGCGTTCCAGAAACACCCGCAGACTTAACCGGGCATGACACTATCTTTCTTCTGAGTGCAGAAAAGAGACGCAGCTGGCGGTTTGCGACCCCGGAAGGCACTTTTGTTTATGAAGGGCCTGGCAGGCTTAACCTCGACAGTTCGGAAGCCATGCGGGCATCGGCTATTTCTGGATTTGGTATCGTTCACTTACCAACCTATTTGCTAGGGGAGGATTTACGTAGCGGTAAGTTAATACCGGTGCTTGAGGAGTATCCTTTCCCTCCGGAACCTATTAGGCTCATTTATCCCAGTAAACGACATTTATCACCGCGAATTCGGGCTTTTATTGACCTGCTTGTGGAAAGCTGGGAGCAAGGTTTACCTTGGGAATGAAGTATATCCAAACGCAGTTGTCCGCTGCATTTTCAGGCACAATGTCCGCTTCGCTCAATGCAGACCTGTTGTCTCTTCAATCTGCTGCGTGAAGCGGGCTGACACAATGGCTCCAACATACGAATCAGTCCACAATAAAGAGTTTTGCGCCTTTCGTAGTTCTGGACTGATGTGGCTCCGCGTTATCACCAACCTGATAGCTCATCCCCGCAGTTAAAATGAATTTACGACCATCTTCGAGCATTGTTTCTAGTTCTCCCTCCATGCAGAAAAGAACATGCCCTTTTTGGTGTAAGTATCCCTGTAATCCGCGCCATTCACTTTTAGAAATCTTCCTACAAACTGATTACCCGTGTGAGGCTAACTTCCGCAGTTCGCTCATAGCAGACGCAAACCCAACTTAGCGAGTGTTAACCCCCCCTCAAAACAAACTCTCATTCCTCGCTCTGATCCACTCCCCACTAACCGGATGAATAAAATGCAGCTCGCTGGCATGCAGCATCAGGCGGGGAGTTTGTTCAGTGCCTGGTAGCAATAAACCGCCATATAGGTCACAGCCTAAAATAGGGTGGCCCAACTGTTGGCAATGGATGCGCAGTTGATGAGTACGCCCTGTTTCCGGGGTTAGCTCTACTCGCGTTAATGGCAGTAGCGTCCCGTCATCCTGTTCGCGATAAACGCGTTCAATGACGCGATAGCCGGAACGTGCAGGCTTGCCGTTGATTGCGCAAATCGACATCAGCGGGAATAGCGCCGGGTCTTTGGCAATCGGCGCATCTATCACCCCTTCGTTGTTGTGCAGGTGCCCGCAGAGCAGTGCGCTGTAGACTTTGGTCACCGTGCGCTGGCTGAATTGCTGGCAAAGGGCTGCATTGATCGCTTTGTTGCGGGCAATCACCATCAACCCGGAAGTACCAAAATCCAGGCGGTGGACCAGCGTGCAGCCGGGAAATGTCTGAACTAAGCGATGATGCACCGAATCAAGGTTTTGCGGGTTTTTCCCCGACAGGCTGAGCAACCCGCTGGGCTTATTGATCAGCACCAGGTGTTCGTCCTGATAGAGAACCTCTATCTTTTCATGGCACGCAGGGGCGATAAAGGTATCGATAATCGTAGACATCAGGCTGCCTGGAGGGTGAGTGGGAGCGGATGATAACGAATTTTAAACCGTCAGGCGAATCTGGCTATTCGCTTTGTCATACAGGTTGGCTTTGTGATTTCGATTTTCGAATAACTCGTTGAAACTGATGTGGCTCGGGGTTATTTTTTACAACATCAAAACAGTTAATGGTTATTAAAATGAAAAAAATCCGTTGGGGCATCATTGGTACAGGAACGATTGCTAAAAAATTCGCCGGGACTCTGGGTTACTTATCAGATGAGTGTGAATTTGTTGGTGTAGCCTCACGCTCTATTGAAAATGCAGAAGCTTTTGCAAAGCAATATGGTGCGAAGAAAGCCTTTGGCAGTTATCAGGAACTGGCGCAGAGTGCTGATATAGATGCAGTGTATATCGCAACGCCGCATAACTCACATTATGAAAATAGCTTACTGTGTTTAAAAAATAACAAGCATGTTTTATGTGAAAAAAGCTTCACAATTGATGTAAGCCAGGCTGAACATTTATTTAAACAAGCCTCTGACAATAGTTTGTTTATTATGGAAGCGTTCTGGACGAAATTCTTACCGGCATATGCGGAAATACATAAAATTTTGAACAGTGGCCAACTGGGAGATGTGGTTAATATAGCTGCAGATTTTGGCATCAACCCGCCTGGTAGCAGAAATGATCGTAAAATAAATCCTGAGCTTGCGGGTGGTGCACTTTATGATGTGGGGATTTACGTTATTGGTATTACCTGCATGCTATTAGGATATGAACCTAAAAGCGTTGTCTCTAATGCTGTGTTATCTGACGGTGGAGTCGATCTGTCAAGTTTCTACTTTATGCAGTATGAAAGTGGGCAAGTTGCTTTGCTAAGCTCATCCGTAGAAGCATTGTCACGCCAGCAAGCGATCATTCAATGTAAAAATGGCTATATTGTTATCGATACACCACACGCTGCAAATGGATTTACGGTTTACCAGAATGACAATAAAAAAGAGTATAACTTCCCGTTTGATTTCGATGGCTTCGAGTATCAATTAAGGCACACCAACGATTGTATTCGCCAGGGGAAAACGGCGAGTGACATAATGAAACCACATGACACAATCGCCGTATTAAAAATTATGGATAATATGCGTAAAGAATGGGGTATGAAATTCCCCTTTGAAATCTAGTTTGACCCGTTGAAATAAAACCCGGAAGTGAGTCTTCATTTCCGGACCCAACACAACCGCCAGGTTTATGACTAAGCCCTTGATGATTTTCTAACAACGAGTTTTAAACCAGCTAGCGAATCTGGCTATATCGTTAACTGAGGCAGGCAATATACTTTTCGCCTGAACGGCGGACTATCTCATCCGCATTTTTTGCGATCTCCTTTCCTTCAAACGCGCCATAGAGTTTCGAAAATTTCAGGCAATCCAATTGGCGGATAATGTTACCGACCGTCGCTGCTGGCAGCGGTAGCATATTGGGATAGCTCCACATGAAAGAGACCGCATCCGCGCCAGGGGTGACCTGAACGGTGTCCCCACAAAGCAGCATTCCTTCATCTTTTGCCCAGTGCAGAACGCTGCTGCCGGCGAAATGCCCACCGAGCCGTAATAGAGTGACGTCAGTGACCAGTTTAAGGGTGTTACCTTCCCAAAGGGTAATCCACGGACTATCGCGCATGATCCACTGGCTATCGCTGGCATGAAGGTAAATCGGGGCTTCAAACTCGGCGGCCCAATCTTGCATGGTGCTGTAGAAATGAGGATGCGATATGGCGATAGCTTTGAGACCGCCGAGTGAATGAATCAGCGTTTTTGTGGCGTCATCGAGCGTGGCAATGCAATCCCACAGAATATTACCTTCCGGCGTTCGCAGAAGAAAAGCGCGTTGACCGATCGCAAACTCAGGCACAGTTTGAATGCTGAAGAGGTGGGTTTCGTGCTGTTTCCATGTATTGGTATGTGAACTAAAAAGGCTGTCAGAATCGACCCATTGCTGCCCCCTCACGGGTAGATACTGACGCTCATCTTTGCAGATTTTGCAATGTGCCGGGTGGTAAGCGCTGGCCTCATAGGATGTGCCGCAGGCTTTGCATAACGTGATCATTGAGTCGTCCTCTCTGTTCTGGTGTCTTTTAAAACACAGTCAGCCTGGCACAACGGTACATATGGATGTGCCAGTTAGTGCTGCGAGAGAATTATAGAAACCCACAAAAACAAAAAAGCCCGCTTAAGTTTCCTTAAGCGGGCTCTCGAATTTGGCTCCTCTGACTGGACTCGAACCAGTGACATACGGATTAACAGTCCGCCGTTCTACCGACTGAACTACAGAGGAATCGGTTAACGGGGCGCATATTAACGATTCGAGGGGGGCATGTCAAAGGGTTCACGAAAAAGTTTTTTGTTTGCTCTTTTTATAGTCAACATGTTGAGTATTAAGGCGAATTTGTCTTATCTG
The DNA here is from genome assembly GCF_021283185.1 of Buttiauxella cochleicola. Taxonomy (NCBI): domain Bacteria; kingdom Pseudomonadati; phylum Pseudomonadota; class Gammaproteobacteria; order Enterobacterales; family Enterobacteriaceae; genus Buttiauxella; species Buttiauxella cochleicola. The sequence continues at coordinate 139,965 of NZ_JAJSOS010000005.1, forward strand.
TAATCAGTAAATACAAATCACGCTCCGACCCATTTCTCCGCTCAATAGTAACCATTATTTATCTATGGACTATGTTGGTGCAAAGACGCATAAATCTTGAACATCACAGCTTTATTGTTAAGCAGATGTGATCCCCGCTGTAAATTCATTGCGTTGTACCGGAGCGCATTAAACGGCGCTCTATACTCAAATAAGTCTGAATCCAGGCACCGGGTGGCCAAATCTGGCAACCATTTTGCTTAATGTTCAAGGCTGTGAAAATCGTAAGGAAACCCCGTAAGGAAACCTCGCTGTAACCACAGGAAATTGACTGGATAGTGCATTTTGTTCGCGTTTTTGCTTTTGAAATGGCTCTTACACCGTTTTGCATAAACCTCTTTGCTGATTTGCTAAGGAACATACAAATGTCGCTGAAATTGATCAGAAGTCCTCTTTCTCTGGTGTTGGCTGGTTGTCTGGTAACGGCGTTTTCCGCCCATGCCGATATTGTCATTGGTGTCGCAGGGCCGTTTACCGGGCCGAACGCGACTTATGGCGATCAGTACTGGCATGGCGCGACTCAGGCCGCCGAAGATATTAATGCTGCCGGTGGGATTAACGGCGAAAAAATCAAACTGGTGCAGGGCGATGACGCCTGTGAACCAAAACAGGCGGTTTCCGTCGCTAACCGTTTGGTCGACCAGGACAAAGTGAAGGCCGTGGTCGGCCATTTCTGTTCTTCATCTACTATGCCTGCCTCGGAGGTTTACAATGATGCGGGCATTCTCGCCATCACTCCCGGATCGACCAACCCGCTCATCACCGAGCGTAAGATGAACGATATGTTCCGCATGTGCGGTCGTGATGACCAACAGGGGCAGGTCGCCAGCGATTTCATTATCGATAAACTCAAAGCCAAACGAGTGGTGATCATTCACGATAAAGACACCTACGGGCAGGGACTTGCAGATGCTACCAAAGCGGCACTCGCGAAACGTGGCGTTAATGATGTGATGTACGAAGGCTTGTCGCGCGGTGAAAAAGATTTTAATGCGCTGGTCACCAAAATCAGTGCGCAAAAACCAGACGTGGTGTTCTTCGGCGGTTGCCACCCGGAAGCGGGGCCACTTGTACGCCAGATGCGTGAGCAGGGCGTGCAGGCTAAATTCTTCTCCGGCGACTGCATCGTGAACGAAGAGATGGTGACTGCTGCAGGCGGCCCGCAATATACCAACGGCATTTACATGACCTTCGGTAAAGATCCTCGCTTGATCCCTGATGGCAAAGCGGTAATCGACAAATTCCGCGCCAGCAAATTTGAACCTGAAGGTTACACCCTCTATTCCTACGCTTCTGTTCAGGCCATTGCTGCGGCATTTAAAGCCACTGGCGGTACAGATTCAGCCAAAGCCAGCGCCTGGCTGAAAGCCAATCCGGTGGATACCGTGATGGGCAAAAAAGCCTGGGATGATAAAGGCGACCTGAAAGTCTCCGACTATGTCGTCTACCAGTGGGATGACAAAGGAAAATATAAAGAAGTCCAATAATATCGGGATTTGTAGGGGGGATAAGCGGTAGCGTCATCCACCATTTTCGCCTTTCATTGCTGGTGAAAGTGTCGGGTGACGCTGCGCTTACCCGACCTACAAAAGAAGCTTGTCCGCCGCGCTAAAAGAGATTGCCTGCCTATGGACGCATTCTTCCTGCAACAATTGATCAATGGCGTAACGCTAGGTTCCGTCTACGGGTTGATAGCTATTGGCTACACCATGGTTTACGGCATTATTGGCATGATTAACTTCGCCCACGGCGAAGTGTATATGATCTCCGCTTATCTGTGCGCCATCGGGCTTGCGCTGCTTTCGTTCTTTGGTTTGCAGTCGTTTCCTTTACTCATTCTCGGCACGCTGGTGTTCACCATAGTGGTGACGGGCGTGTACGGCTGGACCATCGAGCGCATCGCTTATAAACCGCTGCGCAACTCTACCCGTTTAGCACCGCTGATTTCCGCAATCGGCATGTCGTTAATCCTGCAAAACTACGCACAAATCAGCCAGGGGCCGCGTCAACAGGGTATTCCAACCATGCTTGATGGCGTATTCCGTTTTCATATTGGTGAAGGATTTGTGCAAATCACCTACACCAAAGTGTTCATCCTGATTGCTTCGTTTGCTGGCATGTTGCTGCTGACCTGGATTATCGGCAATACCAAACTGGGGCGCATGTGCCGGGCGGTGCAGCAAGACCGCAAGATGGCCTCAATTCTGGGGATTAATACCGACCGTATTATCTCGATTGTGTTTGTGATTGGTGCGTCAATGGCGGGGCTGGCGGGTGTGCTTATCACCATGAACTACGGCACTTTCGATTTCTACGCGGGTTTTATTATTGGTATTAAAGCGTTCACCGCGGCGGTATTGGGTGGGATTGGATCGCTACCCGGCGCGATGCTGGGCGGGCTGATTCTGGGGATTGCTGAGGCGCAATTCTCCGGCATGGTGAATTCCGATTACAAAGATGTGTTCTCGTTTGGGTTACTGGTGGTGATCCTCATTTTCCGTCCCCAGGGGCTGCTTGGCCGACCCATCGTTGCCAAAGTGTGAGGGAGCAAAACATGACATCAGAAACGGCTTTGCATGAAGGCTTTTCCCTCAAACGTTGCTTACTGGATGCGATTTTCGCAGGGTTGGTGGCGTTAATAGTTTTTGGCCCGATAGTCGGTGTGGTGCTTGATGGGTACAGCTTTAACTTCGAAGGACAGCGGCTGGTGGCGATTATCGCGGTGGTGATGGTGGGGCGCTTTTTGCTGAGTGCTTTTTTTACCACCTCGACCGGAATGCGTTTTTTAAGCCGTTTTGAAACGGATAACTCGGGCGTGTATGTGCGCCCGCCAGAATATAAAAGCCGCATGCGCTGGATTATTCCACTGGTGATCGCCCTGGCGATTTGCTTCCCGTTTGTTGCGACCAAATACGTGCTGACGGTGGCGATTCTCGGGCTAATTTATGTCCTGCTGGGCCTTGGGTTAAATATTGTCGTTGGGCTCGCAGGCTTGCTGGACTTGGGTTACGTCGCATTCTACGCCATTGGTGCGTATGGACTGGCGCTGGGTTATCAGTATCTCGGACTCGGGTTCTGGTCGATGTTGCCACTTTCGGCGCTGATGGCGGCAGCAGCAGGGGCTTTACTCGGTTTCCCGGTTTTGCGCATGCACGGCGATTACCTGGCGATCGTGACACTAGGCTTTGGGGAGATTATCCGCCTGGTGCTGAATAACTGGCTGACGTTTACCGGCGGCCCTAACGGGATCTCTGCTCCGCCTCCGACGCTGTTTGGCCTTGAATTTGGGCGGCGCGCCAAAGAAGAAGGTGGTGTTCCGTTCCATGAGTTCTTCCATCTCACCTATAACCCCAATCTGAAGTTTATTTTTATCTACGCCATTCTGGTGTTGGTGGTTTTGCTGGTGCTGTACATCAAACACCGCCTGACGCGTATGCCGATTGGCCGTGCCTGGGAGGCGTTGCGGGAAGATGAAATTGCCTGCCGATCCATGGGCCTCAATCATGTTCTGGTTAAACTCTCAGCTTTTACCCTGGGCGCTTCAACGGCGGGTATTGCTGGTGTATTTTTCGCGACCTACCAGGGTTTTGTTAACCCGACTTCATTCACCTTCTTTGAATCAGCGTTAATCCTCGCCATTGTGGTGTTGGGCGGGATGGGGTCGACAGTGGGCGTAGTGCTGGCAGCGTTTGTGCTGACGGTTACGCCTGAACTACTGCGCAGTTTTGCCGAATATCGCGTGCTGCTGTTTGGCATGTTGATGGTGGTGATGATGATTTGGCGACCACGCGGCCTGATTCGCATCAACCGCAGCGGGTTTGCGGTGCGCAAGGGAGTGGCACCATGAGCGAGATGATATTAAGTGTTGAACATTTGATGATGCACTTTGGCGGCATTAAAGCGCTCAACGATGTAAATCTTGAGGTGCGCCGTGGGTCGATTACCGCGCTGATTGGACCTAATGGAGCTGGCAAAACCACGGTGTTTAACTGCCTGACCGGTTTTTATAAAGCCTCCGCTGGCAACATCTTGTTTAACACGCGTGATAAAACTACCAACGTGATTCAGATTCTGGGACAGAAATTCCAACCGGGTGACTGGATTAACCCGGCGCGGCTCGGTTCGCGCATTTTCTACAAAATGTTCGGTGGCACGCATCTGGTGAACCGAGCAGGGCTTGCGCGCACCTTTCAGAATATCCGTTTATTCCGGGAAATGTCGGTGGTGGAAAACCTGCTGGTGGCGCAGCACATGCAGGTAAACCGCAATTTACTGGCGGGTGTGCTGAATACGCCAGCCTATCGGCGTGCCGAAAGCCGTGCGCTGGACCGCGCGTTTTACTGGCTGGAAGTGGTGGAGCTGGTGGATTGCGCCAATCGCCTTGCGGGAGAGATGTCCTACGGCCAGCAACGGCGCCTCGAGATCGCCCGCGCCATGTGTACCGCACCAGAAATGATCTGCCTTGATGAACCAGCTGCAGGTTTGAACCCGGTTGAAACTCGCACCCTGAGTAAGATCATCCGTTTCCTGCGCGACCACCACGGCATCACTGTTTTGCTGATTGAACATGATATGGGCATGGTGATGGATATTTCCGACCACATTATTGTGCTCGACCACGGCGATGTCATTGCCGAGGGCAAACCTGAACAAATCCAACATGATGAAAAAGTGATTGCCGCCTATCTGGGCACCGACGAAGACGAGGTCAGTGTATGAGTGAGGCGATGCTGGAGTTTAGAAATGTGGATGTTTTTTATGGTGCCATTCAGGCGCTAAAACAGGTTTCTTTGCAGGTGAACGAAGGGGAAACCGTGGCATTGATTGGGGCTAACGGGGCCGGGAAATCAACGCTGTTAATGTCTATTTTCGGCCAGCCGCGCATTCGCGGCGGGCAAATCCTGTTTCATGGTGAAGATATCAGCCATAAATCGACGCACTTTGTGGCGTCAGGCGGAATCGCACAGGCTCCTGAAGGGCGGCGAATATTCCCGGATATGACGGTCGAAGAAAACCTGCTGATGGGTACCATTCCCATCGGCAACCAGTTTGCCGCGCAGGATTTGCAAACCATGTTTGATCTATTCCCGCGTTTAAAAGAGCGCCGTAAACAGCGGGCGATGACCATGTCCGGTGGCGAGCAGCAAATGTTGGCGATAGCGCGAGCACTGATGAGTCGCCCAAAACTGTTGCTGCTGGATGAACCGAGTCTTGGACTCGCACCAATCGTCGTGAAGCAAATCTTCCAGACGCTGCGTGAATTAGCGCGCAACGGCATGACGATTTTTCTGGTGGAGCAAAACGCGCACCACGCGCTGAAACTTTCCGACCGTGGATACGTGATGGCAAACGGGCAAATAAGGTTGAGCGGCAGCGGGGCGGATTTGTTGGGTAATGAGGAAGTGCGCAAAGCGTATTTGGGTGGAGTTTAGAAATTCGGTATAGCCTAAATAATTCGGGTTGCAGGAAGGCGGCAAGTGAGCAAATCCCCGGGAGCTTACTTGAGTAAGTGACCGGGGTTTGAGAGTGCAGCCAACGCATCTGCAGCCTGAAGTATGACGGCTATAAAAAAATACTTTGCAGGATAAGCGATTGTAAATCATTATTTGAAATGTGGTTTCACTTCCTCCCCCAAGGTCAATCTTGAACTTAAAAGCAGCACTTCATCAGCGCGTGGAAAAAACTCGCTGGTACGCCAAACGGAAAAGCAACCGAGTCCTGTTCTGGCGCGAAATTACACCCCTTGCGGTGCCTATCTTTCTGGAAAATACCTGCGTATTACTGATGGGAGTCCTGAGCACCTTCCTTGTGAGTTGGCTAGGAAAGGAAGCTATGGCAGGCGTCGGGCTTGCCGATAGCTTCAACATGGTGATCATGGCATTTTTCGCGGCAGTGGATCTCGGTACTACAGTTGTGGTGGCATTTAGCCTCGGTAAACGCGACCCTAAACGTGCGCGAGATGCCGCACGACAGTCATTGATATTAATGACAATTATTGCGGTTTTCCTGGCGGCCGGCATTCACCTGGCAGGTGAGCATGTCGTTAACGTTATTGCTGGGGCTGCCACACCTGAAGTGAAAGCATTGGCACTCTCGTATCTGCAAACCACTGTATGGAGCTACCCGGCAGCGGCGATTGCGCTTATCAGCAGCGGCGCATTGCGCGGGGCAGGGAATACCAAAATCCCATTGCTGATTAACGGCGGGATGAACATCCTCAACATTATTATCAGTAGCGTCTTGATTTACGGCGCGATGGGATGGAACGGGCTCGGCTTTTTTGGTGCTGGACTGGGCTTAACTATTTCACGTTATATCGGCGCTATCGGTTTCGTTTATGTGCTGGTGATTGGCTTTGCTCCTTCTTTGCGTATCTCGCTAAAAAGCTATTTCCGTCCGCTCAAAGTCGGCATTTTGTGGGAAGTGCTGGGGATTGGTATTCCTGCCAGCATTGAGTCTGTGTTGTTTAATGCCGGGAAATTACTCACGCAAATGTTTGTCGCCGGGATGGGCACCAACGTGATTGCCGGTAACTTTATCGCGTTCTCCATTGCTGCATTAATTAACTTGCCCGGTAACGCCCTGGGTTCGGCATCCACTATTATCGTCGGCAAGCGGCTTGGGAAAGGGCAAATTGGCCAGGCCGAACGGCAGCTGCGCCATGTGTTCTGGCTATCCACTCTTGGCCTGACGATTATCGCCTGGGGAACAGCGCCTTTCGCCGGATTGATGGCCTCGTTCTATACCCATGAAGATGATGTAAAAGAAGTCGTCAAAATACTGATTTGGCTGAATGCCGCGTTTATGCCGATTTGGGCTGCGTCATGGGTTTTACCTGCCGGTTTGAAAGGGGCGCGCGATGCCCGTTTTGCCATGTGGGTATCCATGGCGAGCATGTGGGGCTGTCGCGTGGTTGCAGGCTACACATTAGGGATTGTGCTGGAAATGGGCGTAGTCGGTGTCTGGATGGGGATGTTCTTCGACTGGACGGTGCGCGGCGTGTTGTTCTACTGGCGAATGGTCAGTGGACGCTGGCTGAAAAAGTACCCGCGTCTTAAAAGAGAACCGATTTCACAAACAGAATAAAGCTCTTACTGGAAGCTTTCGAACGCTATCTTAATTGCTCCGTGTGTTTATTGAACTCACGGGGCGATTTTCGTTTAAAACCATGATATTCATCACCCTGCAATGTCTCGTTTTGACTAGTAACGTAAAGTTACTGGCAGTGAAATATTCTAAAATGTTATTAATTGACGCAAGCAATGACTTTGGTGAATATAACAGGAAGACGAGGTAGTGATGAGCACAACGACAAGGAACACGGAAGGTCGTCTAATGACAGGATTTCTCAACGCCGTTGAGAAAGCAGGAAACAAATTACCCGAACCCGCATTAATCTTTTTCTATTTTTTACTGGTGGTGATGGCGATGTCAGCGGTGCTTTCCACCGTTGATTTTGATGTCGTCAACCCTGTGACCAATGAAGCAGTCAGAATTAATAACCTGCTTTCGGCACAGGCATTAACCGTCACCCTTTCCTCAATGGTGACCACGTTTACCACCTTTGCACCGCTGGGGATCGTGTTGGTAGCGATGTTAGGTGTGGGTGTGGCAGAAAGCTCAGGCTTTATTAATACCGGCCTGAAAAAAATGCTGCGTGTGACGCCCAAAAAACTGCTGACGCCAATGATCATTTTCGTCGCAATGTTCAGCCACGTAGCAGCCGATGCAGGCTATGTGCTGGTTATTCCATTGGGCGCAATTATCTTTATGTCTGCCGGACGCCACCCGTTGGCGGGCATTGCAGCGGCATTTGCCGGGGTTTCTGGCGGCTTTGCGGCCAACATGGTGCCAACCGGTAACGATGCATTGCTGCAAGGTTTTACCCAAACTGCCGCGCAGTTACTGGACGGGACCTATACCGTCAACACCTTGTGTAACCTGTTCTTCGGTATCGGTTCGACAGTGATGATTACCCTGGTTGGCTGGTGGGTGACTGAACGTATTGTTGAGCCACGCGTGTCGAAACTAGAGATCGACGGCGATTATCAACATAACGAAGATATGAGCAGCTACACCGCTGCGGAAAGCCGTGGCTTTAAAGTCGCGGGTCTGGTGATGGTTCTGGGGTTGGCAGGTCTTGCGGCGCTGGCATGGCCTGAAACTTCGCTGCTTCGTAGCCCAACTGATGGCTCACTCACCAGTTATGGTGCGCCAATCATGAAATCCATAGTGCCATTGATTTTCCTGATCTTTATCATCCCTGGTATTGTCTACGGCTTTGTGGCTGGCACCTTTAGCCGCGGCAAAGATGTCATCGACGCGATGAACCAATCCATGAGCAAAATGGGTTCATACATGGTGATGGCTTTCTTCTGCGCCATGTTTATCAAAGCGTTTGGCGATTCCAATATTGGTACGCTGATTGCGCTGGCTGGTGCTGATGTTCTGAAAACCATGGCGCTGCCGGGCGAAGCGACCATTATCGGTATGATTCTTCTGACCGCTGTCGTGAACATCCTGATTGGTTCTGCATCAGCAAAATGGGCGCTGTTGTCACCAATTATGGTGCCAATGCTGATGGCGGTGGGTATCTCCCCTGAACTGACTCAGGCGGCGTTCCGTATCGGTGACTCCACAACCAACATTATTACTCCGCTGATGGTCTTCTTCCCGCTGGTTGTGGTGTATTGCCAGCGCTACGTGAAGTCCACTGGCGTGGGCACGCTAGTGTCGATGATGATGCCTTACTCGGTGATCTTCTTCGTCTGCTGGAGCATCTTCTTGCTGGTGTGGTGGGCGTTGGGTCTGCCACTGGGCGTGAATGCGCCGTATACCTATCCGATTCAGTAAGTGTTTTACAAACCGGCCGCAACAGTGGCCGGTTTTGCTTTAATGGGGGAAAAGGTTTTGCAGCACATCGCAACGCTGTTTCACCGCTTCATGCAGCAACCGCACCGTGGTGGAAAGCTGTTTGCGATGCGGGCAAATCATATTCAGCGGCACGCTATCACCCTGATATTGCGGCATGACTATCTTCAACCGACCTTCGCTCACATCTTCGCTGACATCCAGCCAGGATTTATAGGCAATCCCTTCCCCCGCAACGGCTAAACGGCGGATCACTTCCGCATCATCACTCACAATGGCGCTTTTCACCGCCACATGATGTGTATCGCCATCTAAAGTTAACGTCCATTTGTCATAGACCCGGCCACGAAGCGCGTAGGTTAGCGCGTCATGTTGCACCAGTTCGCTGATGGTTTTCGGCTCTCCGCAACGTGCAATATAAGAGGGAGAAGCGACGATAACGCGTCGATTATTGGGGGCCAGCGGCAGTGCCACATACGAGGCGTCATCGTTATTACCATAGCGGAACGCGACATCCACCGGATCTTTGAATACATCGGCAATCTGGTCGGAGAACAAAATTTTCAAATGCAACGCCGGGTGCTCGCGACGAAACGCCTGAAATACCGTTAAAAGCATATTTCGCCCTAAATCTGACGGCACGGCGATTTGCAGTACGCCACGGACTTCATCGGTTGCAGGCTGAATTTGTTCAAATCCGGCTTCAAGAGTTTGTAGTGCAGTAACAGCATATGGCAGCCAGGTTTCACCTTCTGGTGTCAACCGCAGGCTGCGCGTAGAGCGGGCAAATAAACGAGTATTCAGCGTTTGCTCGAGGCGTTTGATGGCAGTGCTGACCTGTGCAGGCTGCAATCCCGCTTCACGCGCGGTATCACTAAAACTGTTTAAGGCGGCGGCTCTGACAAACAAAGTAAGGTCTTCCAGCCTGAGCATTTTAACTCTCCGAGTATAAGTGTTGTTTTCTAAGGGCTGTTTTTCGCCTGCAGCACACCTTGTACCATGAGTTCATTCACTCGATGAACCCTTTAATCTCTGGAGCAACCATGAAAGCTATCGCGATTACTCAAGCTGCACAAAATGGCACCAATCTGGAATCTCTTAGTGAGATTACTCTCCCAACTCCGGTCGCTACAGGGCACGATTTGCTGGTAGAAGTGAAAGCGATTTCGGTGAACCCGGTCGATACCAAAGTGCGAGCAGGCTTTAAAGCGGAGCAGCCGCGTGTATTGGGTTGGGATGCGGTCGGCGTGGTTGTGGCGACGGGTGAAAATGTTTCGCTGTTTAAGGCTGGTGACGAAGTATGGTACGCCGGTTCGCTTACTCGCCCAGGCAGCAACAGCGAATTCCAGTTGGTGGATGAGCGTATTGCCGCGCTGAAACCAAAATCTATCGATAACGCATCCGCAGCGGCAATGCCTTTAACGGCAATCACCGCATGGGAAATGTTGTTTGAACGCCTCGGTGTGAAAGAGGGTGGTAGCGATAATGATGTACTGCTGATTGTCGGTGCTGCGGGCGGCGTGGGTTCTATCCTGACGCAGCTGGCGCGTAAACTCACCAACATTACCGTGATCGGTACCGCATCACGTCCGCAAAGCCAGCAATGGGTGGCGGATTTAGGGGCGCATTATGTTATTGACCATAGCAAGCCGTTGACTGAAGAAATGGCGCGTATTGGCGTGAAAAATGTTACCCATGTTGCAAGCCTCAACCAGACCGACAAACACTACCAGCAACTGATTGAAGTACTGGCACCTCAGGGGAAACTGGCGCTGATTGATGACCCTGAAACACTGGATGCACGCCCGTTGAAAGTGAAAAGTATCTCCCTGCATTGGGAATTTATGTTCACCCGTTCCATGTTTGAAACCAGCGACATGATTGAGCAAAACCGTCTGTTAACTCGCGTGGCAGATTTGATTGACCAGGGCGTACTGAAAACGACACTCGGCGAACATTTCGGCACCATTAACGCCGCTAACTTGCGCCGCGCCCATGAATTAATTGAAACCAACCGCGCGGTCGGTAAAATTGTCCTCGAAGGCTTCTAATTACATAAAAATCATAGAGAAAATATCATGGACATTATTCATTCAGCAGCATCACGTTATTCCACCAAAGCATTCGATCCCGCTAAAAAAATTAGCGAAGAAAACATTGAGAAAGTGAAGGATTTACTGCGTCTCAGCCCGTCCAGCACCAACTCGCAGCCGTGGCATTTTATTCTGGCGAGCACTGACGAAGCGAAAGCGCGCATCGCGAAAGCGACATCAGGCTTCTACGTTTTTAACGAACGCAAAGTGCTTGATGCCTCGCACGTTGTGGTGTTCTGCGCCAAAACGGCAATTGATGAGACTCACCTGTCAAAACTGTTGGACCAGGAGAATGCCGATGGCCGTTTTGCCAGCCAGCAGGCGATGGAAGGGCAGCACAAAGGTCGTTCTTATTTTGTGAATATGCACCGCTTTGATTACAAAGATGCGCAGCACTGGATGGAAAAGCAGGTTTATCTCAATGTTGGCAACTTCTTGCTGGGTGTTTCCACTCTGAACATTGATGCGGTACCAATTGAAGGTTTTGACGCCCGTATTCTCGACGAAGAGTTCGGCCTGCGTGAGAAAGGTTTCACCAGCCTGGTTATCGTGCCAATTGGTTATCGCAGCGCGGAAGACTTCAACGCGGCGTTGCCAAAATCGCGCCTTGAGTTCAGCGAAATTTTAACGGAATGCTAAATATGAGTGATAACACACTGTCGATCATTGCTGTACTGAAGGCAAAAGAGGGACAACAAGATAACCTGAAATCAGCATTACAGGCGCTGATTGCACCGACGCGTCAGGAAGAAGGTTGCCTGGATTATGCGTTGTTCCAGCTCCAGGATTCACCGGACACGTTTTACATGCGCGAGTCATGGAAAGGGCAGGAAGCGCTGGATGTACACATCGCATTACCGCATTTCCAGGCGTTTATTAAGCAGATGGATGCGCTGCTGGCTGAGCCATTACAGCTTATTCGTTTGAATGCGGTTGAGCCATAAACCCTGCTTTTTGAGCGACAAAACCGAGGCCGCCACAGTATCTGTGGCGGCCTTTTTCTAGTTTTTTGTGCGAGCCACCCACGCCTGAAAGAAATCAATAAACACGCGTACTTTCTCAGGAACATGGCGAGTGTTGGGGTAAAGCGCATAGATGCTCTGGCGAGGAAACTGGTGGTGACTCAGTACCGCCTGTAACTGACCCGAGGCGATAGCCGGGCGCACCAGCCACTCGGGTAAGAGTGCGACACCTGCACCTGCAAGGGCAAAGGCCAGCAGCGCGGATGCGCTATCTGCGACGATACTGGGCGGTTCTTCCACATCGAATAATATTGCCTGCTGTTCTGGGATGGTCACTTGCCAACTAAGAGGCGAAGCCAGGCGGCTGTGTGCTAGCCATGTGGCCTGCGCCAACTGAGCCAGGTTTTCTATGGGGTTTGCGGCCAGATAAACAGGGGCGGCAACGGGTAAAATCGCGAAACTATCGACAGGTGCGGCCCGATGATTCGAATCCGCAAGCTGGCCGAGGCGGATAGCCACATCGAAGCGTTCCGCTATCAAATCCGCATGATATGAAGAAGAGACGTGCTGGATGCGCAGTTGCGGATGTTCACGCGAAAATGCCGCAAGCGCAGGCACCACCACCTGCGAGCCATATTCCGGCGTGCTGGTGATCCGCAAAACGCCGCTCAGCCCTTTATGATCACGTTGCACATCGTCCAGCAGGTTTTGAGCTTCCTCAAGCAGATGCAGGCAGCGGGGATAGAAATGCTCCCCTGCATCAGTCAGTGAGAGCCGCCGGGTGCTGCGCACCAACAGTGATACGCCTGATTCTGCCTCAAGCTGTTTGATGTTAAAACTCACTACCGCTTTGGTCAGGCCCAGCGCGGTAGCCGCTGCGGTAAAACTCCCGGCCTTCACCACTGCGACAAATATGGTTAAGCGTTGCAGATTCAGCACAATAACCCTCACCACTGTCAAAAATATTTTGACAGTGTAACGCCTGCCAGACGATTTATCCCTCTCTTCCATACCGCTACACTCCGTCGCCTCTAACCGGAGGTTTTATGCGTTATCGCACCAAAGTTGCCATTGTTTATCTGCTGGGCTTTTTCGTTGATTTGATCAACATGTTTATCGCCAACGTCGCGTATCCCGCTATCGGACGCGGGTTTGGGGCTTCAGTCAGCGAGCTTTCCTGGGTCAGTAACGCTTATATTTTAGGACTGACGCTGGTGATCCCGCTGAGTGCCTGGCTCGCGCAGCGCCTGGGTGGGCGCACTGTTTTACTGCTTTCGCTGAGTTCATTTTTGCTGGCGACATTGGGCGCGGGTATGGCGCAATCTATCGAGCAACTGATTGGCTGGCGGCTATTGCAGGGCCTGGGCGGTGGACTGCTGATCCCGGTTGGGCAGACGTTGACCTACCAGCTTTATCACAGTCATGAACGCGCCGCATTATCGGCGGCGATAATGTTAGTGGGCCTGTTAGCTCCGGCGCTGTCGCCTGCGATTGGGGGTGTGATTGTCGATTCACTCAGCTGGCGCTGGGTTTTCTTCGCCAATCTACCGCTTGCTTTCATCGCGCTGCTGCTGGCGGCAGTCTGGCTACAAAAAGAACCTCGCACCACGCAGCCCACGGCGTTGGATTTTATCGGCCTGGGCAGTGGCTGCGGTGCGCTGATGTGTACTTTACTCGGCTTCACGATGCTTGCTGAAAACGGTCAGATGTTGAATGGCATCGTATTGTTGCTATGCGCGATAACGCTGTTTGCAGGGTTCTTTCGCCATAGCCTGCGTCATCCGCAACCGCTGATTAATCTCCGTCTGGTAAAGGAGCCTTTATTACGCAGCGCCATGATGATTTATCAATGTATTCCGGGGATGTTTATTGGCGTCAGCCTGATAGCTACGCTTTGGCTGCAAAACCAGCTTAACCTCAGTGCTACGCGAGTCGGCAGCCTGATGGTGCCCTGGTCGATGGCTTCTTTACTGGCGATAACGTTCACCGGAAAACAGTTCAACCGTTTTGGCCCACGCCCTATGTTGATAACGGGTTGTCTGCTGCAAGGGCTGGGTATTCTGGCGTTGACCCTGGTTCATAGCGCGGAACAATATCCACTTCTGCTGGTTGCTTTCGCCATGATGGGGTTCGGAGGTAGCTTGTGCAGCAGTACCGCGCAAAGTTGCGCCTTTTTACAGGTGGCAGATGAGCAACTCGGCCAGGCAAGCGCACTGTGGAACATCAACCGCCAACTGAGCTTTTGCATGGGCATATCGATATTGAGTCTGCTGCTCAATACCTTGCTGGAAACGCTTGCGCCCGCAGCGGCTTATCAATGGTGTTTTTATCTGGCGGCAGTCAGCACATTAATTCCTGCGCTGCTTTGTCTGCGCATCGCTAACGGCGCTATCTTGCGTCAACTCAAGGCTCAAAAGGAGAGAAGATGAATCGCTACATTCAGGAAGTGATAGAGGCTCACGTGGCAATCGAAAACTGGCTTGGCAAAGGAGAAGGGGACGTGCAGGCGTTGCTGGCTCGCTTTTCGCCGCTATTTACCATGGTTACGCCCGGTGGCAAAACACTGAATTTTGACTCACTAAGTGCATTCTTTCAGGCTCAGCCAGCCGCAAAACCTGGTTTGAAAATTTCACTGGAGGAGATAACGGTTATTGCCGAGTGGCCTGCCGGTGCGGTGGTCAGCTATAGCGAGTGGCAAAGTTTACCCGGGCTAGAGAAAACTCTGCGCTACTCGACCGTCGCATTTAGTAAGACGGATTCTGCTCTGCTCTGGTTACGCTTGCACGAAACCGCCGCGGTTTAAGCGTTAAATTAAACCTTCCGTTTGTGGCGCGCGAGAATGCTGACTCGCGCAATACTCACCTTGTTGCACATAACCAATATGGTCGGCCATAAGCTGGGCTTCGTGTTCGCTGTGCGTCACCAGCAATGCTGTTTGCCCGGCGTCACGCAAAATATCGCGAACTTCCGTCCCAAGGCGTTGGCGCGTTTTCTTGTCCAGACTCGAAAACGGTTCGTCTAACAGCAGAATTTCAGGGTGCGGTGCTAACGCTCGTGCCAGTGCAATACGCTGTTGTTGCCCGCCGGAAAGCTCATGAGGATAACGGCTGGCATGGCTGTGTAATTCCACCATTTTTAGCAGTTCGCTGACACGAATTTGTTGCTCGTCACGCGGCAAGCGACGCAGGCCAAAAGCCACATTCTGTTGTGCCGTAAGATGCGGGAACAGCGCATATTCCTGAAACACCATGCCGACGTGGCGCTTTTCCGGCGGCAGATGCACGCCCGCTCCGGCGACTCGGCGCTGTGAAACATAAATCTCACCGTGTTGCAGACGTTCAAACCCCGCCACAGCACGCAGAACCGTGGTTTTGCCGCAGCCAGAAGCACCGAGCAGGCAAGCGAGTTCGCCTTTGCGCACCGACATCGAAAAGCCTTTCAATACCGTTTGTTGGCTGTTGCCATAAGCAACGTGCACATCCTGTAGGCGTAATGCAATTTCTGACATAACTTCTTCCTTAGCCCTGGCGAGTCATCTGGTGACGAACCAACAAAATAACCGGCAATGTGCCCGTGAGAACAATCATCAAGGCGGCGATGGCCCCTTCTTCATAGGTACCGCGCGCGGCTTCTGCATACAGCAACGTCGCCAGTGTTTCGAAGTTAACCGGACGTAAAAGCAGGGTGGTCGGCAGTTCTTTCATCGCATCGGCAAAAACTAATAACGCACTGCTGACTAACGCCGGGCGCAGTAGCGGGAAATGAATCCGGGCAAATGTTCCCACACCGTTTTCCCCTAATAAGCGCGATGCTTGTTCAAGGGAAGGAGGAATGCGGCTTAAACCGGAGTCTAAAGCGCCAATGGCGATCGCCTGAAAACGCATAGCACAGCAGATAACGAGCAAAACTCCGGCTGACATCAGCGGCAAGCCGCGAACGTCCATTAAATCCGCCAGCCAGCGGTCTACTGCCATCGCAGGTGTCAGAAAACCAATGGCCAGAATGGTGCCAGGAACCGCGTAACCTAATGATGAAAGGCGCATTACGCCACGGCGAAAACCAGGCATCGCGTTGTCTGCGGCGTTGTGACGTGCGCTCCAGGCAACCAGTAAGCTGACACAAACCACGACTAGCGTGGTTCCCGCCGCCAGTGAGAGCGTATTTTGTAGTGCTGCAAGTAACGAAGGCGAGAGGGCATTTTCCTCGCCGAGCCGTTTTGCGCTTTCCCAGGCTAAAAATATCACCGGGGCCAAAAATCCCAGGATAACAGGCAATGCGATGACAGAGCCAAGCAGCCACCCACGCCAGCCCTCTATTCGTGTTGGTTTAATTTTGCGTAGACTACGACTGCTGAAACCTTGTTTTTTGCGGCCATAAAACTCAAGAGTCAGGATGCAGAAGATAAACATCAGCATCATGCAGGCGATTTGCGCAGCAGAGGCGAGGTCAGAACGCGAAATCCAGGTGGTGTAGACCGTGACGGTTAAGGTTTGCACACCGAGAAATTCTGAGGCGCCGATATCATTGAGTGTTTCGAGAAGCGCAAGGCTGATACCCACCGCTAATGCCGGACGTGCCATAGGGAGAACAATGCGAAAGAAAGTGCCCGTGGCACTGCAACCCAGTGTGCGTGCCGCTTCCAGCAAATGAGCGGGCTGGCTGATAAACATGGCGCGGGTCGTCAGATAAACATAAGGATACAGCACCAGACCCAGCAGAATGATAGCGCCAGGCAGCGAGCGCAAATCAGGTAACCGGAATTGCCTGGGACTATCGAAACCGAGCAAAAAACGGATGAAGGTTTGCAGCGGGCCGATAGGATGCAATAAATCAAGCCAGGCGAATGCCACAATATAAGTGGGCATCGCCAGCGGTAACAGGAGTGCCCAACTGAGAAGTTTCCGTCCCGGAAAATCCCAGGCTGTTACTGCCCATGCGCTACCCACTCCAATTACGCCGACCATTACTGCAACACCCGCCAGTAATAGCACGGTATTTTTGAGCACCGTTGGCAGCACAAAAGTAATGAGATTATCCCAGTGCGAGAAATCCGCCTGAGTGGCTTGCCAGATAAGCGCAACGATAGGTGTCAGTACGCCAAGCGCGATACACAGTGCGCCGAGATGGAGCGGCGTCAATAATGACTGCGGCCCGGAAACCAGGCCGCGTAACGTCGGAAGACGAAGTGATTTATTGATCGAATCCAACTTTATCTACCAGCAGGCTCGCTTGTTTACGATGTTTCACGATTTCGGTTAACGGGATTTTGTCCACGTCAATTTCACCGATGGTTGCACTGATAACCGGATCAAGGGTCACGCCCTTGAGTACTGGGTATTCAAAGTTGGCTTTTGCGTAGATTTGTTGGGCTGGTGCAGAAACCAGATATTCCATCAGTTTCACCGCATCGGCTTTATTTGGTGCAAACTTCGCGACTGCTGCACCACTAATATTGACGTGCGTGCCGCCTTGTTCGAAGGTTGGTTTCACGACTTTAATGGCATCGCCCCATTTACGCGCATCGCTGCCTTCTTTGGCATTTTTCATCTGGCCGATGTAGTAGGAGTTCGCAAGACCAATATCGCAAATGCCGCCGAGGATATCGCGAGCTACGTCACGATCGCCACCGGTGGCTTTACGTGCCAGGTTAGCTTTCACGCCGCGTAACCACTCCTCGGTTTTCGCTTCGCCGTGGTGGGCAATCATGGCGGCAATAAGTCCGGTGTTATAAGGGTGCTGACCGGAACGAATACACACTTTACCTTTATAATCAGGGCTGGAAAGTTGCTCGTAGTGCCAGTTATCAATTGGCATAGATTTATCGGCGTAGAGCACACGGGCACGCATCGACAGCGCAAACCATTGGTTGTCTGCACCACGTAAATTTGCCGGGATGGCTGTTTTGAGCGCTTCCGACTCCACAGGCTGTGTCACGCCTGCTTCAACTAAATCGATGAGATTACCCGCATCGACGGTCATTAATAGGTCTGCGGGGGAATTTTTGCCTTCTGCTTTAACACGTTCAAGCATGCCATCCTTGATGTAAACCGTATTCACTTTTACACCGCTGGATTGTGTCCAGCTGTCGAGTAATGGCTGAATCAGGCCCGGTTCACGAGTGGTGTAGAGAGTCAGAGTATCTTGCGCAAAAGCCGGCAGACTTACCGATAAGACCAGTGCCGATGCAAGCGTGATACGGCGCAGTCCGGTGCGAGGCAGAGCATTCATCGTTTATATCCCAGAGTGATTGGAACTTCTTTGAGTCCCGAACAGGTGAAACTTCCTTTAGGCAGGCGAACGATAAATGATAATCACTAACAGTTACAATCATCGCAAAGTTTAAATGATTCACATTTACACAACTTTAATCGGCGATGTGAATTGACGCTTAACAGGGGAGAAACAATCAGGGAGTGGGGAGAATGGCGCTGCGTAGAAAAGCAAAAAGCCCGCTTAGTTTCCTAAGCAGGCTTCTTAAATTTGGCTCCTCTGACTGGACTCGAACCAGTGACATACGGATTAACAGTCCGCCGTTCTACCGACTGAACTACAGAGGAATCGTTTGAACGAGGCAAATAGTAACGTTACGTTCAAAAAGAGTCAACGACAAAAATAACACACTGATTCAAATGGCTAAATTAAGCTCAACTTGTTGAATTAATGCACCGTATTTCCATTGGATGACTCGATGTTTTCACGCTCACGTAACCGTAATAACGGGTCCTGGCCATAAAACTGGCAAAAACGCTGATAAAGTGAAGGGAAACGAGGCGCGAAAAGCTCTGGGGCACTGAAAAAATACTCTGAGAGCACGGCAAAACATTCTGCCGGTTCAGATGCCGCATAGGCATCAATACTGGCGGCATTTTCGCCCACCATATCAATTTCGTCCTGGATGTTACCCATTGCCGCCTGGAGATCGTGCTCCCAGCCCGCAACATCGCGCAGCGCTATTAACGGAACGCCGCTGGCACGGTCGCCATTACGCATATCCAGTTTATGAGCCACTTCGTGGAAGACGAGATTAAAGCCGGATGCGTCAAATGAGTCCTGCACATCAAGCCAGTTAAGAATGATGGGACCTTGCTGCCAGCTTTGACCAGACTGCACAACGCGCTGGTTATGCACCAGGCCAATGTCATCTTCCCATTCATCATCCACCACGAATGGGGCAGGGTAGATGAGGATTTCATGAAAACCATCCAGCCACTCGGTACCAAGCTCGAGCACCGGCAAACAAAACAGTAACGCGATCCTCGCGCTTTTTAGTTCATCAAGTTCGAATCCTTGCAAAGGCACCAGCCGTTTTTGCTGTAAAAAACGGTCAGCCAGAAGGACCAGTTTTTTTTGCTCAGCAGTCGTGAGCGTTCCCAGGACCGGAATGGCTAAAGCCTGCTCCCACGGCAATACCGTGACAGCGGATGAATCATTTGATTTCCAGGGCCACTTAATCATGTTACTCGCTCGCAAAGTCATCTCTTGAACGGAAAACTACTATACCGTGACTGTGAAAATGCCGCACTAGTGGGGCACATGGCAGCGACCAGAACAGGACCGCCGAGAGAAGGGTTTCACCCTATATCTCTGTACCATTATTCAAACACTTACCAATTTTTCTTTCAACGACGCGGGTCACAGCTTGGGCGGGAAGCCATAAAATTATTTCTATCTTCAATGTTTGTAGTGGAAATATATGTATCGGCTATATGAATGCACGTTCCGGGGAGAGAAACCCAGAAAACCTGGGGTAGGGGTTTTGCTAGTTGCCAGACTGCATCTATAGTCTGAGCAGTTAACAAGGGAACCTACAGGTATTCAAAGTCTAATTAGTATTATTATCGATATCTATTCCCTGCATTTTTATAATCCAAAATGTCTTTTTGTCTAATATCTCTATTCTAATTTAACCGGATAAACTAAGAACTGATATTTTTGATTGCATTCATAATTTTTATTGTTGTTTTTACTGAACTTTAATTCGGGCGGGAGTGGTTTTAGTGTTTGACCCTAAAACTGGCTGGATATTAAGTAAAGAATGTCTAAAATTACATATTTATAAAATTGCGCAATAAATAATCTGATGTTTGTGGGTTGTTAATTTGATGAGAAATGACATGATATATTACAATTTTAGGAATTATCCGGATTAAAAACAGCTATTTCATGCTGTTAAAAAACAGTGAAAATGTGATAAAAATCACACCCATGGAGATGCTCCACCTATCGCAATACATCAGCTAATTAATTGAGGGACATATGTCAGAGGTTATGGACGAAAAACCGACTCGTACTCCGGGCGGAAAATTGGCGCTGTGGTTGTTTTATGGATTTTGCCTGTACACGGTTTGGGCTGTGGTGCGTTACTTTTGGGTTGTCAGTGACGTTACCGGTGGTGATATGGGATCGCTCGGTGGAAAGTTGCTTGGCGCCTTAATGGGGTTATTGGTTCTGGGATCGGTTGCTGCATTATTAGGTGGTTTGGCCTGGTATACGCGGGCCAGGTAAATAAAATCGTGCCAATGTGGTCTGTTGTCAGCGCTTTACTTGCTTATTTTGTGATCTTGTACTCATATTAAGTACCGGGTCCAGCTGCGAAGTGAGGAGTACGTATGCCGATAGCCCACTGGCAAGAACGTTTTGATGAGTATTTGCAACACAACTGGTTGCAGGACGATAAAGCCCATGATGTGGCACATTTTCGTCGTGTATGGAAAACATCACAGCAGATCATGGAAACCACAGAGGCCGATAGGCTAGTGGTGCTAACCGCGTGTTACTTCCATGATATTGTCAACTTGCCGAAGAACCATCCTGAACGTCATCTTGCTTCCACACAGGCTGCTCAAGAGACTTTACGCATTCTGGATGCTCACTTTCCCGACTTTCCGCATCCGTTATACGATGCCGTTGCACATGCTGTTCGCGCTCATAGCTTTAGCGCCGGGATTGCACCTCAAACACTTGAAGCGAAAATTGTACAGGATGCCGATCGTCTGGAGTCTTTAGGGGCAATAGGGCTTGCGCGGGTTTTCTACACTTCTGGTGCGTTGGGGCGACCACTGTTTGACAGCGAAGATCCGCTGGCTTGCCATCGTGAGCTGGATGATGCCACTTATGCCCTTGATCACTTCCAGAAAAAATTACTTAAATTGCCTGATACCATGCAAACCGAGGCAGGACGTGCACTTGCTCTTCTTAATGCAGATTTCCTGGTGAATTACATGGCCAAACTTTGTGCTGAATTGAAAGGTGATTACTGCGGTATTGAGCAGGACGTAGTGCATCAATTTTCCTCCCAAAAAATTCCCTCTTAAAATTAAAGAGATGCCCGCAACGGTTGCGGGCTGTTCTGATTCTCTCTGGGTCAAATCAGTGATAGAGTGACACTCTATTTTCCCTGCTATGGTTCATGATGAACGACTTCGACACTATTGCCGTGCAACTCTCACAACAATCCCTCCGCCAGCAGCAGCAACAACTAGAAGAAGACTACGCACTCGTGAGCCATATTCTGGAAATCTATGACCAGAAGACGGTGGCACACCATTTGCGCCAGGTGAGTGGCGACTGGACTCGTGAATCGTTAAACCGTTGGTTTAACCGTAAATCGTCTCTGCGTACCTTGACGCCTGCTGAAAGCGAAATGCTGCAAAACATGTTGCCGCCTTTGCCAGCCCATCATGGGAAATACGCATTTAAATTTGTCGATTTATTTGCCGGAATTGGCGGTATTCGTAGCGGTTTCGAAGCAATTGGCGGCCAATGTGTATTTACCAGCGAGTGGAACAAGCATGCGGTGCGTACTTATAAAGCCAACTGGTATTGCAGCCCGGAGAATCATCAGTTCAATCAGGATATCCGCGATGTCACTTTGAGCCATCGGGATGATGTCAGCGATGAAGAAGCTGCGGCACATATTCAGGCAACGATGCCCGACCACGATGTTTTGCTGGCGGGTTTTCCATGTCAGCCTTTCTCTCTGGCTGGGGTGTCGAAGAAGAATGCATTAGGGCGAGCACATGGATTTGCTTGTGAAACGCAGGGCACACTGTTCTTCGATGTGGCGCGTATTATTGATGCGAAACGTCCGGCAATTTTTGTGCTCGAAAACGTTAAAAACCTCAAAAGCCATGATAAAGGCAACACCTTCCGTATCATTATGGAAACCCTCGATAGCCTGGGTTATGAGGTGGCTGATGCCGCGATAATGGGGGCGGGGGATCCAAAAATTATTGATGGTAAAAACTTCCTGCCACAGCACCGGGAACGTATTGTGCTGGTAGGTTTTCGTCGTGACCTCAATCTGCATAAAGATTTCACGCTAACTAAGCTCAGCGAGCTATATCCCCAACGGCGCCCAACCTTTGGTGAATTACTGGAACCTTCTGTCGACAGTAAATATATCCTGACGCCTACGCTGTGGAAGTATCTTTATTATTACGCCAAAAAACATCAGGCGAAGGGGAATGGTTTTGGCTATGGACTGGTTGATCCCCAAAACCCCGCAAGTGTGGCCCGTACATTATCAGCCCGGTATTACAAAGATGGCGCTGAAATACTTATCGACCGGGGATGGGATAAATCTCTTGGGGAAGCGGACTTTGACAACGCGGATAATCAGGTTCGCCGCCCACGTCGTTTAACGCCTCGCGAATGTGCGCGCTTAATGGGTTTTGAAGCGGTTCAAGGGAATGCATTCCGTATTCCGGTTTCGGATACTCAGGCTTACCGGCAGTTTGGTAATTCAGTGGTGGTGCCTGCGTTTGCAGCTGTTGCCAAACTGCTTGAATCTCGAATTGCTCAGGCGGTGGAGCACAGAAGTACTCCTGTATTGGACAAAGCAATCTGATACAACAGCCGCCGTTAACTCCGGCTTTAGCCACTGCTTTAGGCCGGAGTATTAATTTGTAGCAAACCATTGAGCATGTTTTTCAATGAGATGGTGAACATGTCATTACTGTTCCTGGCAAGTGCTTCGGCATCTGCGATTGTGCCGTAGTTCATGGTCAATAACAGTCGGGCTGCACATGCTAAATCAACTGTAGCACCGATAACACCTGCCTCTCTGGCTTCACTCAGGCGTGCCGTCATTAACTCTGTAATGGCCTGATATTTCTCTTCCAGCATTCTTGCCACCTCCGCATTACGCATCCCTTCCGCCATTATTTCCACGACTAACGCGCGTTGCGCCTGGTCTTCCTTCGCCAGCTGTAAAAATGAATCCACCAGATAATCTACCAGCCCTTCTCCCGCAATCGGGTCGCGAAAGTGCGTCAGCGCACGCTCCTGATCCTGAGCAATGATCGCCTGAATGAGTGCTTCCTTCGACGGGAAATGATGATAAAGCGTGCCAGGGCTGATATCGCATGCTTTGCAGATGGTTTTCATGGATGTGCTGTGAAATCCATTGCTGGAAAAACATTGTCGAGCCGCAGCCAGCGCGCGCTCAGGAGTAGGCAGAACTTCGGTCAACGTCATTGCGTATCCAGTAATAAAAATGGCCATTGATAGCAGTGTAAAAGAGTTTTCCTGACAGGCCCAGAGTTGTCGCTTAACTTTGAGAACCCATGGAATACCTTCCTGCGATGAGTGTACATGGAATACAAAAACAAATCGAATGAACGTTCGATTGAACAAAAAACCAATAAAGTCAATCATGTATTTCCTGATTGCGTGGGGTGGCGCACATCAACTGACTTGCAATATTGATTTTTATGATCGTCGTTTCAGAACGTTATTTCACGAATTTTTCCCACCCTGGCTTCATGCTAATTCTGTGCTTCCACATTTTTATCGGTATCTCCTGCCAGTTTTAGTCAGAAACCGGCAGGCACCATTCCTTCGTTTTGTTTAAGGATCTTTACTATGTTGCGTCCTACAGAAACCTCTTCCCGTGAAATTAAACGCCTCGATGGCCTTTGGTCTTTTTCAGTCGATACAAATGATGCGGGGATGGAACACGGCTGGTGGCGTCAGGATTTAGCGCAAAGCCGCGCCATCGCGGTACCAGGGAGTTACAACGATCAGTTTGCCGATGCGGGGATTCACAACTACGTGGGCAATGTCTGGTATCAGCGGGAAACACGCATTCCACGTGGCTGGGTAGACCAACGTATCGTGCTGCGTTTTGATGCTGTTACACATCGGGGAAGTGTATGGGTTAACGATCATTTCGTGATGGAACATCAGGGCGGGTATACCCCGTTCGAAGCAGATATCAGTCACCTGGTGGCAGCAGGTGAAACGGTGCGTATCACCGTTTGCGTCAATAATGAACTGAGCTGGAACACTATCCCTCCGGGTATCGTCACTGAGTTGGATAACGGTAAAAAGCAGCAGTCTTACTTTCATGACTTTTTCAATTACGCCGGTATCCATCGTAGCGTGATGCTTTACGCCACACCTACTGCGTATATTCAGGATGTTACGGTTGTTACTGATGTTGCGGAAAATACTGAACAGGCGACCGTAACCTGGAATGTGGTTGCTGATGGTGATATTCGGGTTGAGCTTCGCGATGGGCAGCAAAAAATAGTGGCACAAGGGCTGGGGGCCACAGGTATATTTGAACTGGATAATCCTCATCTTTGGGAACCAGGTGAAGGGTATTTGTACGAGCTGCGGGTTACCTGCGAAGCCAATGGTGAGTGTGACGAATATCCAGTACGTGTCGGTATCCGTTCCATTACGGTTAAGGGTGAGCAGTTTTTGATTAACCACAAACCGTTTTATTTAACCGGTTTTGGTCGACATGAAGATGCAGATTTTCGCGGCAAAGGTTTCGACCCGGTGTTGATGGTTCACGACCACGCGTTGATGAACTGGATTGGCGCTAACTCCTATCGCACGTCCCACTACCCTTACGCGGAAGAGATGCTCGATTGGGCTGATGAGCACGGTATCGTAGTGATTAATGAAACCGCGGCGGTTGGCTTTAACTTATCGTTGGGAATCACTTTTGACGCAGGCGAAAGACCTAAAGAACTCTACAGCGAAGAGGCGATTAATGGCGAGACTCAGCAGGCTCACTTGCAGGCTATAAAAGAGCTTATTGCCCGGGATAAAAACCATCCAAGTGTAGTGATGTGGAGTATTGCCAATGAGCCCGACACCCGTCCAAATGGAGCCAGAGAGTACTTTGCGCCTTTAGCTAAGGCCACTCGTGAACTGGATCCGACACGTCCGATTACCTGCGTAAACGTGATGTTCTGCGATGCCGAAAGCGACACCATCACCGACCTGTTCGACGTGGTTTGTCTGAATCGCTATTACGGCTGGTATGTGCAATCAGGTGATTTGGAAAAAGCAGAACAGATGCTGGAGCAGGAACTGCTGGCCTGGCAGTCAAAACTACATCGCCCAATTATTATTACGGAATACGGTGTCGATACGCTGGCAGGAATGCACTCGGTTTATAACGACATGTGGAGTGAAGAGTACCAGTGCGCCTGGCTTGAAATGTATCACCGTGTCTTTGACCGGGTTAGCGCCGTGGCTGGCGAGCAGGTGTGGAACTTTGCCGATTTTGCTACATCACAGGGAATTCTACGTGTGGGCGGCAATAAAAAAGGCATCTTTACCCGTGATCGTAAGCCAAAGTCGGCAGCGTATGTATTGAAGAAACGCTGGAATGGCATGGCATTTGGTGAAAAACCGGTTCAGGGAGAATAAGGGATGAATCAACACCTGTCCTGGCGAACCATCATTGGCTACAGTCTGGGAGATGTAGCCAATAATATCGCCTTTGCTATGGGTGCATTGTTTCTGCTCAGTTATTACACCGACGTCGCAGGCGTCGGTGCTGCTGTTGCCGGAACCATGCTATTGGTTGTGCGCATTTTTGATGCCTTTGCCGATATTGCGGCGGGGCGGATTGTGGACAGCGTAAATACCCGTTGGGGGAAATTCCGTCCATTCTTGTTGTTTGGATCAGCCCCACTGATGCTGTTTAGCGTGCTGGTGTTTTGTGTTCCGGCTGACTGGAGTCATACCAGTAAAGTCATTTATGCGTATCTGACCTATATGGGACTCGGCGTGTGCTACAGCCTGGTTAACATTCCCTATGGGTCACTTGCCACCGCAATGACGCAGCAGCCTCAGTCACGCGCCAGACTGGGGGCGGCACGTAGTGTCGCGGCAGCGCTGGCTTTTGTCAGCCTGGCATTTATCATCGGGCCAAAAATTAGTGGCGTTAGCCCATCTGAAATTCAATCGGTCTACATTGAGTGGACGATTGCATTGGCGATAGTGGGCCTGATTCTCTACTTTATCTGCTTCAAATCAACCAGGGAAAATGTGGTGCGCATTGTTGCGCAGCCTTCGCTACATATCAGCCTGCAAACGTTAAAAAGAAACCGACCATTATTGATGCTATGTATGGCGGCGCTATGTATTTTGATTTCGACATTCGCTATTAGCGCCTCGTCACTGTTCTACGTGCGTTATGTTCTCAATGATGTCGGGCTGTTTTCCGTACTAGTGCTGGTGCAAATGCTGGTTGGTACGCTGGGTTCCGCACCACTAGTACCAAGATTGGTTAAGCGCCTTGGGAAAAAGAATACTTTCCTTATTGGTGCAGGTATCGGAATGCTTGGCTACCTGCTCTTTTTCCTGATGTCTGAACAAGCTCCACATTATGCATTTACAGCCCTTGCCATTGCTTCGGTGGGGCAGGGAATAACCATGACTGTGATGTGGGCGCTGGAAGCTGATACCGTTGAATATGGCGAATATTTGACCGGCGTGCGTATTGAAGGGCTGACTTATTCGTTCTTCTCATTTACGCGAAAATGCGGCCAGGCAATTGGTGGGTCTATTCCGGCATTTATTCTGGGAATGAGCGGATATATCGCCAACCAGGCACAAACGCCTGACGTCATAATGGGCATAAGAGTCTCAATTGCACTGGTGCCTTGCCTGTTTATGATACTGGCGTTTGTCATTATCTGGTTTTATCCATTAACGGATAAAAAGTTCAGTGAAATTGTGCAGGAAATTGAAGTGCGTAAGCGAGCTCAACAGCAATTAATTAATGACTTTACCGGATAACATCTTCGTAAAATAAAACCCTACAAGGTTAACTTATGAATATTAATGCGAAGCTCGTAGCTATTGTCATAGCTGCGCAAGCCGCCTGTACCTCTGTGTATGCCACATCTATAACAGAAGATGATTCCTCATTAAGATTACGCCTTAAAAATGAATTACGTAGAGCAGATAAACCCAGTGCAGGGAATGCCAAAGATATTTACGCCTGGGTTCAGGGCGGGTTAATTGATTTCAGAAGTCGCTATTATCAGAACCATATTAGCATAGAGGGTGGAGCATATTATGTTTATAAATTAGGAGCGCGTGCAGATATGAGCACTCGCTGGTATCTGGATGGGCACGATAGCTTTGGCCTGGCATTGGGTGCTGTTAATTTGAAATACACCGACAGCGCGTTATTAAAAGTTGGGCGTTTCGGCACTGATTACGGTTATGGCAGTTTACCCTGGCGAATTCCTCTGATTGCCAGTAGTTCGCAGCGAACATTACCGACGATTTCGGAAGGGGCGTTAGGATACCTTGCTGTATCGCCTAACCTGGAGTTTTGGGCTATGTGGCGCTCGCGAGTATTTAACTGGACGGATTCGACAACCGGGGTCCGTGATGAGGGGGTCTATAACGCAGCAACCGGGAAATATGATAAACATCGGCCGCGAACGTTCCTTGCATCCAGTTGGCATAATAGTGCAGAACGTTATTCTATCGGCGCTTCAATTCAGCAAGATGTTTCAACACAGCTGCAAACTATCCTGGAAAAACGGGTAGAGCTCAGCGAAGAATATGCATTAAAAGGCGAATTGCTGGGGATGTACATTCATCTGGATGGGTTAAGCCGTTCACAAGTGCAGCCAAATGAAACTTCGCTTATCAGCGGTCAACTAACCTGGATAACTCCCTGGGGAAATTTGTTTACCAATGCAGGATATTTACGGCACGCTATGAATGGTGCCA
The DNA here is from genome assembly GCF_021283185.1 of Buttiauxella cochleicola. NCBI lineage: Bacteria > Pseudomonadati > Pseudomonadota > Gammaproteobacteria > Enterobacterales > Enterobacteriaceae > Buttiauxella > Buttiauxella cochleicola. Next base: position 167,929 of record NZ_JAJSOS010000005.1, read on the forward strand.
TCGTGGATACCGACCTTGGTTACCCTTTTTCTCTGAGTCTTGATCGTAACAAAGAGGATATGATCTCCTGGCAGATTGGCGCGGGCTATAGCCTGACTCCCTCAACGAGTATTGTTGTGGCGCCAATAGTGACAAACGGATACGAATCAAGTCGCGAGGATGTCAAAATTGAAGGTGTTGGTGTACTGGTTGGTGCGAATTATCGTCAGATGCAAGGGCCATTAACAGGATTGAATATATTCCTTGCTATGGATAAAGGTCGGGAAAAACGAGAGGGTAGTGCGCCTGGCGACAGGTTGAATTACTGGGATATCAAACTCAACATTCAGTATGACTTTACCCTGAAGTGACTATTTTTTAGTCAAGGGAAGCCCGGCATAAAGTTTGTGTCGGGCATCAATATCTTTTAAAGGAGCAACGATTAGTTAATATTAGTCGATCTCTTTTTCTCAAGGCTGACCCCATATCTGGCGGTCACGATGCCAGTCTGGAATTCCATTGTTTTTATTTGCTCAAAAGCATCATTGCCATCTTTAACATCCATATCCAGAAGCTGTGCACTTAGCGTTTTGACTAACAATTCGCCATTTCCTTTGTGCTCATAGCTCGCACCTTCAATACAGGATATTGTCGCCAGGCGGTCAAATAGCTGTAAATCTTCGGACAGAAATGCCGTCTCTGTCATTTTTGTGCCGGTTTTATGTTGCCATAAATTGACCATTGCACTGCGATAAGTCTTCGGCGCTACAGTTTTGCAACTCTTCACAATATCAGCATCGAGAATTGCGGCCTGTGAAATGGGGTTGGTCTGTCCATCCATGGCTTCATTCCAGTGAACCATATAATCCTGAGTAATATTATTTTCTGCTTCTCCTGCCCATGTGCTGAATACGCCACTCAACAACAAAGTTGGGATGAATAATGCTTTGTATAGCTTCATGTTATCGTCTTAAACAAGCCCAGTCCGGGCATAAAAAAGTTAAATAGAATATTTGATATAATGAAGAGCTTTTACATGCCAACAAAATAATGCTACTGATGTTAACAACTTAAGTTTTTCTTCTTCATAATGGGTGCTGCGGAATATAGATTGCCATTTTAATTCTACAGATCAAAGTTGAAATTATTTCAAAAGTGGCTAAATGATGAGCAGAAATTGATGTATTTTTAGTTGATACATGATGTTAGAAAAATAGTTACTGTCGTGGAATGTCCAAAAGTATACATAATTAAATTCATCGATATTCATTTTTGGCAGCGGAAATAATTTCACTATAAAATTATTTTTAATTATTCGCAGCGGAGCCATTATTTTTTATAACGTATGTTATGTGGTTGTTGCTAATATTGGACTGAGTATATTAATAACGAGTAAGAGAGCCGCTAATGGTTGATGTGCATAGTAAGGCGATTCGCAGCAAAAACATGCGCGCCATTGCAACGCGCGACACTGCTATTGAAAAACGGTTGTCTGGTTTATTGAGCGAGTCTGGCTTTGCGTTTCGCGTGCAAGATGCCTCGCTTGCGGGTCGTCCGGATTTTGTTATTGATGAGTATCGCTGCGTTATTTTTGCTCATGGCTGTTTCTGGCATCACCACGACTGTTATCTGTTCAAGGTTCCGGCAACCCGCACCGATTTCTGGCTTGAGAAGATAGGTAAAAATGTGCAGCGCGATAAGCGAGATATACAGCTTTTATTGAACGAAGGTTGGCGGGTGCTTTTAGTCTGGGAATGCTCATTACGTGGGCGCGAAAAACTCAGTGATAGCGCGCTTTGTGAACGGCTTGAAGAGTGGGTCTGTAGTGGGAATAATTTTGCCCAAATTGATGGGCGGGGCATACACACCATCGCAGATAGTGGGTGGCAAATGCCACCCACGAGTTGATTACTTCTCTACTTCACACGGAGTGATCACCGGCTTTGGGGGCAAGAGGTATTTCCCAAGCGTAACCAGTACAACTGCAAAGATAATCACGCCGAGTGCCAGCCATTCTATTGGTGACAAGCTTTCTCCGGCGAAACCCGTACCCAAAAGCACCGCCACTACTGGATTGACGTAGGCATAACTGGTCGCTACCGCAGGTGCCACATTACGAATCAAGTACATATAAGCGCTGATCGCAATAATAGAACCAAATAGTGAGAGATAAGCCACCGCTATAAAGCCTGCTGGTGTAGGCATTGCAGTCAGGCGTTCGCCTGTTAACGCCGATGCGACCAGAAGGACAATGCCTGCCGCAAGCATTTCTACTGCACCGGCCATCAAGCCGGTTGGCAATTCAATACGCGACCCGTAAACCGAACCAAACGCCCAGCTCAAGGAACCAATCAGAATTAACAACGCGCCCCAGGGATTACCACTCAGGTTTCCACCGCTATTAAGTAACACAATGCCGGCAAGGCCAATGGCGATGCCTAGCCACTCCAGTTTGCGCGTTTGAATGCCGAACAGTCGGCTAAAGCACAAGGTAAATAGCGGAACCGTTGCGACCATGACTGCGGCAATACCCGATGGAACATGCTGATGTTCTGCGACAGTCACAAAACCATTGCCAACAGCCAGCAATAACACGCCAATTAACGCGGCATTAAGCATTGGGCGCATGGCGGGTAACTTATGGCCACGTAGTAATAAAACGCTCATCAACAACACACCAGCAACCATAAATCGCACGCCAGCCATCATAAATGGCGGCCAGCTTTTCACGCCTACGGCGATAGCAAAATAGGTGGAGCCCCAGATGATGTACAACGAAAATAGTGCAGCAACCAGCGGCAATAACTGACCAGAACGAACGCGCATGTTTCCTCTCTTTACCCTTCCTGCAACTCGAATTATTCAGGGTAACTAACGCTAATAGAGCTAATAGTTAACGTCAAAACTATCTTTCTGGCGAGGATTTTACTTGTTTAAAGAATGTTAATTTTTATTGACAGATGAGTTTGATATTCGCCAGCTAACTTTTGTTCCATACTATTGAGTAGACAAACAAAAAAGGATGCTCATTTTGGCTGGAAGTAGCTTACTAACATTGCTGGATGATATCGCCACTTTGCTGGACGATATCTCGATGATGGGGAAACTGGCAGCGAAGAAAACTGCCGGGGTATTGGGAGACGATCTCTCCCTTAACGCACAACAAGTTTCTGGGGTCCGGGCAAACCGTGAATTGCCGGTGGTGTGGCAAGTTGCGAAGGGGTCGGCCATCAATAAGCTGATCCTCGTTCCTCTGGCTCTGATTATTAGCGCTTTTGCACCGTGGGCCATCACGCCATTATTAATGATTGGCGGCGCTTTCCTGTGTTATGAAGGCGTGGAAAAAGTCGTTCACACGCTCCAGGCCCGTAAGCACAAGGAGACACCGGAAGAGCGCCAGAAGCGGTTAGATGATATTGCCGCGCAAGACCCGCTGGTTTACGAAAAAGACAAAGTGAAAGGCGCGATTCGTACCGATTTTATTCTCTCTGCTGAAATCGTGGCGATTACGTTAGGCATTGTCGCCGAAGCGCCTTTGCTCAACCAGGTGTTGGTGCTATCGGGAATAGCGCTGGTCGTGACGGTAGGGGTGTATGGCCTGGTGGGGATTATCGTTAAGCTCGACGATCTTGGTTTTTGGCTGGTTGAGAAAACCTCGGTTATCGCACGCGGGATCGGCAAAGGGTTATTAGTGTTGGCACCGTGGCTGATGAAATTCCTCTCTGTTGTCGGAACTCTGGCTATGTTTTTGGTCGGCGGCGGCATTCTGGTTCACGGTATTCCGGTTCTTCATCATGCCATTGAAAACTGGGCGCAGAAGGTCGGTGGTGCCGTTCATTTACTCGGGCCAACCGTAGCAAACCTGGTTATCGGTTTTGTCATTGGCGCCATTGTGCTGGCAGTCGTTAATGGCATAAGCCGCCTGCGTGGGCGCACAGTTCACTAATTTTTTGCGTAAATTTGCCTGGTTTGCCAGGCAAAACACCAGGTCATTGTCTATAACTGTAGAAGTTTTCACCCCTGATACAGGAGGCAGTTATGGTCTTTGTGGTCAGCGATGAAGTCCAACCTAAGAATGGTGGCCCAAGGATGATTGTTACCGGGTTTTCCAGCGGTATGGTGGAGTGTCGTTGGTATGATGGTTTTGGTGTAAAGCGCGAGGCCTTCCGAGAGGATGATTTGGCCCCACTGGCAACAGGAGGCGGCTCGCAAGGATAAGCCTCAAATGCCCTGTCATTGACGGGGCATTTTTATTTCCTGATTACCATTCGTTTTGAGGGTAATATAATTCTCATGAATATATTTACCCTTAGTAATAATCCTGAGTGGTCATGTATTCTCTACATATTAGAACTGACCCATGACCTGGGTGTCATGGCACCGGCAGAGTTGCCAGGTTTATAGATGATTGCGGTTTCAGGGAGAGTGTCAGTGTTTGGCAATGCATTACAACGCGTGATCGGCCGCTTCAAAAATCCGCAGAAGGTCGTTAACCTTTGTTTTATATTCGTATTTTTGTTCTCTACAGTGCTGACATGGCGAGAGGCAGTGGTACTTGAAGGGGCCTATGTCGCCAACCAGCGCAATAGTCTCGATAGCGTTGCCACTTTGCTTGACCGACAGCTCCAGCACAGCATCGACAATCTGCTGTTTTATCGCAATGCGATGCTGTACGCGCTGCAATCCCCGATTTCAACGGACAGAACCCGCAAATCCCTGGCCGATTTTGATACCTTGCGTACCCAGCCTTTTTGGCAATTGCGCCTCGATTTAAGCCGCAGTTTGCCGATGAGCGGCGTGTCTGATGAATTTGTAAATAAAAGCCCATTGCTCGACCGCGATGAGCGTACGCTTCACTCCGAATTAAGTTCAGCGCTGGAATTAAGCTATATCATGCGCTTATCCGACAGCTCCGGGAAAATGCCGCAGCGCATGTTCTATGCCTCGCGCAGCGGGTTCTTTTTGACGAATACGCCGCCCGCCAACGATCCGAATATCGTCTCGCTTTATTACCGCTTGATTGCCAGACCCTATTTTTCCTCACAGTCACTGCAAAATAACCCACAGCGGTCTTTGAAGTGGACACACACGTTCAATGGCAACGATACATCAGGGCAGATTGTTACCGCTTCGGTCCCGCTTGATTTTAACGGGCGTTGGTATGGCGTACTGGCTCTCGATTATCCTATCGAATCAATCCATAACTTCTTGCGGCAAGCCAAATATGACGACCATGAAGGCACGGTGCTGCTCTACGATAACGAATTAAATCCTATTGCGACTTCGGCTAAGAATTTGCCGCAACATGAGTTGTTTACCGCACCCCAATTGGCGCGAATTGCCAATGTAGTCACTGCCGCAAAACAGGGGGATCAGGGGGAATTGCGTATGGATAGCCGTTTCATCACCTGGGCGAAGCTGAATAACTTTGATGGTTTGCTGATTAAAGTTCATACCCTGGAAGAAGGGGTTCAGGGTGAATTTGGTCGTATCAGTATCGTTCTGAGCATTCTGTGGACGCTGTTTACGCTTATGCTGTTTGCTTCATGGATGGTGATTCGCCGCCTGGTCAATAACATGTTTAGCTTGCAACAAACCCTGACCTGGCGGGCTAACTATGACACGCTAACTCGTTTGTACAATCGCGGTGCCTTCTTCGAGATTGCACGTAAATTGTCGCAGGAGTGTGAGCAGCAAGGGTTACCTTTCTCGGTTATTCAGATGGACCTTGATCTCTTCAAAAGCATAAACGACAGATTTGGCCATAGTTGCGGCGACAAAGTACTTATCCATGCGGCAGCGATGCTCAGTGATGCATTTCGTACGGGAGATATTGCCGGACGCGTCGGCGGTGAGGAGTTCTGTATCGTGCTGCCTGAGACAACGCTGGAAGAGGCGACAAAAGTGGCTGAACGCATCCGTGTGCGTATTAACACTAAGGAATTACTCATCAAGCAAGGCACTACGGTAAGGATAAGCGCCTCATTTGGTGTGAGTAGTTCGTTTGAATTTAATGATTATGATTTCGAACGCCTACAAACTTACGCTGACCATCGGCTGTATAAAGCGAAGCAGGGTGGTCGTAATCAGGTCTGTAATCACGATTAAACTGGTTACTCAGGGGTGATGAAATGATCAAGACCTTCTTTCCACCCTTCAGGACCGTAGTTCTGACTGCGATACACGCGCTGTGGGTCGTCTCGTTGCAGCGTCACTGTCTGGCGGCTGTAGCCTTTGACAACCACTGCGTAATCGACGCTATCAAGCAGTAATGCATCGCTCGGGCTGTCGCCCAGTCCGATTGTGATGTGTGTTTTACCTTCGCGTTGTTGAAACTGCTCCTGAAGCCAGTGCAGCGCTTTATCTTTGCCGGCCTGCATATCTAATACATGCCAGAACCGCCCGCCTTGCAGCATCATTAAACCCAGACTTGCCAACTGGTCGTTAAATGCGGCCATCATTTCTTCGCTATCGCGCCATATTAAGGTTTCAGATGCTTCACTGAGCTTTGCAAGGGCTGCCTGTTTGCGTGTAAGGCCAGTTAACTCACAGAGGGTATTCTCATCGACGTCGGCAAAGCAGGTGAATTTGAAGCCAAATTTCTGGCGCAGTTTATCCAACACAGAAAACAGCTCTTCATGGCGAATACCCGTCATCAGACGAGGATAATCGTCGCTGTCACTCCAGCGCGAATCAAGCTGAATAACCGCCCCGTTTTCTGCAATAAACGCTTGTCCGGTTAATGAAAACTCATTTTGCCACTCAATGATTTCCGCAGCACTTTTCGCACTGCACAAAATCAGTGGGATCTCGTTTTGGCGCAAAATGTTAATCCAGGGACTAGCGGCCTCCCAACGGTAGGAATGGTGTTCCAGCAGTGTGCCATCGAGATCTGAAATGATTAATAGCGGATCGTGCAGATGCAGCATGGTACTTCTCCTGAAATCCAAAGGCTAAATGACTGGTTGAGTAGGATAAATCTCAATTAAATTCGCAGGCTAATCATTAATGAGTATCCGTATTATTGCTGGAAACCGCTAAGAATAAGGAATGGCGGCACGATTCAGCTAAGTCGTTGCGAAAAATTGAATATTCATAGAACGAATCATTCATTGTTTTGAAATAAATCTGATGTATGGTGGATGCACATCAGATTTCCTGGTGTAACGAATTTTTCAATTGCTTCTTGCTTATGCAAGTTCATCCCGGCTTTCCTGCCGGGATTCTTTTATTCAGCTCAGCGGTTCACTTCATTAACACTAAAATCGTGTATATCCAGTTCAAAGGCTTCCGCTAATTCGGAGTAGGTGTGCCATGTGCGCCCATCGATACTGACTCGATGCGGATCGTCACTCGCACGTGTCACTTCACTTTCGCTAATCTCATTGATGGCCGCCAATAGCGCATCGACATCAATACGCGTGGTTTCATTGAGCTCTTTCGCGGTCTTCATGCAGTCGTCCTCCAGGCTATACCCGTGTTTAAGTATAGACGCTTAACAAAATGCATAACCTTGCGCATCATGCGATGCGAATGAGTCGTTTTTGATCTACACTGGCACAAAGAAACTTGGAGATTTTTGTTATGAATATCAACGATCGCGTGACAGTCAAAACCGATGGCGGCCCGCGTCGGCCAGGCGTGGTATTAGCTGTCGAGCAATTTAGCGAGGGGACGATGTACCTCGTGTCGCTGGAAGAGTATCCGTTGGGGATCTGGTTCTTTAACGAACTGGGGCACCCGGATGGCGTTTTTGTTGAGCGCTCTGAGTAATATATTTGCGGTGGATATCGCTTGCGCTAATCCACCCTAAAACCATCCTGGTTGGATTAACGCAAATTTACGAAGATACCGTTGGTGACATTATCGGTAAGGCGGACCACATGATAAATCACTTGCTTATTATGTGTCTTTATCTTGCGTTTTATATTCCCTTTGTGTGACGAAACCGTTTTTGCTTTGATATTCATCTGGTCGGATATTTGAATTGTGCCTTGTCCAGACATCCACATTTTAAGCATGCTGGACTCAGTTCGGCTTAATGATAATGTGGGTAAATTAATATGCCCGATACAGTGAGCATTTTTTGCTAAATATTCTGAAAGTATTTCGTCCAGTGACTCTGGCTTTATAGATTTAGAGCTGATCAGTAGATTACTACGCACCAAAAGATATTCATCGAAATGAATATTAGCAATTGCCATAAAGACCAGGAATAAAGTACTGGGATGCTGATTAATGATCTGCTTAATTCGCTCGCTGCTTTGAGCATCATGGATAAAACAGTCCTCATTAATAAACACCACATTGGGTGTCTGGGACTCACAAGCGAGCGCTAAATCCTCAATTGTCTCCACGTTGGTCATCTGTCGTTTTCGGATGCCACGGCTGGTTAAATAACCTGTTAACCCCAACCGGGTATAACTGCATAAGTCCATAATGATCGTTGACATAACACCCCCCACCCGTAATTAAGTATTTTTAGGCGTACTAACTATCTAGTAAAGTTATGTATAATTTGTTAAGAATGCTCTCAAAGTAAAGTGAATGTTACATTATGTGAGATACCTAAAAGCATATAAGCCGCGCCAGTTATATCCTGGTGGATGTTATTCAAGAAAGCTTTTAGGAATATCCTCAGTAAGACTCCACAAAACCTGGGGATTAATTCGCGGGAATTTCACTCATAATATCTGAGAGTAAATTAAATACTTCACTAAATAAATGTTCGGCGAAAGGAGCCATTAAGGGAATTAATGCCGTCATCACCAACATGCCCACAGCAAGTGTCAGCGGAAAACCGATAACAAACACAGACAGCTGTGGTGACATACGGTTTAACAGACCAAGTGCAATGTTTAGCGTGAGCAACAAAGTGATGAGCGGGAGGGCCAGCATTAAGCCATTGAGGAAGATCATGCCGCCTGCTCGAGTCAGCGCCATAAACGCATTACTGTTAATCGGATTGCCACCGATTGGCAGGGTGTGAAAAGTGTCGACCAGCATCGATATCAGCCATAAATGGCCGTTAAACACCAAAAAAAGTAACATTGCCAGCATATCCATAAAACGGGCAAGGACAGGCATGTTCAGGCGGCTGCCAGGGTCAAAGAAGGTAGCGAATGAGAGCCCCATCTGCAGGCCGATTATCTCACCTGCAGTACGAATGGCGGCGAAGGCAAACTGCATGGTGAAGCCAAGCGCAATGCCAATCAGAATTTGCTGTGCGGCGAGCCAGAAGCCTGCCGCCGAGAAAATGGTGACCTCAGTTGCCGGAAGGGTCGGAGCAACTATCCAGGTAATCATCAACGCGAGGCCAATTTTTACCTTCTTGGAAATCGCGCGTTCACTGAGAATCGGTGCAGTGGAGATTAGGGCCAGAATACGAATAAATGGCCAGAACCCCATACTTAATAATGTGAGCCACTGCCCGCTATCAATGTGAATCATCCAATGTTCATCGGGATGTTCGTCAGCAGCGTGCGCATATAATCCAGCAGCAGATTAAGCATCCACGGCCCTGCAACGATAATAGTGACGAACACCGCGAGAATTTTCGGGATAAACGATAGGGTCATTTCGTTTATCTGGGTCGCGGCCTGCAGCATACTGATCACCAGACCTGTGACCAGTGCCACCATCAATAACGGGGCTGCGAGCGCCAAAGCCACTTTCATGGCTTCGGTGCCCATCATCATGACCGACTCAGGAGTCATCTTTTTCCCTCTAACTGTAGAAACTTTGCGCAAGCGAGCCGACCAACAACTGCCAGCCATCCACCAACACAAACAGCATTAATTTAAAGGGCAGGGCGATAGTTGCCGGTGGCACCATCATCATCCCCAGCGCCATCAGTACGCTTGCGATAACCAGGTCGATAATCAAAAACGGAATGAAGACTGTAAAGCCAATCTGGAATGCGGTTTTCAGCTCGCTGGTCACGTATGCCGGCAACAATATGCGCATCGGAACCACTTCAGGCCCTTCCAGCGGCGGTGTATCTGCCAGGCGTGCAAACAGTGCCAGATCTGCTTCACGTGTTTGGCGCAACATGAACTCACGTAGCGGCTTCGAACCCCGCTCAATGGCTTCGTCCATCTGGATTTTGTTTTCACTAAATGGCTGGTAAGCGTCGGTATAAATTTTGTCGAATACCGGGGCCATAATGAAAAAGGTCAGAAACAGCGCAAGTCCCAACAATACCTGGTTGGGCGGTGCAGACGGTGTGCCCAATGCGCTACGCAGCAGGCCAAAAACAATGATGATGCGAGTGAAGCTTGTCATCATCAGTAGAATTGCCGGCAAAAATGTCAGCGAAGTAATAAATACCAGCGTCTGAACCGGCAGCGTCCAGCTTTGGCCGCCGTTAGACATCGGCTGGCTGATGAGGCCGGGTAGCTGGGCAAAAGCGGCTGGCATGACTAACAACAGGCCAAGCAACGAGAAAGGGAGCCAACGTTTCATCAATCTTTCCCGTTACGTTTAAGCAGATTTTTCATCAGACTGTTTTTCATCAATTCGCGGAAATCAGCAGGTGCTGTTGGCGATACAGTTTCGATCACCGTCGCGGCGGGGAGCGTATGCAAATGAGTGATTTGCCCGGCAGTCACGCCGAGCACCAGACGCGCATCTTGCACATCAACAATCACCACACGTTCACGTGGGCCAACGCTACAGCTGGCGCTGACTTTCATCTCTTTGCTGGAGCCAGTTTTCGGCGTAAAGCCAAAACGTTTTGCCACCCAGGCGGCGAGCAAAATAAAAACGATAATCGCGGTTAATGCGCCGCTCACCTGCACCAACGGAGAGCCGGTGCTGGCGGTGGGTTGTGACTGAACAGTTGCCTGGGTTTTCATCGAATTAACGGCTCAGGCGACGCATACGCTCGGACGGCGTAATAATGTCGGTGATTCGAACACCGTATTTGTCCGCCACTACTACGACTTCGCCCTGAGCAATCAGATAACCGTTGATCAAAATATCCAGCGGTTCACCTGCTAAGCCATCCAGCGCTACCACTGAACCTTGCGACAAACGCAGCAGCTCTTTGATAGTCATACGGGTACGGCCCAGCTCCACAGTCAGTTTGACGGGAATGTCCATAATCAGGTCGATGTCTTGCATCGCGCCCGCTATGTCATTGCCTTCAAGCGCACGGAATACGCTGTCTGCCGTGCTTTTGTTGGTCGTAACTTTCTGTTCGTTTAACGCGTCAGCCCACAGATCGTCCACGGAGTCTGCATTGTCGTCGGACGGTTGATTAATATCACTCATTTGGGCTGTTCCTCGTTCAGCGAATTCAGTATCGGGTTGATCAAATGTTCGACGCGCAGAGCGTACTGGCCGTTAAGCGTACCGTACTGACTAGTCAGTACCGGAACACCGTCAACGTGCGCCAGAATCCTGTCCGGTTTATCAATCGGCAGCACGTCACCAGGTTTCAATTTTAAAATTTGCGACAGGCGTAGCGGGATATCAGCGAAATTGGCAATCAGCTCAAGCTCAGAATGCTGAACCTGACGTACCAGGGTATCGCGCCAGCTTTGGTCTTCCTGACGGGAGTTTTCCAGTGGCGGATTTACCAGCAGCTCGCGCAAAGGTTCAATCATGCTAAACGGCAGGCAGATATTAAACTCGCCGGTCAGGTTGCCGATTTCCACATGGAATGGCGTATTCACCACGATGTCGTTTGGCGACGTCGTAATGTTGGTAAATTTGACCTGCATTTCGGAACGCACATACTCCACTTCCAGTGGATAAATGGCTTTCCACGCGTCGCTATAAGATTCCAGCGCCAGTTTCAACATGCGGTTAATCACACGCTGCTCGGTATGGGTAAACTCCCGGCCTTCAACTTTAGTTGGGAAACGCCCGTCGCCGCCAAACAGGTTGTCCACGGCGATAAACACAAGGCTTGGGGAGAACACGAACAAACCTGTGCCGCGCAGCGGTTTCAGATGCATCAAGTTGAGGTTGGTAGGCACGGGCAAGTTACGGGCAAACTCGTGGTACGGCTGAATGCGGATAGCCCCGACGGTAATGTCCGGGCTACGACGTAACAGGTTAAATAACCCCATACGGAATTGACGAGCAAAACGCTCGTTAATAATTTCCAGAGCCTGTAAGCGCTCACGCACCACACGACGTTGGGTATTGGGGTCATAAGGACGAATGTCGGTTTCATTAACGACACTGGTCTTGGGTTCGTCGGAGTTGTCACTGTCGCCATTTAACAGTGCGTCAATTTCGGCCTGAGAAAGAATGCTATCGCCCATGGGATTACCGCAAAATAAAGGCGGTATACAGCACGTCGCTGACTGCCTGTTGAGGTTGTCCGGCGACCAGAGGTGGTGCCAGCGTATTCTTTATCGCTTCAACCAGTTTCTGTTTACCTTCATCGGTCGCAAGGGCTGCACTGTCCTGGCGGGAAAACAGCAGCAATAGACGACTACGTACTTCTGGCAGGAATTCACTCAGACGTTGACGCGTGGCTTCATCTTTCAGGCGCAATGTGACACCGATATACAAGACGCGGTCAGCATCACCGAGGTTAACCGTGAAGGTATCCAGTGCGTAAAATACCGGTGCTGGTGGTGGCTCTGGTGCCTTCGCCTGCGCGGCAGCAGGTTGCTGCTGCATACGCCAGTAGCTGTAACCAGCGGTAGCACATGCGGCAAGGGTAATCAGGACCAGTAATGGCATCCAGATGGAGCGCTTGCGGCTTTTTGGCAAAGCGTTGTCAGTCATAAAATGAATCTTTCCTGTATCGGTACTGCATATCTACCCATCGCCCTTCAAGTTGCAGGGGTGTTGGTTGCTCTCATTCACCCGAATCACTTACACAAGTAAGCTCATCGGGATTCATTCGATTGCCGCCTACCTGCACCTTGAAGTAGCTTGGGTATCGGTTGATTATCCTGTGTCGGCGGGCGTTCAAAGGCCCGAAAACAGATGATATTTGTTGTTACCTCTGACGTTTAGCTTAGGGAGCGTGGCTCAGGCGAAAATATCCACCGCGTTATTACCCGATGCTAAACGTTGCACGCTGGCAGGAACTGCCAGCGAATCAGCATCACCCATTGATGGGAAAGCACCGCCCGATCGTGAGGCTTGTTGCTGCTGTTGGCCTGATTGCTGTTGCTGCTGCCCGGCAGAACTTTCGCTACTGATACTGCTCTGCCCAAGCTGGATACCACTTTCTGCCAGTGCAATACGCAGGTTTGGTAATGTCGCTTCAAGTGCTGCGCGAACGTGGCTGTGGGCTGAAACCATCTGCAACTGGGCCTGGTTGTCATCAAGCTTCATGCTGATTTGAATCTGTCCTAAATCTTCAGGGTGCAGACGTAGCTCGGCACTTTGCTGGCCCTGGCGAGTGAATAGGGTGATGTGCTGGCTGACTGCCTGCTGCCACTCCTGGCTGCCAAGCTGGGCGCTAATCTGTGGTGCGACCGGCACAGCAATTTGCGTCGAAGCGGGTGTCGCCACCGTTGCGGTACTGAAGACTGGCGTGGTCAGTGCCGAAGCAGTGGTGGTGTTGTTCGCTGTGGCATCACGGTTGCCATTTTCAGTGCTACTTATGGTGAAAGCTTTTGCTTCAACCGGTGAGTCGGTTGTTGCGGGTGCATTTTTTGCTGTCGCTGCGCTATCAAGTGTAACGGTGTTATCTGTCGCGATGGCGCTGTTGGTTCGCGCATCAACCGTCGGCGCATTTTTTATACCGCTACTGGAAAGCAAAGTATTCAGGCTAACCGCCGCGCTACTTTCACCATCTGACTGGGTATTGAGTGTGTTGGCGGCCGGTAATTGCTGCGGCAGCATGGCAAACAATGCGCTTAATGCCTGCATGTCAGCATTGCTGAGCGTGTGGGTTTGCTCATGTTGCGCATCGACTTGTGCCGTTTTTTCCTCGTTGCCGCTTTTCTTCACGTTAGAGAGCAGGGCAGACAATGCCTGTGGTGCATCGAGGTTCTTTAACAGCGCGGCAAGCGTGGTTTTTTCATCAGCGGCATCAGCAGCAATAGCAGGTGCGTCTTTGCCCGCTGTTTTACCCAGAGCGGCTTCCAGAGACACGGTTTTACCATCTGCCAGAGTGACTTCACCTGGCAGCGCTTTGCTCAGCAGGCTCAGGAAATCTTCACTGAAGCCTTTATCGCCAGGAACTACACTACCCGGGGCAGACGCAGTACTTGCGACATCGGGAGAGGCTGTAATCAGGGGCTGCATAATCATTCTGCTTTCCTCAGTGTTGCCCGCTGGGCGTATTCATCCATCAGTTTTTGATCAAGCTTGTTCTCAGCCAACAGGACTTGTGCTGCTTTGCGCTGCTGTAACGTGCTCCAGGCCTGCAATCTCTTCTGCTTCTCTTGCCATACATTCAGCGCCTGAGTGACCTTTCCGTTCCACTGCATCAACTGTTGGCGATGCTGATCGATAGCTTTCTCAAGCGTCTGTATAAATTGCTGATAATTCTGCCAACGGTTACTGGCAATGCCCTGACTCATGCTGTCGTTGAGGCTGGAGCTATATTCAAATTGATAGTTAATCAGCATGTTGAGCTGTTCTTCTACCGCCTGGCAGCCGCGGCGCATTTCCCCTAAGCGTACTGCTGCGTCCTCGACCTCTTTTTCTGCCAGGTCGTGCAGGGTATCCAGTGCTGTGCTTTGGTTCATTGTTACCTCTCGTCAAGCTTATGCCGGATGACGCTGACGCTTATCCGACCTACGATGGGTTATCAAACCGTTGGAAAAATAATCTCCAGTGACTGGCAGGCTTCTTCCCAGCCGCTGCGTTCAAAAATCCCTTGCTGCAAAAAGGCTTCCAGTTGCGGCCACAGCAAAATTGCTTTATCGAGCTGCGGATCGCTGCCTTTGGCATACGCACCTACGCTCACCAAATCGCGGTTGCGCTGGAAACTGGATAACAGCTGTTTGAAATGGCGTACGCGTGCGTAGTGCTGATCGGTAATTAACGAAGTCATGGCACGGCTGATAGACGCTTCAATATCGATTGCCGGGTAGTGACCGCCCTCCGCCAGACGGCGCGATAACACAATGTGACCATCAAGAATGGCTCGCGCCGAATCGGCAATCGGATCTTGTTGATCGTCGCCCTCGGTCAAAACGGTATAAAACGCGGTAATCGAACCACCGCCAGAAATGCCGTTACCGGCGCGTTCAACCAGCGCAGGCAGCTTGGCGAACACCGAAGGTGGATAACCTTTGGTTGCAGGCGGCTCGCCAATCGCCAGCGCTATTTCACGTTGCGCCATCGCATAACGGGTGAGGGAGTCCATAATCAGCAACACATGCTGGCCGCGGTCGCGGAAATCTTCGGCGATGCGTGTGGCGTAAGCGGCACCCTGCATACGTAGCAGCGGCGAAACATCCGCAGGAGCAGCAATGACCACCGAGCGGGCACGCCCTTCAGGGCCAAGAATGTTTTCAATAAAGTCTTTTACTTCACGCCCACGTTCGCCGATTAACCCCACGACGATTACATCGGCCTGGGTATAACGCGCCATCATGCCCAACAGCACACTTTTCCCCACACCAGAACCGGCAAACAGGCCCATACGCTGGCCGCGACCCACGGTTAGCAGCGCGTTGATAGGACGCACACCAACATCCAACACGTGTTCGATAGGGGTACGTTGTAAGGGGTTGAATGGGGCGGCACCCAATGCACCAAGCGTGGTGGTTTCCGGTGCCGGAAGGCTGTCGAGTGGGCGACCACTACCATCCAGTACACGGCCCAGAAGCGCCGGGCCGAGGGGCAGTTGTTTACCACTATGCAGGCCACCTTCGCTGGTGGCGCGGGCATAAACACGGGCACCGGGCAGAATGCCTTCGACTTCTTCAAGCGGCATCAGAAACAGTCTTTGACCGTTAAAACCGACGACCTCACACTCGATATCTCGCGAGTGCTGCTCGATGATGCAGGTCGCACCAAGCGGTAATTGCAGACCTGTGGCTTCCAGTACCAGACCGGTTGCACGAGTCAGACGACCATAACGACGCACGGTCGGCAGTTGAGACATTTTCGCCTCAAAAGTATCGAGCGAATTGAGCCAGCGAGTCAGACGCGCAGTCATCACAACACTCCAGGGGCTGCAAGGCGGCAGAGTTCTTGCCAGCGCGTTGCAACGCTTGCGTCGAGATCGCCTTCATCAGCGGAGACTTTGCAGCCGCCCTGATGCAGACTCGGGTCGCCACGCAAACGCCAGCCATGCAGGCTGAGCGTGGCACCCAGCATCTCTTCCACGCGGCTTAAATCGTCAGGATGTACGCGCAGTTGTGGTTTGCCGCTAAACAGTGGTTCTTGCTGTAATAGCGACTGAATCTGCTTAATCAGCGCAGTGTTATCAATGCCTTTGGTTTCGCCGATAACCTGGCGAGCCGCTTCCAGTGCCATCTGCATCAAACGTGAAGCGATAACGCTGTCGAGCGCGTCAAGCGTGTACTGGAACTCGCTGACCAGTTGCTGCATTCGCGCATGTACCGGCGCTTGTTGCTGCTTAGCCTCAGCAAGACCTTGTTCCAGCCCTTGCTGAAAACCCGTTTTGCGGCCTTCTTCCACGCCAGTTTTTTGCCCTTCGGCATAGCCCAGTTGATGGCCTTGTTCATGAGCCTGCATCTGCATTTGAGCAAGTTGTTGCTGTAAATCAGGCACACTTTCCTGAGCCTGTTCGGGCTCATCGCCATCCGATTCCGACTGGAACATCGGCTCGAAGGCCTGTGAAGGAGGAGCCAGGTCGTCTGGTGTCCAGATTTTCCACGGAAGCCCGTTAGACATACGTATCCTCGCTGGTGCCAATCACCATCTCGCCGGTTTCTGCCAGGCGACGAACAATAAGCAGAATGGCTTTCTGTTCGTTTTCCACCTGCGAGAGACGTACCGGGCCGCGGTTTGCAAGGTCATCGCGCAAAATATCTGCTGCACGCTGCGACATGTTGCGCAGGAATTTCTCGCGCAGCGGTTGCTCGGCACCTTTGAGTGCGACCAGCAGCGATTCGGATTCCACTTCCTGCAACAGGCGCTGGATACTGCGATCGTCCACTTCGACCAGGTTTTCGAACAGGAACATTTCGTCGATAATTTTCTGTGCCAGTTCGCCGTCGAAGTCGCGAACAGCAGAGATAACCGCTTCTTCCTGCTGAGTTTTCATCAGGTTGATAATTTCTGCAGCCGTTCTTACGCCGCCCATTTTGCTGCGTTTGAGGTTCTGACCATCGAGCAGGTTGTTGAGCACTTCGGTCAGTTCCGCCAGCGCTGCAGGCTGCACGCCGCCGAAGGTGGCGATACGCAGCATCACATCGTGGCGTAGACGTTCGTCGAATAACGCCAGAATATCGGCAGCCTGAGCGCGTTTGAGGTGAACCAAAATCGTGGCGATGATCTGCGGGTGCTCGTCGCGGATAAGATCGGCGGCACTCTGTGGTTCCATAAAGTTGAGCGTTTCCATACCCGAGGTGGTTTCGCGGGTTTCCAGAATATCTTCCAGCAAGCTGGAAGCACGCTCTTCACCTAACGCTTTGATCAGCACAGAGCGCAGGTAGTCGTTGGCGTTAATCGACAGCGCAGCGTATTGCTCGGCTTCTTGCTCGAACTCAGCTAGCACTTCGGTCAGCTGTTTATTGGAAATCTGGCGAATGCTGGCCATGGCCGCACTAAGATGCTGGACTTCACGCGGGCTAAGGTGTTTGAACACCTCTGCCGCTCGGTCTTCGCCAATGGTCATCAACAGAATTGCGCTTTTCTCTGTTCCGCTAATACTCATAGTTCGTTACTCATCCATTGGCGTATAACCAGCGCAACGACGCGCGGATCGTTATCAGACATCTCGCGAATACGCTGGCTCATCACTTCAGCGCTCAGTTTTTGATTCACTTTGCGTTGTTGCTGCTGCTCGTCTTTCGTCAGACGAACAGAAACGGCATCTTCCTCTTCCGCACGCTGGCGCTGTGCTTCCACCTGCGTTTGTTGCACTTCAACCTTGCGTTGAATAAGTGGGCGCACCAGTTTGCGCCACAGCAGCCAGGCAACGATCAGCACTACCAACCAACGGCCTGCGGACATCAACATTTCGAAGAAGGCTTGTTGCTTCCAGAACGGCAGCTCAAGGCTGGTTTCTTCTGTTGCACTAAATGGTGAGTTCACTACGTTGAGCGTGTCGCCACGTGTGTCTGAATAGCCCATCGCTTCACGCGTCAGGTTCTCAATTTGCTTCATTTGCTCAGCGGTCAACGGCAAAGGCTTGCCATCGGTTAGCTGGCGGTAATTCACAACGACAGCCACAGACAGGCGTTGAATATCACCGACGTTCAGCTTGGTATGCAAAATAGTGCGGTCAACTTCGTAGTTGGTCGTTTCGTCGCGCTGCGTATTGCTTGAGCCGGTTGGGGTAGAGCCACCCATCGACGTCGATTGATTTTGTTGAGGTGCATTTGCCGCATTGTTTTGTGGCGCATTGGCAATAGGGGCATTGTTCGGCGGAGCCGGTTGGTTTGATAGAGCACCCGGAACGCCACCTGGGTTACGGCCATTAACCTGCTCACTTTGGTTTAGCTGGCGTGAACGCACGGCAGCCTGAGAAGGATCGCTGTTCGGGCGATATTGCTCTTCAGTTTTTTCTTTATTGGCGAAATCTATCTGGGCGGTGACCTGAGCATGGACATTCCCGCTACCCACGATAGGTGCGAGGATTGATTCGATACGGCGCTGGAAGCGGCTTTCAACATCCATCGCATATTTCAGTTGAGCATCGTTTAAGTCGCGGCCTGCGGTATTGGACTGCGTGAGCAGATGCCCACCCTGGTCAACAAGCGTTACATTACCTGGTGGCAGCCCTGCAACCGCGCTGGAAACCATGTGGACAACGGCGCTGATTTGCCCTTCATCTAAAGCGCGGCCAGGCTCGAGGCTGAGCGTTACGGAAGCAGAAGGGGACTTTTGCTCGCGGACAAAGAGAGAGGGTTTTGGCATGGCAAGATGCACACGCGCATTTTTTACCGGGCCGAGTGTTTCTATTGTTCGTGCCAGTTCACCTTCCAGCGCACGCTGGTAGTTCACTTGCTCGCTAAATTGGCTAATACCGAATTTTTCCTGGTCCAGCAGCTCAAACCCGACTGCGCCACCTTTTGGCAACCCTTGTTGGGCGAGGCGCAGACGCAGGTCGTAGACTTTATCGGCTGGAACTTCAATGGCACTACCGTTATCGGAGAAGCGGTAAGGCACATTCATTTGGGTCAGTTGCGTGACGATGGCGCCACCGTCCTGATCTGCAAGATTGCTGTAAAGCACCTTGTAATCAGGTGTTTTGGCCCACAGTACCAGCGCGATAATAACGGCGATCGCCGCCGCACCTGCGACCATCAGTGGGATTTTAGGATTCGCGCGAACGCGGGTCAGCCACTCCTGGGGTTTGTTTTGTGACGTTTGTGCCTGGTCCGCTGCGGTCATTGAGCACCTCGCAACTGAACATAGACATCATTTTTACTATAAAGAGTGAACAAAACGAGCTCCCACAACAAAAGTTCCACATAGATGGCACCGTCATTATTTTCTTTCTCAAAAGTTTCGATGGCTGAATTAGCTCTATTTATTGACGCTAATTACCGCCTTTGTCCTATTGACAAGGTGGTAATCTTGCCGCGATAAAAATCATTGGGGCAGGGAAATGGCAATTCAGGGTATTGAGGGCGTTCTTCAGCAGTTGCAGGCAACCGCGCTATCGGCGGGAAATCCGGTTCAGAATAACGAGCCTAAAGTGAGTTTTGCCGGTGAGTTGCAGGCAGCACTTGGTCGTATCAGCGAAACACAAACCGCTGCGCGTACCCAGGCTGAAAAATTTGCCCTGGGAACTCCCGGTGTTGCGCTAAATGATGTGATGGTCGATCTACAAAAATCGTCAGTTTCGTTACAGATGGGAATTCAGGTGCGTAACAAGATGGTGTCGGCCTACCAGGAAGTGATGAATATGCAGGTGTAGTTGCTTGATCTATAAGATATATAAAAAATATAGACGTACATTTTTATCACTAAACTAAGAGAGCGTAGGTCAATACATATGCACCTACGCAGAAGTGTTGTTGTGAAAAAGTTTGTGGAGTTGTTAATTATCATCTTTACTAACCCACGATAATCATTATTTTTTTGTCATTAATTCCTAAAAGTTACTCAAATGTAATAAATGGCTTGCTGCTTCCTGGTTCCATTTACATAATCCGCGACAGTTTATAGGGGGGTATTGTGGCTACTGTTTATTATTTTATGCTTCTGGCGTCAGGTTATACGAGTAATGTTTCATGGAACGTGACCCCCATGCCTAGCATGGACGTGTGCGAGCTCACCTTAAAAGAAGTGATGAAGGGAATTCCTGATGGAAGTTACGGTACTGTTCAGGCCCCATCTGCTGGAAAATGTATAGAAGTTCAGAAGTAAGCAAGATTTTTAAAATGATTCTAAAGGCTGACAATCGTCGGCCTTTTTCTATTTAGCCTGCCATCCGTCAAACGCTTCTACTGTTAGAGAGCGTGTCGTGGTCAGATACTCACCGTGATGGGAAATTTGAGTCCACCCAAAGTTGTGGAATATGAGCGGCTTAAAACATATTTGTTGATGCTGGGCATTGCGCTAGTTAATTAAATCGTTAACGTTTCGGGCTTTTCGATAATAACCATTTTATTGCTGGAAATGACTGTGCTATTAGACGGAACGCTTTTTAAAACCAGCGTGCCTACGCCAATTGTCACGTTGTCGCCAATTTCTATATCGTCGCCAATGATGCAGGAATGAGCGCCCATATTGACGTTGTTTCCTACTTTAAATTTGATGTCGACACCATTTTTATTGCTGCCAAGGGTGCAGAATTGCCTGATAGTAAATCCTTCTCCAATCACACAACTTCTGTTGATAATCATTGAGTTACCGTGCCATATCTTAAAGCCCTTGCCAATTTTTAAATGGTAAGACAGTTCTACCCCAAACAGGCCTTCATTAATAACTCGGTTGAGTATCACAAACATCAGTGAAATCGGGTAAAGCGCCTTTGTTTTGGCATGAATAGTGGCCATTCTGAAAATTAAAATAATGAGTTTAGATTTGGCTGTATTGATTTTTAAGTCATATTTTAATGTGGAAAAGAAATCACGCATGGCGATATTCCTTTTAAGATTTATAAGAATAATCTTAATTCATAATCAGCAACTCGCCATGCGGTCTGGTAAAAGATTTGCTATGCCAGGGCTTGAACGGCCCGTCTTAATTTCCCGCGATTGGTTGCAAGCTACTGAAACACTGGCGGGCTAAGTGCTTTAATGCGAAAATTATTTTTTCTCCGCAGTCGGGATAGATGATGAAGAAGATTGCATTATTGACAGTGTTGCTGGCGTTAAGCGGCTGTGTGCAGGTTGATAATTACCTCGAAGTGGTTAAAACCCCAGCGCCAGCAGGACTTGCTGGTTACTGGCAGTCACAAGGCCCGCAAAGTGAGATGGTGAGCCCGGAAGCGATCGCGACTCTTGTGGTCACGCCGCAAGGGGATACGCTCGATTGCCGCCAGTGGCAGCGCGTGCTTGCTCTGCCGGGTAAACTGACCGTGCGTTCAGATGACTGGTATAACGTGACCAACAAACGCGATGTTTATAGCGTTGAGCGTGAAGGCGATACGCTGGAATATGCCGGTATGACGCTGAAACGTGTTGATCGTCCGACGCAAGAATGTGCTGATTATTTGCAGAAGAACCCGCTGGATAGCAAATTACCGTAAGTGATGATTCCCTCTCCTTTAAAGGGAGAGGGAAGTTTCAGCCAATCTATAACACCTCTTCCATTACCCACACGCTGACGCTACCGCCGTTGCAGGAAAATGTCGCGCTGCCGTTTTCATCGGTGGTGACAGTTTCTTCACGGTTGCCCAGATAATCCCGCCAGTTTTTGCTGCCATAATTATCTCCAAGCGTAATGGTTTTCTCGCCTTCATCACCATTTGATAGCACCACCACGCAACCTGGATTTTCATCGGTGCCACTGCGGCTAAAAGCGATGCAATTAGGGTGATCAAAATAGAGCGTCTGCACGCCGTGAGCATAAAGTTCCCGTGCATGGATCAGGTCGTCCAGCTGTTCAATAACCGGCATGTCGATATGGTAAGTTTCGCCATCACCACCCTCATCGTCGTAACTTGCCCCAAATAAATCGGGATAAAACACGCTTGGCACACCGTTTTCGCGCAGCAAAATCAGAGCATAAGCTAAGGGTTTGAACCATGGCTCAACAGGTGCTTCAAGTGATTGCAGGGGTTGCGTGTCATGATTGGCAACGAGAGTCACGGCGTGGAAAGGGTCGGCTTCAACCAGCGTGCCGGTGAAAATCTGGCTCATGTCGTAATCACGACCTTGCTTTGATGCCTGGTGGAATTTCATTTGCAGCGGCGCATCAAACAGCATCGTTTTGCCATCAACTTGCGCGATATATTCCTGAAGTTTATCGACTTCATGTGACCAGTATTCTGCAACAATAAACAGCGGTTGTTCAGCCACTTCCTGAACATGTTCAATCCACTCTTTGTAGAACCACGCCGGAATATGTTTGACCGCATCGAGGCGGAAGCCGTTACAGCCGGTTTCTTCCATTACCCAGCGTGCCCAGTATTTCAACTCTTCTGTTACGGCGTGATTGCGAAAGTCGATATTCTCGCCCATTAAATAGTCGAAATTGCCGAGCTCATCATCAACCTGATCGTTCCAGCCTTCGCCGGTGTAATCGTTGATTATCTTGAATATACCGTCTTCGTTCGGGTTTTCGATGTGGTCAACGCCACTAAAGCATTTGTAATCCCAGATAAACTTTGAGTATTGACCGGCACGGGCAGGGAAGGTGTAACGTGTCCAGGCTTCGCATTCGATAACTTCATCATCTATTTCATTACGGTTTTCTTGGTTGACGCGATTGACCTGAATGCGTTCTTTCTCATCAGCGCCCATTTTGTGGTTAACCACTACATCAAGAAGCACTGCAATATCGTTTTCTTTTAGGGCTTTTATTGCTGCCAGCAATTGCGCTTTATCGCCATATTTGGTCGCCACCGATCCTTTTTGGTCGAATTCACCGAGATCAAAAAGATCGTAACAGTCATATCCCACGGAATAGCCACCGGAACTGCCTTTGTAAGCCGGTGGCAGCCAGACCATATTGACGCCGATATCATTGAGCGTTGCCGCGCGTTCGGCGACTTCTGCCCACAACTGACCCCCACCGGGGTAATACCAATGGAAAAATTGCAATAAGGTTGGGTTGCGCATCTTCAGGCTCCATAGAGAGGGATCTCAATTATGGATGATATGCCTGAAAATGCATGGTGCGATAAAACTTAAGCTTTGCCGCGCCTTAGAACTTCAGGAGGGAGTATCCTGACTGTCTTGCGGTGCCAAAATCTGTCCACCTTGTTTGCCATAGGTGGTTAAAACAGATTGCTGTATGGAAGATTGTCCCACGAGTATTGCAAGTTCATCCATACGGATTTGTAGCAGGCGTTTTATCTCGCTCTCATTATCAAGAATGGCACGGAGTATAGGGCGAAGTTGCTCCTGCATCAGTATTGAAAGTTTAATATCGCTCATGAATTGAGTTAGTTCATGCACCGCATTAACGTAATCCATTTCACTGGCGATTAGTTCATCCCACATTCCCTTGTGGGCGTTGTTCAGCATCAACTTACTTTGCTCTAATAATTGCTGATAGCGAGTGTACAGTTGCGGCACATGGTTCATTAGACTACGTCCTAAATCCGGTTAGGCATCTGAGCAACTTCTTTCCAGGCATCAGCGATATTACGCAGCAGGTTCTCGACCTCTTCGATCGCGCTGATATCATTGTGCAAGTTGGCCTGGAATATACGTCGCACCATATAACTATAAAGAGCGAGCAGATTCTGCGTGAGCTCATCACTGCTGGATTCATCAATTCCGGCTTTCAGTCCGTTATCGATGATATTAATGGCTTTGGACAGCGAAAGGCCTTTCCCTTCCAGATTGCCATCCTGCAAAAAAAGACGAGCACGAACTAACGCGTTGAGTGCACCATCAAACAACATGGTTACCAGTTGCTGCTGGCTGGCGCTCATCACTGCGCTTTCCACTTCAATTCTTGCGTAGGCCTGAGTAGCTTTTGCCCCGTACATATCTGCTCCTGAATTAATTAGCTTTTGGAACTGCTGGTATCAAACTGTTGAGTCAGATAGCTGCTGGTGGAGTTCAGTGAACTCATCATTACGTCTAGTTGAGTAAATTGCGCTTTGTAACGCGCCATTTCTGAGTCGATGCGGTCGCTGGCCTTGTTGTACTGAGCGGTCAGATTGTTCAGCGTTTTACTCACGCCATCTGTTGCCGCTTTGATGATCCCGGTGTTTGAGAGCCAACTGGTCACGTTGTTGCCGATGATGGTGGTGATGCCGCTGGCTTTACCGTCGCCAACAATCATCTCTTTGACACCAGACGCATCTTTTTTTAGCGCTGCTGACAATTTGTCGTTATCGAGCTCCAGTTTTCCGGTGCTCGGATCTGAGGTCACACCAATCTGTGCCAGAGTTTTAAATGATGAACTGCTTTGTGGGTTGTTGAGCAACCCTTTCAGTTGCGTCTGGATGGTACGCAGGGTGCTGTCGCCAAGTAGCGCGCCGTTACCGGAGTCTTGAGTGGCACCAGAATCGACAGCAGTGTATTTGGTTAAGCTGCTGAAGGTGTCCTGCAATGAGTTGTAGGCATCGACCCAGGCTTTGACCGCGCTTTCTGCTTTAGAGGTATCTTTGGTGATGGTCAGCGTCTGGTTGCCGGTCGTGACATCTTTAAGATTGAGGGTGATATCTTCCAGCGCATCGCTGATGGTGTTGCTGCTGTTGATGATTTTAATATTGTTAACGGTGAGTTCGGCATTTTGCGCAGTCACGCTCTCTACCATGCTATTTGCAGCGTCGGTACTGGCGGCGTTGTAGCCCATAAAGCTTTGCAGGGCGCTATCACCGTTGACACTCAGGCTCATAGCGTTGTCACTACCGGTGTCGTCAGAAGTGATAGACAGACGAAATTGGCCGTTGCCGACGTTGATAATACTGGCGCTGACACCACTCTTAGAATTATTGATGGTGTCGCGAATACCGCTCAGTGAAGAGTTGGCTGCGCTGATATCAATAGTTACCGGTTTTTTATCGCCACCTTGTTGAATGGTCAACACGCTGTCGCCAGTAGCAATCGCGGTTTTGCTGTCGGGCTGGGTATTTTTGGTGGTCAGCGTTTGTGATTGCGCCAGTTGGGTGACGTTAATCGTATATTTCCCGGCGACGGCATTGCCCGTTGTCGTCGCGCTGAACGCGGTGCTGCTGCTGGCGGTTGATGTTGCAGTAAATAGGTCTGCTTTATTCAGCGCAGTGTTAGCGGTCTGGAAACTGACCAATGCGCTTTTCAATGTGCCATAACCACTCAGTTTTGCCGTGTAGGAGCTTTGTTGTTTTGAAATCGGCGTTAACGTTGCTTTTTGTGCTGCCTGCAGGCTGTCCAGAATGCTGCTCAAATCCAGACCGGACCCGATTCCCAGCGTAGAAATACTAGCCATATTATTTCCTTAATGTATCGACGCATAAAATGAATACCGGGATTATCGGCCTGGATAATGCAAAGTTTACGATTAATTTCTTTTTTTTAATGGCGAGAATAGCGGCAGGGGAAAAGAGTATTTCCGGCGCTAAATATTTTTCTGTGAATGTGAAAAAAATCTAAAGGTTGTGGATGACCAGACGATAACAGGTTTAACGGCGACGAAGCCGACGGGTGGAAACCCAACCCCTAAACCGTAGACTTGAAACACAGGAAACTAAATCATGGCACAAGTCATTAATACCAACAGCCTCTCGCTGATTACTCAAAACAACATCAACAAAAACCAGTCGGCAATGTCTACTGCCATTGAGCGTCTGTCTTCTGGTTTACGTATTAACAGCGCCAAGGACGATGCAGCGGGCCAGGCGATTGCTAACCGTTTTACCTCTAACATTAAAGGCCTGACTCAGGCTGCGCGTAACGCCAACGACGGTATCTCTCTGGCGCAGACCACAGAAGGTGCACTGTCTGAAATCAACAACAACTTACAGCGTGTACGTGAGCTGACTGTTCAGGCAACGACAGGTACTAACTCTGATTCAGATCTGACTTCTATTCAGGATGAAATCAAATCCCGTCTGGGCGAAATCGACCGTGTATCTGGCCAGACCCAGTTTAACGGCGTGAATGTGCTGGCTAAAGACGGTTCTATGTCTATCCAGGTTGGTGCAAATGATGGCCAAACTATTAAAATTGACCTGAAGCAGATTGACTCAAAAACTCTTGGATTAGATGGCTTCAATGTAAGAAATAACGATGTTGTTAAGACCAGTGATGCACTAACTGCAGTTGGTACAGGTACAGCAGCTACTAGTGTTGCTGTAGATTTTTCTACTACTGATTTAACTGGTATTACTGGTGTCGGTTCTGGCGCTATTACTGGCATTGTCAAAGACACTGCGGGGAAATACTTTGCAGATATCACTGGTACCACAGGCAATACGGCAGATGGTAAATATGCCGTAGATATTGATGCCACCAGTGGTAAAGTGACTTTGGCAGCTAATACTGTTGGTACGCCAACTGGTGCTACAGCAGCTGCTGCTACGTATGATGTTGCTGCAACGGCTGGCTCAACCGTAGCCTTCGGCACAGACGCTACAACAGCAGCCATCAAAGCTGCTGGTGGAACTCTGGTGCAATTGCAAGATGCTAAAGGTAACAACACCAACAATTACGCAATTAAAACCACTGATGGTACTCTTTACGCTGCTGATGTTGATACTACTACGACTCCAGGTACAGCAACTGTTACCGCTAAAACTGCAGCTACCTACACTGATGCTGATGGGAAAAGCGTAGTTGGTGCTGCAGTCCAGTTGGGTGGTGACAACGGTACAACGGAAGTTGTTGTTGATAAAGCATCAGGCAAAACCTACGATGCGGCAAAACTTGTCGCTGGTACTGATCTTTCAAGCCCGACTAACACAGTAACTGCTATTGCAAACGGTAAAACTACTTCTCCACTGGCAGCACTGGATGACGCTATCGCTCAGGTAGACAAATTCCGTTCTTCCCTGGGTGCGGTACAAAACCGTCTGGACTCTGCGGTAACCAACCTGAACAACACCACCACTAACCTGTCTGAAGCGCAGTCCCGTATTCAGGACGCCGACTATGCGACCGAAGTGTCAAATATGTCTAAAGCGCAAATCATCCAGCAGGCGGGTAACTCCGTGTTGTCTAAAGCTAACCAGGTTCCACAGCAAGTACTGTCTCTGCTACAGGGCTAATCGCCTGATACCTGACCAAACCCCGCGCTTGCGGGGTTTTTTCTTTATGCTTGTTACCCATAACCCCCAAATAACCCCTCATTTCACCCACTATTCTTGCGATTAAAAACCCTCCAGAAACGGATAATCATGCCGATAACTCAATTAACGCAGGGCTGTTTATCGTGAACTCACTGTATACCGCTGAAGGTGTGATGGATAAACACTCGCTGTGGCAGCGTTATGTACCGCTGGTGCGTCACGAAGCATTGCGCCTGCAGGTACGCCTGCCCGCGAGTGTGGAGCTTGACGACCTGCTACAGGCGGGCGGCATCGGGTTGTTAAACGCAGTGGACCGTTATGATGCCCTGCAAGGAACGGCATTTACTACCTACGCGGTGCAGCGCATCCGTGGGGCGATGCTTGATGAGTTGCGAAGCCGTGACTGGGTGCCCCGCAGCGTCAGGCGTAATGCCCGCGGCGTTGCGCAGGCAATTGGTCAACTGGAGCAAGAGCTGGGCCGTAATGCGACTGAAACTGAAGTGGCAGACCGGTTGGATATCCCGCTCAACGAATACCGTCAGATGTTGCTCGACACCAATAACAGCCAACTCTTCTCTTATGACGAGTGGCGTGAAGAGCATGGCGATAGTATCGAACTGATTACTGAAGAGCATCAGCAGGCAAACCCGCTTCAACAACTGTTGGAAGGCAATTTGCGTGAGCGTGTGATGGGCGCAATTGATGCGTTACCGGATCGCGAAAAAATGGTGCTGACCCTTTACTACCAGGAAGAGCTTAATCTGAAAGAGATTGGCGCGGTACTGGATGTGGGGGAGTCACGCGTCAGTCAGTTGCATAGCCAGGCGATTAAACGTTTACGCACTAAGCTCGGTAAGTTGTAAATGCCCGTCATACTTCAAGTCGCATCTTTGTTGGCAGCGTTCACGCGCCCAAATTACTTACTGATGTAAGTTCATCGGGACTTGTTCTCTTGCCGCCGTGGTGCGACTCGAATTATTTGGGTATTTGGCGAGATAATCGGGATTACATAATGACGGTGCAGCAATTAAAAAAACGGCCATTAAGCCGTTATTTGAAAGACTTTAAACACACACAAACTCATTGCGCGCAGTGCGCAAAATTGCTCGACAGAATCACGCTTACGCGTGGGGGTGAAATTGTCAGCAAAACCGCCATCGCCCAACTTGATACCTTAATAGATGAAAATGGCTGGCAGGCTGAACGCCAGTCCTGGGCGGCACTGTGCCGTTTTTGCGGTGATTTGTACTGCAAAGAGCAGCAACACTATTTCGATATCATTGGCTTTAAAGAATACCTGTTCGAGCAAACCGAGATGAGCCACGGCACTATCCGCGAATATGTGGTGCGCCTGCGTCGTCTGGGGAATCATTTTGCCATACAAAATATCCCTTCTCCCACTTCAACTAAGGCCTTCTTCGA
Organism: Buttiauxella cochleicola; assembly: GCF_021283185.1. Taxonomy (NCBI): domain Bacteria; kingdom Pseudomonadati; phylum Pseudomonadota; class Gammaproteobacteria; order Enterobacterales; family Enterobacteriaceae; genus Buttiauxella; species Buttiauxella cochleicola. The sequence continues at coordinate 196,733 of NZ_JAJSOS010000005.1, forward strand.
CGATTCACTGGAAGAATGGTTACCGCCAACCAGCACCAACAATTACCGTATTGCACTGCGCAAGTACGGGCAGTTCCAGACCCTGAACCAAAATACCCATGCCCATTTCCAGGAAAAAAAATCAACTTCTGATCATTACCCAAAAGATTTCATGTTGCAGGAAGGCGGCAAGCGAGTGAATCCCGATGAGCTTACTGTAGTAAGTGATTCGGGTGAAAGAGAGCAGCCAACGCACCTGCAACTTGAAAGATAAGGGTATATATTAAAATGGCATAACTTGTAGCGTAGTGGTTTTGATTGATTATATTAAGTCGTTACACTACATCAAATTATCGACATTCGGGGTATCTATGAAATTAGCAATGGTGGGGCGTCAGGCGCTGATGGGCGTGCTGGCTGTGGCAATGGTAGCTGGCGCGAGTGTGCAGACGTTTGCGGCGGAAAACTTACTCAATAAAGTTAAAGAACGCGGCACGTTGCTGGTTGGCCTGGAAGGGACTTACCCTCCGTTTAGCTTCCAGGGTGATGATGGCAAACTGACCGGTTTTGAAGTGGAATTTGCGGAACAACTGGCACAGCACCTGGGCGTGAAAGCCGCGCTTAAGCCGACTAAATGGGACGGCATGCTGGCGTCACTGGACTCCAAACGCATCGACGTGGTGATTAATCAGGTCACAATTTCCGATGTGCGTAAGCAAAAATATGATTTCTCAACGCCATACACCGTTTCCGGTATTCAAGCGCTGGTGAAAAAAGGCAATGAAGGCAGCATTACCGGGCCTGAGTCGCTGAAAGGTAAGAAAGTGGGTGTTGGCCTTGGGACAAACTACGAAGAGTGGTTGCGTGCCAATGTGCAGGGCGTTGATATCCGAACTTATGATGATGACCCAACCAAATATCAGGATCTGCGCGTAGGTCGTATCGATGCCATTCTGGTTGACCGCCTGGCGGCACTGGATCTGGTGAAGAAAACCAAAGATACCCTGGCAGTAGCTGGCGCACCATTCTCTCGTCAGGAAGCGGGTGTTGCCGTACGTAAAGGCAACGAAGACCTGGTTGAAGCTATCAACAAAGGTATCGCTGAAATGCAGAAAGATGGTTCTTTAGCGAAGCTTTCCGAGAAGTGGTTTGGCGCTGACGTGACTAAGTAGTTTACGAAAGCCTGAAAAAAGGTGCTGATTTCAGCACCTTTTTTTATTTGCATTTGCGGGCATTCGGCCAGGCTCGTGCATAATGAAGAGATGTGAATTTTTAATAAGTGTATGGAGTTGCTCATGTCACTGCACAATCTGACGCGTTTCCCGCGTCTGGAATTTATCGGCGCCCCGACGCCACTCGAATATTTGCCGCGTTTTTCTGACTATCTCGGCCGCGAAATCTACATCAAGCGTGACGACACAACCCCTATGGCGATGGGCGGGAATAAGCTGCGTAAACTTGAGTTTCTGGCTGCGGACGCATTACGTGAAGGGGCTGACACGCTGGTTACCGCAGGGGCAATTCAGTCGAATCACGTTCGCCAAACCGCAGCGGTTGCCGCAAAACTCGGCCTGAAATGTGTCGCTCTGCTGGAAAACCCGATCGGTACGCAGGCAGAAAATTACCTCACCAATGGCAACCGTTTGATGCTCGACCTGTTTGATGTCGAAATCGAAATGTGTGATGCGCTCCATTCACCAGACCAACAACTCGAAGAAATAGCCGTTCGTCTTGAAGCACAGGGTTTTCGCCCGTACGTGATTCCGGTGGGTGGGTCGAATGCACTGGGTGCGTTGGGTTATGTGGAAAGCGCGCTGGAAATCGCCCAGCAGTGCGAAGGTGCGGTGAGCGTATCATCTGTTGTTGTTGCATCCGGAAGCGCGGGAACGCACGCGGGGCTTGCCGTCGGGCTTGAGCAAGTGATGCCGGATGTCGATTTAATCGGTGTTACCGTATCGCGCACTATTGCTCAGCAATTACCGAAAGTGGAAGCATTGCAGCAGGCAGTGGCGCAGTCGCTTAGTGTCAGCGCAAACAATCCGATTAAACTTTGGGATGACTACTTCGCTCCGGGCTACGGCACGCCGAACGAAGAAGGGCTTGAGGCGATTAAAATTCTCGCCCGTCTGGAAGGGATACTGCTCGATCCGGTTTACACCGGCAAAGCCATGGCGGGTTTAATTGATGGTGTGGCACAGAAGCGTTTTAAAGACGAAGGCCCGATTATCTTTATTCATACCGGTGGGGCGCCCGCGTTGTTTGCTTACCATCCGCATATTTAGAAAAACAGGGTTACTATGCAAGAAAGTATTCAACTGGTGCTGGACTCAGCGCCATTCCTGCTCAAAGGTGCGGTGTTCACGCTGCAACTCAGCATCGGCGGTATGTTCTTTGGGCTGATTCTCGGTTTTTTACTGGCGCTGATGCGCTTGTCTCGATTCTGGCCGTTTTCACTGCTCTCACGTTTCTATGTGTCGATTTTTCGTGGTACGCCGTTAATCGCGCAGCTGTTTATGATCTATTACGGCCTGCCGCAGTTTGGTATTGAGCTTGATCCTATTCCGGCCGCAATGATTGGTTTGTCGTTGAATATGGCGGCATATGCATCAGAAACTCTGCGCGCTGCCATTTCATCAATTGAGAAAGGGCAGTGGGAAGCGGCGGCAAGTATCGGTATGACGCCGTGGCAAACTTTGCGCCGGGCGATTTTACCGCAGGCTGCTCGTGTGGCATTACCACCACTGAGTAATAGCTTTATCAGTCTGGTAAAAGACACCTCGCTTGCAGCCACAATTCAGGTTCCTGAGTTGTTTCGCCAGGCTCAGCTTATTACTTCGCGCACGCTTGAGGTGTTTACCATGTATCTCGCGGCTTCCTTGATTTACTGGGTGATGGCAACGGTGCTCTCTTCGTTGCAGAACTACTTTGAAAATCAACTCAATCGCCAGGACAGGGATCCAAAATGAGTGCCATCGATGTAAAACAACTGGTCAAGAAATTCCACGGGCAGACCGTGCTGCATGGCATCGATCTGGAAGTAAAAGCGGGTGAAGTGGTCGCCATTATTGGGCCAAGCGGCTCAGGTAAAACTACGTTATTACGTTGCATTAACTTGCTGGAACAGCCGGAGTCGGGAACCATCAGGGTTGGCGATATCTCCATTGATGCAGCGCTTTCGCTGAATAAGCAAAAGAATAAAGTGCGCGAACTGCGCCAGCATGTTGGTTTTGTATTCCAGAGTTTCAACCTTTTCCCGCACCGCACGGTGATTGAAAATATCATTGAAGGGCCGGTGATTGTTAAAGGTGAGCCGAAGGAAGAGGCAATAGCACGCGCCCGTGAGCTGCTGGCGAAAGTTGGCTTAAGCGGCAAAGAAACCAGTTACCCGCGCCGCCTTTCAGGTGGCCAGCAACAGCGCGTAGCGATTGCCCGTGCGCTGGCGATGCGCCCGGAAGTGATTCTGTTTGATGAGCCAACCTCAGCACTCGATCCGGAGCTGGTGGGGGAGGTGTTGAGCACAATCCGCCAGTTAGCGCTAGAAAAGCGCACCATGGTGATTGTGACCCATGAAATGAGCTTTGCTCGTGATGTTGCTGACCGAGCTATTTTCATGGACCAGGGACGCATTGTGGAGCAGGGGCCGGCTCGTGAGTTGTTTGCTAACCCTAAGCAGGCTCGTACCCAGCAATTTCTTGAAAAGTTCCTTACGCAGTAGCTTGAATGGCCCCAATCGGGGCCATTATTTATAGTCAATTAACCCTGTAATTAATAAGCGTTATAAATAAAAAATAACTATTGAGTAATGATTTTCAATATTCAGCTGTTGTTGCAGTTAAATCATATAAATAATTTTGGTAAATGTGATAGCGTTAAGCATTACATTCGAAAATGAATTCAATGTCAGGAGATTCGCCAGATATAATGGATGATCGTAACTTTTTTAGCTGGCGGCTGGATGCGCTTAATATCTTCCAGTCTGTCACTCAGGCTGATGAAATAACAAAAATTCTGCATCAGCAAACTGAGCTGTTGGAGTTTGACTATTACTCGTTATGTATACGACACCCGGTGCCATTTACTCGTCCTAAAACCTCTTTAAGATCGTCCTATCCGCAGAGCTGGCTCGACCACTACCATGCAGAAAACTACTTCGCGATTGATCCGGTGCTGCGCCCGGAAAATTTCATGCGTGGTCATCTTCCCTGGGATGACGAGCTTTTTAGTGATACCCCACAGTTCTGGGATGCGGCAAGGGATCACGGCCTGCGCCGCGGCATTAGCCAGTGTGTAATGGCACCTAACCGGGCAATTGGTTTTTACTCAGTTTCACGTACTCAGGGCAAAGGGAAAGTATTACCTGGCGATGAGCTTCAGTTACGCCTGCAGTATTTGGGTGAATTGAGCCTGATGACATTAACGCGTCTCAACGATCCGTCTATGGATGCGCTGACATTAAAACTCAGTAAGCGCGAGCGGGAAATATTGCAGTGGACGGGCGAAGGAAAAACATCGGCTGAAATAGCTATTATTTTGTCGATATCAGAAAATACCGTCAATTTTCATCAGAAAAATATGCAGAAGAAATTTAACGCGCCAAATAAAACACAAATTGCCTGTTATGCGGCAGCGATTGGAATAATTTGAAAGGGGAGTTAATTCGATGACTCTTCAATAAAACGGCTGGAGAAACATTCCTCATCCAGCCGCCTTTAACGATTACTGACGGTAAGCCTGTTTAATTTGCTTAACAGTATTACCAAAGACTTCTGCGTGCGCCGAGTCATCCATCTGAGCAATTTGCTTTTCCATTTTAATGATAACCTTGCCTGCATCGGCTTGGCCCATGGCTTTCAGCATCTGAGTCAGCATAGCTTTCAGGCAGGTAACTTCAATAGCCAGTTCACTACTGTTGTCTGCGGTGGAAAAATCAGGAGTGCTCATTTGTGTTCCTCGGTCTCGGTTGGTACACCGTTGAATTGTGTAACGGTTTCGTAAGGCGGCGGAGTATAGCACAATCGTAAACCATTTTATTAGTGCTAACGCTAATCGTGCGGGTTGTTATCTGTACAATGCTGTTAAATTGTTTTGATTATGTTTGTTTGAGGTTAAATGTTGCGGTTTATAAGCATTATTTAATACGTCTAATATTAATGGATTATCGTTTTTTTTAATGTGAAAAGCATTTTTATTATTTAAAGACATAAATTAATCAAATTGCTTGTACAGTTTCCACTGTACAATTAAATTTCCAAAAACAGTGGAAACTCTGAAAATCTGTTTTTGCATTTTAAAGTTACCGGAAAACCCGTTAATATAGCGTGATAATTTTTAGTAGCGTAATTCCTTTTCTGGAGAGTCCCCTTTGATCAACGTACTTCTTGTTGATGACCACGAACTGGTGCGCGCAGGGATACGACGCATTCTTGAAGATATCAAAGGGATCAAGATATCAGGTGAAGCAAATTGCGGTGAGGATGCCGTTAAGTGGTGCCGTAGCCATCAGGTTGATGTTGTCCTGATGGACATGAACATGCCGGGCATTGGCGGCCTTGAAGCAACACGCAAAATCGCGCGATATTCAACTGATATCAAAGTGATTATGCTGACTATTCACACTGAAAATCCGCTACCTGCGAAAGTCATGCAGGCTGGTGCTGCGGGTTATTTAAGTAAAGGTGCGGCACCGCAGGATGTTGTTAATGCGATTCGCTCAGTAAACGCGGGTCAGCGTTACATTGCATCAGACATCGCCCAACAGATGGCGTTAAGCCAGATCGAACCGGAAAAAACGGACACACCGTTTGCCAGTTTGTCTGAGCGTGAATTACAGATTATGCTGATGATCACCAAAGGCCAGAAGGTCAATGAGATCTCTGAGCAGCTTAGTCTAAGCCCGAAAACGGTCAATAGTTACCGTTACCGCATGTTTAGTAAACTGAATATCAGTGGCGATGTTGAGCTGACACACCTGGCCATTCGTCATGGTTTATTTAGTGCGGAGACGTTAATCAGTAGTGAGTGAAATCTTTGACCCACGAGCTTTTCTCAAGACAGTAACCAGCCAACCTGGCGTCTATCGTATGTATGACGCCAGTGAGACGGTTATTTACGTTGGTAAAGCCAAAGACCTGAAAAAACGCCTGTCGAGCTACTTCAGGAGCAATCTTGCCAGCCGTAAAACGGAAGCTCTGGTTGCGCTCATCCAGCATATCGACGTGACGGTAACCCATACCGAGACAGAAGCGCTGCTGCTTGAGCATAACTACATCAAGCTTTATCAGCCTCGTTATAACGTATTGCTGCGTGATGACAAATCCTATCCTTTCATTTTCCTGAGCGGTGATACTCACCCGCGACTTGCTATGCATCGTGGGGCGAAACATGCGAAGGGTGAATATTTCGGGCCATTCCCGAACGGCTACGCAGTACGCGAAACGCTGGCGTTATTACAAAAAATCTTCCCGATTCGTCAGTGCGAAAACAATGTCTATCGCAATCGCTCTCGTCCATGTTTGCAATACCAGATTGGGCGCTGTCTTGGGCCGTGTGTTGCGGGTTTGGTCAGTGAAGAGGATTACGCCCAGCAGGTGGAATATGTTCGCTTGTTCCTGTCAGGAAAAGACGATCAGGTTTTGAACCAATTGATCGCCAGAATGGAAGAGGCGAGTAAAAACCTGGAATTTGAAGCCGCTGCGCGAATTCGTGACCAGATTCAGGCAGTCCGCCGTGTGACTGAAAAACAGTTTGTCTCTAATACCGGCGACGATCTGGATGTGATCGGCGTGTCGTTTGATTCGGGTATGGCGTGTGTACACGTGCTGTTTATCCGCCAGGGTAAAGTATTGGGCAGCCGCAGTTACTTTCCGAAAGTACCCAATGGCACGGAACTGTCAGAAGTGGTTGAAACTTTTGTTGGCCAGTTCTATTTGCAGGGCAGCCAGATGCGCACCTTGCCTTCTGAAATTCTGCTCGACTTCAATTTGCCGGATAAAAACCTGCTTTCAGATTCCCTGACGGAACTGGCGGGGCGGCGCATCAACGTGCAGACCAAACCACGAGGCGATCGCGCGCGTTACCTTAAACTTGCCCGAACTAATGCGGCTACTGCGCTGGTGACACGTCTGGCGCAGCAGTCGACTATCCATCAACGCCTGGCGGCGCTCGCCAATGTGCTGGAGCTGCCAGCGATTAAAAGGATGGAGTGCTTCGACATCAGCCACACCATGGGTGAGCAGACTATCGCTTCTTGTGTCGTTTTTGATGCGAACGGGCCAGTACGTGCCGAATATCGACGCTATAACATTGAAGGGATTACACCTGGCGATGACTATGCCGCGATGAACCAGGTATTGCGTCGTCGTTACGGTAAAACTATCGATGAAAGTAAAATTCCGGACGTTATCCTGATTGACGGTGGTAAGGGGCAACTCGGCCAGGCAAAAACCGTCTTTGCAGAACTTGATGTGGAGTGGGATAAAAATCATCCGCTGTTGCTCGGCGTGGCAAAAGGCGTGGACCGCAAAGCTGGACTTGAGACGTTGTTCTTCGAACCAGAAGGGGAAGGGTTCTCACTGCCGCCAGATTCTCCTGCCTTGCATGTTATCCAACATATCCGTGATGAATCGCACGACCATGCCATTTCCGGGCATCGTAAAAAACGCGCAAAAGTGAAAAATACCAGTGCGTTGGAGACAATCGAAGGGGTTGGGCCAAAACGTCGCCAGATGTTGTTGAAATATATGGGGGGATTGCAACCATTAAAGAATGCATCCGTAGAAGAAATTGCAAAAGTGCCAGGCATCTCGCAAGCGTTGGCAGAAAAGATCTTCTACTCGTTGAAACATTAAGGGCTCTGTAGCAACATAGAGACAATTTCCACTTACGACAGACAGTTAACCAGCACTATGCAATTTAATATTCCGACATTGCTTACTCTGTTTCGTATCGTCCTTATCCCATTCTTTGTGCTGGCTTTTTATCTGCCGTTCAGTTGGGCACCTTTCCTATGCGCGTTTATCTTCTGGTTCGCTGCAATAACAGACTGGTTTGATGGCTATCTGGCGCGGCGCTGGAATCAAAGCACGCGTTTTGGAGCATTCCTTGATCCGGTAGCGGATAAAGTCATGGTCGTCGTTGCGCTGGTGCTAGTGGTGGAACACTACCACTCATGGTGGGTGACGCTACCTGCGGCCACTATGATTGCCCGTGAAATTATTATCTCTGCGTTACGCGAATGGATGGCTGAAATTGGCAAGCGCAGCAGCGTTGCTGTTTCCTGGATTGGTAAGTCCAAAACCATGGCACAAATGCTGGCGTTGATCGGTATGCTCTGGCGTCCAAATATGTGGATTGAGTATGCGGGGATCGGTTTATTCTTTATCGCTGCGGTACTAACTTTCTGGTCAATGTTCCAGTATTTAAAAGCGGCAAGTAAAGATCTGCTCGATAGTTCAGGCACTTAATAACCGTATCAGACACAAGAGATGAGCTCCTGTCGGGCTCATCTCTTAAAAGCACCAAACTCCCCCCAGTTCCAAATACCGAAATCCTCACTGAATCTCAATAGAAGGTTATATTTAACCTATCGATACCATGTACGATAATAGGGAAATTATGATTCGCTTATCCTCGCTTGCCCTTGTGCTTGCCGCCGTTACCAGTAGCGCCCAGGCCGTTACCTATATGCTTCCACCTGAGGGTAGCCGCTTGGTCGGCTCGCCGCTAACCGTTAGCGTACCTGAAGGGAATACCCAGCCGCTAGAGTACTTCGCCGCGTTATATGGGCAGGGGCTAAGCAATATGCTGGAAGCCAATCCAGGGGTCGATCCATTTTTGCCAAAAGCCGGTACCCAGTTGACGATTCCGCAACAAGTGATTTTGCCAGATACCGTACGCCAGGGCGTCGTGATTAACGTCGCCGAAATGCGGCTTTACTACTACCCAGAAGGGGGCAATACGGTAGAAATTTTGCCCATTGGTATCGGACAGGCCGGGCGAGAAACCCCGCGTAACTGGGTGACGAGGGTTGAGCGTAAGCAGGAAGCTCCAGGCTGGACACCAACACCGAATACCCGACGCGAATACGCGAAAGAAGGGAAAACTCTGCCAGCGTACGTGCCACCGGGTGAGGATAACCCGATGGGGCTGTATGCGATTTACATCGGCAAGCTTTACGCTATTCACGGCACGAATGCCAACTTTGGTATCGGCCTGCGCGTTAGCCAGGGGTGTATCCGCCTTCGCAAAGATGACATTAAGTATCTGTTTGATAATGTGCCGGTGGGGGCGCGTGTGCAGCTGATTGATCAGCCGGTGAAAGCAACTGTCGAACCGGACGGAAGGCATTGGCTGGAAGTGCATGAGCCTCTGTCCCGTAACCGTGCGGAGTTTGAATCTGACAAGAAAGTGCCGCTACCCATGACACCAACTCTGCGCGATATGACGCAAGGTTCTGGCGTAGATGCAGGCATGGCGAGCGCAGCGTTGACCCGTCGTTCCGGGATGCCGGTGCCAATTAGTATTGAATCTGGAAAAGCCGGTCAGCTATAAAACGCAAATTCTAAAAAGCAAAAAGCCCGCTTAGTTTCCTAAGCGGGCTTCTCTAATATGGCTCCTCTGACTGGACTCGAACCAGTGACATACGGATTAACAGTCCGCCGTTCTACCGACTGAACTACAGAGGAATCGGTTAACGGGGCGCATAGTAACTAGCGGCTACTGGGTTGTCAAAGGCTGATTAGGTGAAATGTGTTTGATTGCTGTTTTAATCATCAAAAAGAAGAAAGGAGCCGCAAAAACACGGCTCTTTGAGGGATTTACATGCGCTGCGTTCTGACTGGCGCTGTTGCCTCTATCAGCCATGGCCGCGCAGTACTGGAAACGAGCGGCGACAATGTTTCCCGCACCAACTGGTGGTAATCATCAAGCCAGGCAATCTCTTGCTCACTTAACAATGGTAACTCCACCGCGCTTAAATCAATCGGGATCAGCGTCAGCGAAGCGAATTTACAGAAACCAGGAACAGAGGCGACAACTTCCACCTGGTTTTCAATACGAATGCCATGGCTGCCAGCGAGGTAATAACCCGGTTCGATAGTCAGTACGTTGCCCGGCAGCATTGGCCACGGATTCACTTTTTTCGCCATACGGTGCGGATTTTCATGAATCAGCATGTTGTGGCCGACACCGTGACCAGTTCCGTGGTCATAATCCAGACCCAGTTCCCACAGCGGACGGCGGGCAAATGCATCCAGTTGGTGGCCCTGTGCACCTTGCGGGAATTGCAGCGAAATCAGCGACAGGAAGCCTTTCAGAACCGCGGTGTAGTGCAGGCGGCGTTGAGCATCGAGTTGCCCAAAGTTCAGCGTGCGGGTGGCATCGGTGGTGCCGTTGAAATACTGGCCACCGGAGTCATTGAGATAAAATTCATTACCGACGATCGCGAAGTTGGTTTCCGGTGCGCTGTGGTAATGGCACATGGCGGCATTGCCCGCTGCGGCGGAAATGGTGCCAAAGCTTTGCTCGATGAAGTTGTCACATTCCTGACGGAAAGCGAGCTGTTTTTCCTGGGCTTCAAGTTCAGTAATCGGATTGCCAGCGGCTTCACGCAGCGGTACTTCATGGCTGAGCCATGCAAGGAAATTCACCCAGGCTGCACCATCCTGAATGTGGCTTGAACGATAGCCGTCCAGTTCGATATCGTTCTTATTGGCTTTCATTAGTGTGATTGGATCTGGCTGCCATTCGATGTCACCGCCGCCTTGTTCCACAGCAAAGCGCACGGCGACAGGCGTGTTGTCGCCATCAAGCAAGAAGCGCTTCCCGGCCGCAAGCTGCTGGCAACGTGCGAGGAAGGCATCCGGGCTGAGGACGGCGATTGACTCCAGCACTGAATTGTCGAGTTGTTGCAGCTTTGCCTCGTCAACAAACCACTCAACGGCACCGTCATTTTTAACCAGCGCAAACGAAAGCGGCACTGGGCTTGTTGGGATGTCTGAACCGCGCACGTTAAGCAACCAGGCAATGTTGTCTGGCAAAGTGAGCGCAAGGTAATCGACACCCTGGCACGTCAACGCTTGCGCGACTCGGGCACATTTAGACTTAGAAGATTCACCGCTAATCACATCAGGCATCTGGCGTATCAACCCACGAGGTATCGCCGGACGTGTCGCCCAGATTTGATTGATCGGGTCATCATTAACGGCAACCAGGTCGCAGCCACTGGTACGCAGGCTTTCATACTGGCTGTTGACCATCAGCAGCGGTTCAAACGCTATGCGTTTACCGGCTGACAAATTTTCGTGAAGCCAGAGATGAATCGGCTCATCGTGCAAATGGTGGATTTCAAACTCGTCCAGATTCACCTGCTGGCGCGCCTGAACCTGATAGCGGCCATCAACGAACAGCAACGCGCGGTCAGCCAGAATCAGAGCCAGGCCCGCAGAGCCGTCAAAGCCGCTGATAAACTCCAGTTTGTCGTCATAAGGCGCGCAATATTCACTTTGCCAGGCGTCGGTGCGTGGAACCAGCATGCCATCCAGTTCGCGCTCTTTAAGCAGGCTGCGCAAGGCAGCGAGGGGTGATGTGTGTTGCATTATTATTTTCTCTTAACGGAAAGGAGGTTCATTAAAAGTACGTAATTTGCGTGAGTGCAGGCGTTCGCCTTCAGCGCGCAAGAGATCAATCGCGCAGATACCAATCTGCAAGTGCTCCGAAATTGCCCCTTCATAAAAGCGGTTGGCCTGGCCGGGGAGTTTAATTTCACCGTGCAGAGGTTTATCGGAAACACATAACAACGTGCCATACGGTACGCGGAAGCGATAACCCTGTGCGGCAATGGTGGCGCTTTCCATATCAATAGCGACGGCGCGGCTGAGGTTAAAACGCAAGGCCGATGCGGAATAGCGCAGCTCCCAGTTACGATCGTCGGTGGTGACGACAGTCCCGGTACGTAAACGTTGCTTAACTTCTTCGCCTGGCATACCGCTCACCAGCTTGGTTGCGTCGTACAACGCCCGCTGCACCTCAGCAATGCTTGGGATTGGGATATCTGGCGGTAGCACCGCATCCAGAACGTGATCATCACGTAGATACGCATGGGCCAGAACATAATCGCCAATCGACTGGCTTTCACGCAGGCCGCCGCAGTGGCCTATCATCAGCCACGCCGCCGGGCGCAACACCGCCAGGTGGTCACAAATAGTTTTCGCATTTGACGGGCCAACACCGATATTCACCAGCGTGATGCCGGTACCGTTGGCATCGATCAAGTGCCACGCGGGCATTTGGTGTTTTTTCCAGGCAAGATCGGAAATGGCTTCTTCCGGGGCCTGGCTGTCGGCCGTCAACCACACGCCACCAGCGCAGGAAAGTGCGACATACGGGCTTTCAGGGTCAAGAATTTGCTGGCAACCCCAGCGCACAAACTCGTCCACATAGCGGGTGTAGTTGGTAAACAACACGAAAGACTGGAAGTGTTCTACCGGGGTGCCGGTGTAGTGGCGTAAACGCGCGAGCGAAAAATCGACGCGTCGGGCATCAAAATGTGAAAGTGGGTAGAACTCGCCAGGGTGGAACAACCCATCCGCTGTCTCATCGCCAATTTGCGACAGTTCGGTGGTGGGAAAATAGCGCGGCAAACCGGCGCTCATTGAGCGGTCCAGCGACAAACTGGAACCATCAATCACATACGGATACGGGATTTCATGCTGCGATAACCCCACTTCTATGTGTGCGCCATAGTCGTCATAAAGCAGTGTGAGTTGTTCGGCGAGATAATGGCGGAATAAAGCAGGACGGGTGACGGTGGTTGTATAACTGCCTGAATGGGTAAAGCGAGCATAGGCACGGGTTTTATTTGGGTGATGTACGGTGCCATCCCAACTGACGCGTAACTCCGGGTAGACAAATAAACCAGCGTCACGTTTTTCAATTTCGGGTAGTGCGCCGTTCTCAACATACTGGCCAATGGCGTCGCGCAGTGCGTTGACCGAGGCATCGTACAGCTCCTCTAGTTTATCGAGGGCCTGGTTCGGGGTAAGGGCTGTGGCGGCTGTCTGATGCGTCATCTTTTCTCCTCATCCTGCTGATTTTTACAGGGCTGTTTGCAGCTTCGATAGTATGTCATCGGCGGGCGGGAGCGAAAGGGGTTGGTAAGGGTTGAAAAGCAAAAAGCCGGCTTAATTTAGCTGGCTTTACACATTGGGTGCCTTCATGGGCTGTTAACGAATAACATTGACACCTGCCTGACGATAACGCTTAAACAGCTGATCGGATAGACCTTTGTCAGTTATCACACAATGAATACAAGAAAGCGTGCTGATGTTATAGGGATTGGTTTGTTCAAATTTGCTGTGATCAGCCAGCAGGATCACTTTTTTGGCGCGCTGGATAATGGTTTTTTTTATGCCGACTTCAAACAGGGTAGCGTTGGTGATACCGGCATCGAGAGATAACGCATCGCAGGAAATAAATGCCTGTTCAATAGAAAAGGTTTTCAGCATATCCGTAGCGAGGCTTTCTCCCACAGTGAAATAGCCGGGGCGGATCATGCCGCCGATAATATAGCTCTCCAGATGACTCATCTGCGCCAGATGATGTGCAATATTAACATCGGTAGTGACCACGCTTGCCGGTATATCCAGCGACTTTGCCAACGCAAGGCAGGTGGATCCGGAGTCAAGAATAAGAAAATCGTGTGGACGGATGTACTGACGTGCCAGCAGGGCTATCTGTTTTTTTGCTTCGACATTAATATTTTTTTTCATGTCGAAGACGAATTCTTTATCCGCATTATTGACGTTAAAGCGCAACCCTCCATGATAACGTTCCATGCCGGGATAGTGGGCCGCAATATAGTTAAAATCGCGCCTTAAAGTGGCATCGGCATAATTCAATAATTCATGTGCCTGTTGAATGCTGAACTGATGGTGTATCCACAAGTAGTGCAGGATATTACCGATACGTTCACTACGCTTTTGGCTCATCGGATTCATCCTGAAACTGGCGTAGCGCGTATGCAATATCGTTCTCAGCAAATAGTGCCCGGCCGAGTACCAGATGGCGAGCTCCCGCATGAATCAGCGTTGAGGCAACATTGAGATCAACACCTCCGTCAGCCCAGATTTCAGCCTGTGGGAATAACCGCGCGGCTTCGGCCACTTTATCTGACATTGCCGGAATGAAACGTTGCCCTTCACCATCCGGTTCGCTGGTCATTATCAACAAGCCATCAAGCTGTTTATTCAGGTAGCGGTAATGGGCAACGGGCGTTGCCGGATTAAATGCCAGTCCGGCTTTGGCACCGGTCAGACGGATAGCGTCCAGATCTTCTGATGGGTTAGCCAGCGCTTCAGCATGCAGAAAAATCCATGCCGGTTTTAGCGGCGCAATCCAGGTTAGCCAGCGGCGAGGCTCCGCCAGCATCAGATGAAATGACAAACAATGTTGCGTCTCACGGGCGATGGCGGTAACGGTCTTCATCCCGAAGGTGATGTTGTTGATAAAGCTGGTGTCTTCGATATCAATATGCAGGGAGCTTACTTTCAGGCGCGCCAGCGAAGAAAGTGTCTCCCCGAGTGTCAGCGGGTCGGAGGAAGCCAGGGACGGGTGGAGATAGACCATCTTTATCGCTCCTGTAGTGTGGGAGAACCGATCAGTTGAAAAAGTTCATGGTCAGTTTTTGCCTGTCGCAACCGGGTGAGTAACTCACCATCATCAAGCAGTGTTGTGATGCTCTGAATGGTTGCCAGGTGGGCATTGGCATCCGTGGCGCTAAGTGCAATCACCAACCATACCGGATCACAATCTTCATGGCCGAAACAAACCGGGCTCTCAAGCGTAGTGATGGCGATGCCATTCGCCAGTACGCCCTGTTCGGGGCGTGCGTGGGGCATGGCGATACCGGGTGCAATGACATAATAAGGGCCCCATTCAAGCGTATTTTCAATCACGCTCTGATAGTAGCGGCGGGTGGTGTAACCGGACTCCTCCAGCGACTGCAGGGCAATTTGAACCGCCTGCTGCCAGTCTGATGCTTTTCTCCGGGCTTGGGCGAGTTGGGGCTGATGTATCAGCATATTGACACCTGTAACGTAATAGCGATAAATAAAGGCCCGGTGTACTTTTGGCGAAGGCGCCGGGCCGTTAGTGATGACGGAGGGGCCGTTGAAAAACGGCCTCGTTTTACCTTCTGAGTTGGTGCACTTTTTCCATAAAGCGCGCGACCCGCGATTCATCGACGAAGTTATCGAATATCCCGTCTTTCTTGAAATGTGTTGCGGTGACACAACCGTCGGCAATGGCCAGTTGTTCTTCTACGTTATCCAGACACACCCCGGTATTGGCCAGCACGACGGTATCCGGTACCGTCTCTTTCACTATTTTGAGCAGGGCGGAATCCGTTTTGCTACCCGCGGTCAGGCCCGAAACACACAGTGCATCAGGATGGTTGTTGAACACCGTTGATTTAGCGATAGCGCGAATATCGCGGTTCCCCAGATAAACGGCGGCTTCTGGCACAATGTTGAATAAGGTTTTGACATGTGAGGCACCAATGCTGTGCTGGTGGCGAATCGTTTCGCCGACATTGGTATCCCAGATACCGAAATCGCTGGCGTAGGCACCGGTAAAGATTTCACGAATAAACTTACCGTCTACGGCCATCGCCAAATCAAACGAAGCGACCGGATCCCAAAGTACGTTGACCCCGTAAGGCACCTTAATCTCAGCCATCAACTGCCCGATAACGCGCGCCATAGCAGCGGTCGTTTCCGTTTTTACGCGCGTCAGATAGGGCAGGCTGAATTCGTTGGAGAACATGACGGCATCTACGCCCCCATTTTGTAGCGCAATCAAGTCATCGCGGGCTTTGTCGATAACCCAGTTCATGCCTTTTTTGCTGTCATAACCCGGATCACCAGGCAAGGCGCGCAAATGGCACATAGCAATAACGGCTTTCTCAGTACCAATAACGGTTTTAAGCCAACTCATATTTCACTACTCCTTTTTAACGATTGATAAATCAGGCAGATAACTCACGTTTACCCAGACCAATCACCACCAGCGCCGTGATACCAATGCAGACAATAGTGCCAATTAACCCCATGCCGACGAGTTCGGTAATCGACCAGCCGAACGGGTTGCCAACCGAAAGCGCGGTAATTTGTGAACCGTCTTTAGCCAGACTGAAGCCACCCTGGGTGGCCATCTGGGTAAAGTACGGGGCAAAATGGGTGGAAATCAGTAATACGAAAATCATGGTGATAAAGCTGGTGATTAAGGTACGCAGGAAATCTCCGCGATGGATAACGGTTGCCATACAGACAAAGAAAGGTGCAACGGGAAGGTCGGCGAGTGGCAGCACCTGATTCCCCGGTAACAGCCCGGCGGTGATGAGCATGATGGGGATTAGCAGCAGGCCGACGGCAATGGTGGTGGGGTGGCCAAGTGTGACGGCACTGTCCAGGCCGATATAAAACTCCCGACCATGAAAATGCTTTTGCAAGAAGGTGCGAGCCCCCTCGGATATAGGAAGCAAGCCTTCAACAATCAAACGGATCATGCGCGGGAACAGCACCATGATGGCCGCTACGGTGATCACCAGACTTGCCAGATCTTTGAATCCGTAACCGGCTGCGAGGCCAAAGATAATACCCAGAATCACGCCAATAATTACCGGGTCGCCAATCATGCCAAAGCGTTTTTGGATTTCGCTGGCATCAATGCTGTGGTTTTTCATAAACGGAATACGTTCATAGACCCACTCCAGCAGCAGCGCGATGGGGACTGAGCTGGTTCCCCAACCCTGGGGGATAGAAATGCCTTCCAGACCGACAATCTTTTGTACGCGACGGGCAGTGAGATCGGCCACTTTCAGTGACAATGCCGCATGGCAGACCGCCGCTATCACGCCATAGATCATGCTGCCGGTAAGAATATTGGCAATAGCACCGGTAATGGCGTAATGCCAATAGTTGTAGATATCCACGTTCATGGTTTTGGTCAGGCGTGTAACCAGTAACACAATGTTAAACAGGAACACCACCGGGATCACCACCGCCCCGACAGCTGTGGCATAACCGACACCAGAAGCCGGGCCTGCTCCTACATCCAGTAGATTCAGATGCAGGCCGAAACGCTCGATCATCAGTTTGATGGCGGGATTCAGGCTATCTATTGCCATGACAATCACTAGCCCCATTCCCACGAAGCCAATGCCGATGGTGACGCCAGCTTTAACTGCCTGGAAGAACGGGATACGGAAAATAAGCGCGATGAAAAACATGATGATGGGGACGAAAACTGTACCCCCGAGGGATAAAATATAATCAATCATGACGGTACCCTCTGATGTTATTTCAGTAACTCAAGCAACTGCTGCTTAAGTGGTTCATCGTTAATTCCCGTCAGAAATGCAGCACCATTCAGGCACGGTACTCCGTAATCAGTACTGGTTTTCATGGCCGTGACGATAAGATCAACCCCATGTTTATTGAGTGGGATTTCACTCAGACAACATTGATTGGTGGTGGCGTGAATACCTTGCTCACTCAGGAAACGGCTTAGTTTCTGGGCAATCATGGTGGACGTGGCCATGCCGGTACCACAGGCAACAAGTATTTTTTTCATTGCGGTGACCTCTTTTCTTTCACAGTTAATGGAAACGTTTCGGCTTTCGCTTCAACAAGATGTGCCAGCAGATTGATGCAGTGTTGCAGGTCGCTCAGGCTGGCAACTTCGCCAGGAGAATGGGTGTAACGACAGGGAATAGACAGACCCGCGCAGAGGATACCGTCCTGCTGAAGCTGGATGTACCCGCTTTCGGTAATCACGCCAGGTGCGACTTCGCGTTGAACCGGGATTTGATGCTGCACGGCGGTCGTTTCCAGCCAGTGAATGACTTTGGGTGAAGTAATAAGCCCAGCCAGCGTGCCGCGTCCATGGTAGTTCAGACAGGTGATGCCGGGTCCCTGATTGATCACCAGATCAGAATAGTCGGCGAGATCCGGGGTATCGCATGAAGGCGTGATATCAATGCCGATCGTCAGGTCAGGGCTGATAGCATTTACGGCGGGAAGAATGCCGCGAATATTAAACTCTTCCTGTACCGCAGCGACGATAAACAAAGCCACTTCCAGCGTTTTTCCGGCGATTTTATCCGCCAGCCCAAGTAAGGCTGCGCAGCCCAGACGGTTATCCAGTGCCTTGCTGCAAACCAGATTATTGCCGAGTGCACGCGGTGGATTATTGAGTGTGATGGGCGTCCCAACATTAACCCCCATCGCCAGCGCATCCTGTTTGCTGCTGGCCCCGATATCGATCCACAGTTGGTCGATTGCAGGTTGATGGGTGCGTTCATCCCCTTTACTGAAATGGTAAGATTTGGTCCCGATACAACCCGGCACACTGCCTTTACTGCCCTGCAAATTCACCGTGGAGCCGGACATGGTTATCTGTGCAGGCCCGCCGACGCGTTCAAAACGAATAAAACCGTTCTGCTCAATCTTTCGCACCATAAAACCGACTTCGTCCATATGGGCGAACACCATCACGCGCAGCGCATCGGGTTCTTGACTGCCAAACTGTGCAATGACATTGCCCAGAACATCCCGACTTGTTGTGATAGCACCTTTTGCGAGAAGGGGTTGTATCACGTCAGCAACAACGGTTTCGTGGCCGGGGATGGCATCCAGCGACAGGAGATGCATCAGGGTGGAACGGGTATCAAAGGGCATAAATAACCTCAGAAGTGATTGACCGAGGGGATGTTATGCGGTGTATCTGATTGATTAAATGAGATGAAAATCACATTAAAAAACGAAGCGGATGCTTTTACCTGAACGATGAGAAGTGGTTAAAACTAAATCGCTCATTTAAATTGTACATACGGTGAAATCGCTCAATGACGTTGAGTGAACCGGGGGAAATTCCCCTGAGGGATCCCCACTCATTATCAGTAAACCAGTACCATAGATGTATTTCGCTGGATAAGTAGTCTTAACGACTTATCCAGCGACGTTCTGGCAAACAATTCTGGTGAATGCCTCTTAACATTTTCTGCCAGTGTTAACAGGGATATTACTCTGCGGCTATGGGTTGTGTTGGCCTGATACCTCCGCTGCAATCCCTTGTTTTCAAAGCTATAACCACTCAGCCACATGATTATGCTTGCCAGTGTGGCTATCAGACTCAGTACTGAAAGCCGTCCAACTGTCTGGCTCCCTCCATCCCGTAATCCAAATCCATATCTGGCACTTTTTTCGTCCCTGAAATTTTGCTCAATCTGCATCCTTCTGCTGTAAATTTTCATTACTTGCTTTGCGCTATATTCCGTCGTATTCGTAAAAATTAACCAGGGAGATTTTGCTGAAGCGCGGCTTTTCATCTCCTGACCGGGTCGACGCTTTCGTTCTTTGGTACTTCGTCCTTTTCGTCCTTTATCTTTCTGTTTATAAAGATAAAAATGGCCGGGACGTTGAGCGCACTTATTTCGTCCGAGAATACCTTCACCTAAATACTGAGGTCTGTCTGTGGCTTTATTTCCCGACTCACTGACTTTTTCCCACTCAGTTCCGGTGCGGTAATAATGATTTCCCTGTATCCGGCTGATATAAGACCAACCGCGTTGACTGATTTGCCTGAACCAGCATCCATGAAAAACCGAATCGGCAATAATAACGACTTTTGTATCCGGTTTGAGGCAGTGTGAAAGTGATGTAAAAAACTGGTCATGTATATCCGGATTCCCCTGAAGAGCTTTTGGTACCACCCGGCTCATCAGTGGAAGATAGCGGCCATCACAGGCGAGGCTCGCACGCAACAGTTGTAAGGCTTCACAGTGATAACTACTCCAGTCCACCAGAATAAAAACACGGGGCATCTGCTGAACAATTCGCCGGGTAATTAAGTTGAATATACCGGGGACTTCCTGCTGAATACGGGGATTAGCTCCCGACCCTGTTGATAATCGCCGATACGGTCAAGCAGTTCAGGCAACCGTTCCAGTGGCAGTGCGGGATAGTGATTTTTAACGGGAGGTGCGACAACGCCTTCCAGATGCTGCGCCGGGTTATTTTCGGTCATTCCCTGCTGTACAGCGTAACGCATGATGTTGCAGAGCTGCTGCCGGGTTCGGGACGCGACCTCAAGGAAGCCTTTATCCTCGTAACCCGAAGTAATGCCGTGAAATGCTGCGTTTTAAGAATTGTGACGGGCAAATGACCTATTGCCGGAAAGATATGATTGTCCATGCTGGCGAGAATACGTGCGGCGTAATCGGTCGACCATTTTTTGTTGGTTTTATGCCATGCAAGCGCCACGGTTTTAAAGCACTTGCCAGGTGAAGACGCTGCTTTATCCGCAATACGTTGTTGCGCTGGATTGATTTTCTGTGTCAATAGTTTGCGAATGCCATCGCGCTGCTGTCTGGCTTGCGAAAGTGAGATGAGTGGATATGCACCCAGACTGACTCTGGATTCTTTTCCACTAAAGCGATATTTGAGATACCAGATGCGCGAACCAGCCGGATTGACAAGCAAATACAGGCCATGTGAATCGGTGAGTTTTACGGGACGGGAAGAAGGTTTTAAATTGCGGATTTTAGAATCGTTTAAAGACATTTGGGGGTCACTCCAATATCGAACCAAACTGACCCCAAATCTGACCACCAAATTCACTGGATGCGTAGGGAAAACTAAACACGCATCGGGAAGGTTTTTCACGCTAACTTACTGAATCAAAATCATATAGAGATTCGCAGGGATGCATGAAAACAAGAATTTGGCTCCTCTGACTGGACTCGAACCAGTGACATACGGATTAACAGTCCGCCGTTCTACCGACTGAACTACAGAGGAATCGGTTAACGGGGCGCATATTAGCGATGCGCTTCGGGGTTGTCAAAGCCTGTTATCACACTGCAGGTTTGTTTGCTGATAAAACAATCAAACCCGGCAATGCAGGCGTGCAGACATATCTTTACAGCACATCAGTTGCCAAACGAGAACGACTGGTTAAGATATGCGGTTCATATAGTGCGAGGGATTCATGTTTAAACGGAAGCATTTTGCAAAGTGGTTTTTATTGCTGGCATGTCTGGTGGTGTTAGTTTGCACCGCGCAACGCATGGCGGGATTGCACGCTTTGCAAATGAAAGCTGCCCAAAGCATCATGCTCTCGCAAAGCAGCAATTCCGAAGTTGAAGATAACGCGCCGGTTACCCCCTGCGAATTGAGTGCAAAGTCATTACTTGCCGCACCTCCAGTGTTGTTTGAAGCTGCATTTTTTGTTTTCAGTCTACTTCTGGCGCTGATTGCACCATTACAAGCTGAACGATCATCTGTTTCTCCTGCCAGGGCATTTAGTTCGCCCACCCTCAGAGTCCATCTCAGATTTTGCGTTTTCCGTGAATGAAACACCGGCTGTTTAACACAGTTCGATAATTCATTTACGGAGAAAAAATATGTTGAGTCTTTTTAGGCGAGCGTTGCTCTGCCTGCTACTGCTATGGCTGCCATTTTCATGGGCTGCGGAACCCGGCTGGCTTCAATCTACGGATAATCAACACGCCAGCGTTCGGCTGCGTGCAGATACCTCACTGCCAGGTGAAACCCGCGTCCTGCTGGATGTAAAACTGGAAGAAGGGTGGAAAACCTATTGGCGGTCGCCGGGTGATGGTGGCGTTGCGCCGACTATTGTCTGGAGCGAAGCCGTGAAATCTGCCCAGTGGTTCTGGCCGACGCCACAACGTTTTGATGTGGCGGGGATCACCACTCAGGGTTACCACAATGCGGTAAGTATTCCGCTGGTCCTCGATGGTGCTTTTACAGGGAAAATCACAGGCGTACTTACGCTCTCGACCTGCAAAGATGTCTGTCTGCTGACAGATTTTCCCTTTGAAATCACACCTGAGAATGGCAACGCAGCTTTTGCCCACGATTATGCACAAGCGATGGGTAAAGTGCCGCTTCATAACGGGCTAACCGATAGCCTGAAAGCGGGGTATCGCAGCGCTGAACTGGTGGTGCAAGCCACACGTTCGGCAGGCTGGCAGAAACCCGAGTTGTTTTTTGATATGCCAGAGGATGCCAGTTTCGGTAAACCAAAATATCGTGTCGAAGGTGAAATGTTATGGGCAACCGTACCGGTTAGTGATGGCTGGGAAGGCGCCGGGCCCGATCTCCGTGGGCGCAATCTCTCTTTGGTTATCGCCGATAATGGCATTGCTCAGCAAAGCAATATCACGATAGCTGAAACGCCAGTTGTACCTGAGGCTGGGGGTGACTTTGTACTCTGGCAAGTGTTACTGCTTGCCCTGCTGGGTGGGTTCATTCTTAACCTGATGCCATGTGTGTTGCCCGTTTTGGGGATGAAACTCGGTTCCGTGTTACTGGCTGAAAAACAAGAAAAGCGCGTTATTCGCCAACAGTTCCTCGCCTCATTTGCCGGTATTCTCGTTTCGTTTATGGCGCTGGCGCTATTAATGACGGTACTGCGTTTGACAAACCAGGCGGTGGGCTGGGGGATTCAGTTCCAGAATGCCTGGTTTATTGGCTTTATGGCCGTAGTGATGTTGGTGTTCAGTGCCAATCTGTTTGGACTATTTGAATTCCGACTTTCTTCAAAAGTGACAACCAGGATTGCTACGCAAGGTGGCAATGGCATAAGTGGGCATTTCTGGCAGGGAGCGTTGGCAACACTGCTGGCAACACCTTGTAGTGCTCCATTCCTTGGCACAGCCGTTGCTGTGGCACTTGGTGCCTCATTGCCAACATTGTGGGGTATCTTTTTAGCACTTGGTGTGGGAATGAGCCTGCCATGGCTGCTGATTGCCATGCGCCCTTCATTGGCATTACGACTGCCGAAACCTGGACGCTGGATGGTCTGGTTGCGCCGCATCCTGGCAGTGATGATGCTGGGCTCAGCTTTATGGCTGGTTAGTCTGTTACCGGTGCATTTTGGGTCAGCAGTAAATACTCCCGTTAAAGAAAATATTGCCTGGCAGCCGCTAAGTGAGCAGGCAATTCAGGATGCAGTGGCGCAAAACAAGCGTGTGTTTATTGATGTCACCGCCGACTGGTGTATCACCTGCAAAATTAACAAGTTAAACGTTCTTTCTCGTGAGGATGTACAGGCTGTGTTGCAAGAGCCTGATGTCATTGCATTACGCGGAGACTGGACACTCCCTTCAAAAGAGATAACCACATTCCTCAAACAGCGTGGGCAAGTTGGTGTGCCATTCAACCAGGTCTATGGGCCGGGTACACCCGAAGGAAAAGCCCTGCCAACTCTGTTGACACGAGATGTCGTATTGAACGCGCTAAATGATGCGAAAGGAGATAAAAAATGAAAATGATCATGACGCTTGTACTGTTGCTGGCGACCACTTTTGGTGCCACTGCCGAGACGCAACCTAATAATGAAGAACAAATACAGCAGATGATCTATCAAGCGTTGTATCACGATCCTGCCAGCCCACGGATTGGTGCAACGTCACCGAAATTAACCATCATTTCGTTTACCGACTACAACTGCCCGTACTGTAAAAAGTTCGACCCAATGCTTGAGAAGATTGTCGAGAAGTATCCCGACGTGGCGGTGGTGTTCAAGCTGCTACCATTTCGTGGTGAATCATCATCGCTGGCAGCGCGTGTCGCCTTAACGACCTGGCGCGAGAACCCGCAGCAGTTTTTGGCATTGCATCACAGTTTGATGTCGAAACAGGGTAATCACACCGCAACCACTATTGATGCGGCATTCGTCAAAAGTGGGACGACAGTGGTAAAGCCTGATGAGTTGAGTAGGGAAACACTGAATCTCAACCTTCAACTGGCTCGGGTCGTCGGTGTGGAAGGCACGCCGGCAACATTGGTTGGCGATACCTTACTGGCAGGGGCAGTGCCATGGGAGTCTTTGGAAACGCTGGTGATAGAAAAGCGGGCGCAGGCCAATGAAAAGTAAATTAAAGCGCTGGGGACGGGAAGCATTGGTGATGGTGGTAGTCCTCCTCACCATTGTCTTTCTGATGGACTGGTGGCGAGCGCCGAAAATGCCCACGACTTTCGACAGCACACCACTTCATACACTGGATGGCCAGGCAGTCACGTTGAGCGCGTTGAGTGAAGATCGCCCATTACTACTTTATTTCTGGGCTAGTTGGTGCGGCGTGTGTCGCTACACCACACCTTCTGTTGCGCAGTTGGTGGGAGAAGGAGGGAACGTGATGACAATTGCGCTACGTTCAGGTGGACCACAGGATGTGACGCGTTGGTTGGCCCAGAAAAAGATCCATCTCCCTGTGGTCAATGATGCCTCAGGTGAGTTATCTCGCAACTGGCAGATTGGCGTCACGCCTACGTTGGTTGTGCTTTATAAAGGAGAGGTTGTCTCGTCAACGACCGGTTGGACCAGCCTTTCAGGAATGAAATTACGTCTTTGGTGGGCAAGTTTGTAACGAGGTGGTTTGGCGCACCGTAATGGTGCGCCTATACCTCTAATGGGGCATAAGAGAACCACTGTTTCAAACTCATTTTTCCTCTTTTCAAATCACTTTCGCTTATTATCCAGCTTGTTAGGACATCTGGTCGGATGTTTCTCAAAAGTGGCAAGCATATTGCAATTCTTAGAGAGACATCACTGCCGAGACTGGCGTTGGCATTCCGTGTAGGGGGCAAAATGAATTTAAGACGACTGAAGTACTTCGTGAAAATCGTCGATATTGGTAGCCTGACTCAAGCCGCAGAAGTGCTGCATATTGCGCAGCCGGCACTGAGCCAACAAGTTGCTACCCTTGAAGGTGAAATGGATCAGCAGCTATTAATTCGTACCAAACGCGGCGTAACGCCAACAGAAGCAGGAAAAATTCTCTATACCCATGCGCGAACTATTTTGCGCCAATGTGAACAGGCTCAATTAGCGGTTTGCAATGTGGGCCAAACTTTAGGTGGTCAGGTTTCTATTGGTCTGGCTCCCGGTACCGCAGCGTCTTCAATTACCATGCCTTTATTACAGGCAGTACGTGCGGAATTACCCGACGTGCTGGTCTATCTGCATGAGAACAGTAGTTCTGTCCTGAATGACAAGCTGTTAAGCGGCCAGCTTGACATGGCGGTCTTGTATGACCGTTCTCCAACGGCGGGCATCACCAGCCAACCGTTACTTAAAGAGGAGTTGTTTCTGGTCGGCACCCGCGACTGTCCAGGTCAGACAGTCGATCTTTCTGCGGTGGCCGAAATGAACCTATTCCTGCCGCGAGACTACAGCGCCGTGCGTAAACGAGTGGATGAAGCGTTCTCACTACGCCGCCTGACGGCAAAAATTACCGGGGAGATTGATTCTATCTCGACGCTGACGGCTGCTATTGCCAGCGGTATGGGGGTGACCGTGTTGCCAGAATCAGCGGCACGCTCGCTGGTGAGTTCGGCAAATGGCTGGATGGCTCGTATCACCAGCCCATCACTGAATTTACCACTCTCGGTTAATTTATCGGCCCGTAGCGCGCTGACCCCGCAGGCGCAGGCAGTAAAAGACATTTTGATGTCGCTGGTGGTTCGTCCTGCACAGGAAAATCGCGAACTGCTACTGGTAGGATGATTCGGCTTATTGCTAAATCGAATAAGTTGCTGGTTTTTATTATTTGTTATCTCGGGGTTGCCACTTTAACAATAGTGTAAAGAATGGTTATGCCCCGGGGGCAATGTGAACTTCCAGCAACTCAAAATCATCCGCGAGGCGGCCCGGCGGGACTACAACCTGACCGAAGTCGCCAATATGCTTTTCACTTCGCAATCGGGCGTAAGCCGCCATATTCGTGAACTGGAAGAAGAACTCGGTATCGAGATTTTCATCCGTCGCGGTAAACGTTTATTGGGCATGACAGAGCCGGGTAAAGCTCTGCTGGTGATTGCTGAACGTATTCTTAATGAAGCCAGTAATGTACGTCGTCTGGCCGATGTATTTACCAACGACACCAGCGGTGTACTCACCATTGCTACCACGCATACTCAGGCACGCTACAGTTTGCCGTCGGTTATCAAATCGTTCCGCTCATTATTCCCAGAAGTACGTCTTGAGCTAATTCAGGGGACGCCGCAAGAAATCGAGATGCTGCTGCATAACGGTACGGCAGATATTGGTATTGCCAGTGAGCGCTTAAGTACCGATCCCTTAGTCGTCGCTTATCCGTGGTTTCGCTGGTCTCACACTTTATTGGTGCCGCGCGGTCATCCACTGATCCATGCTAATCCCCTCACACTTGATGATATTAGCCATTGGCCGATTATTACTTATCGTCAAGGTATTACCGGACGTGCGCGTATTGATGAAGCGTTCTCACGCCGTGGACTGACTCCAGATATCGTGCTGAGTGCGCAAGACTCGGACGTGGTGAAAACTTATGTAGAGTTAGGGCTGGGTATCGGTCTGGTGGCATTTCAGGCAAGCAGCGAGGAAGGGGAGTTAGTCAGACTCGATACTCGTCATCTTTTTGACACTAACACCGTATGGCTCGGATTGAAGCGAGGTCAGTTGCAACGGAATTATGTCTGGCGCTTTATCGAACTGTGCAACCCTGAGCTTTCTGTTGCCGACATTAAAAGGTTGGCGCTAGAGCCAGAAGAAACGATATTGGATTATCAAATTTGATTCCCATTTACTGGTCAATGCATCAATATTTGGCCGCAGCAGAGGCTTATTTGCTCGAACCGTGATCGGTACGGTGCAAAATTCAGCAAACGGAGCGCGATGACGGAAAATTTCATTGACTCATCGCGTCAGGTAAGTAGAATGCAACGCATCGAACGGCAGCACAGCTTGCCAGAAGATAGTAAAATCAAATGATTAGCTTTAAGGTTAATTAATAAGATTTTGCGGGAATAGCTCAGTTGGTAGAGCACGACCTTGCCAAGGTCGGGGTCGCGAGTTCGAGTCTCGTTTCCCGCTCCAAATTTATGTAGCAGAGTTTCTGTTACAGCCTGCGAAGGTAAAAGGTTTTGGCGCGTTAGCAAAGCGGTTATGTAGCGGATTGCAAATCCGTCTAGTCCGGTTCGACTCCGGAACGCGCCTCCACTTTCTTCCCGAGCCCGGGTGGTGAAATCGGTAGACACAAGGGATTTAAAATCCCTCGGCGTTCGCGCTGTGCGGGTTCAAGTCCCGCCCCGGGCACCATGGGAAACATCAGAATAATCAAAGCAATAAGCAGTGTCGTGAAACCACCTACGGGTGGTTTTTTTATGCCTGAAATTCACGTTTTGTGCTCATAGGCTGCAATCAACGCCAAACCACAGCCTGATAATGTAAAACCAGCCCGGCAGCCTATTAGGATTTTAGGCTGCCGGGTTGTTGAGCGGTTTCTGAGTCAAATGCGATAATTAGCTTAATACAAAGCTACAGCTCTGCTTGCTCAACGGGGATAGGTTTTCCAATATGGTATCCCTGTAACCAATCGATACCCATCTCAGTTAGCATCTGCGCGATTTCTTCGTTTTCAACAAACTCTGCAACTATCTCCATATTTTTCAATTTCGCCATTTCGCAAAATGATTTAACGGCACAGTAGCTAAATGGATCATCAATAATATTTTTGATAAAAGAACCATCGATTTTTAAAATGTCTGCATTAAGAACACGCAATCTGTCATAACTTGAGGAGCCGGTGCCAAAGTCATCAATGGCAATTTTACTGCCCGCATTACGCAGACTTCTCAGGATGTCTGAGACATTGTCATTATCAAGAATTTCAGATTCAATAATTTCAAAAATAATACGGTAAGGAGCTATGCTGTACTTCTTGAATAATGTTGAGACATTATCCAGAAAGTCAGTTTGGTAAAGTGACTCTGGCGTCAGGTTGATTGAAAAATAACAATCAGGGTCTGAGACTTTCCTTGTCTGCATAAAGCGGAATGTTTGTTCAATTACCGTAATATCCAGTGCAGGCAGCAGGCCACCTTTGCGTGCCAGGGGAAGGAAGGTATCAGGAAAAATTAGTTTACCATCTGCTGTTTTGAGGCGAATAAGGATCTCATGGTAATGAATTTTACCCCGAACAGAGATAACAGGTTGTGCGGTGAGCACAGTAGATACAATTGGCTGTGCCATTAGCAACAACGATTGTCTGTCGATAGCTTGTTGCAGAACATCGCGTATCATCCCTGACTCAACAATGTTATCCCCAGGAACCGTCGGGCTCAGAGATAACGGTCTTCCATGCAACAAGGAAATATAACTGTTAATGTTTAACTGTTTTATTGCTTCTGATAAGTTGCGGATGATTCTTTTATCACTAGTATAAGCCACCCCACAATTTAGTCCGAGGATAGATGTTTTCCATTGAAAGCGGAAAACCCTTAGTGATCTGTAAAATACGGGGACGTCTGGGAGCGTGTTTAGCCTTAGAATTATACCATGACCAGGGCTGTAATAAACCTGGCCACAACATGGCAATAAGCCTGTTATATACGAACTTAACGCTTTAACAAATTCAAAGCGAAACTCCACACCATAAGTCTGTTCAAGCTCATTTAGCTCAGGGCAACGAATCAGGCATAATGCTTCAGCTGAGTGTTTATCTATATCCATACTCAGAGCCTGAAAATTTAGCAATCCAGTGTTTGGCTCGGAGCGGTACAGTCTGCTGACATGCTGGGAGTATTTTAGGTTGTGCGCAGATATCACTCCTGTTGCAACAATGGTCAGGGAGAAAATGAAAATTGTTGTGGATGATATGATTAAGCTGTGCAGATGGTTGGCATCTGTAAGGGTATTTGCTATTGAAATATATCCATCAATATAATTTCCCAGCAATGCCAGTATGATGACCCATACAGGAGCCACCAAAGCATGCCCAATACGAACTGTCCCCCATAACATTACCGGTAATAACCACAGTAAAGAATAATCAGTAAAGAGCAGCGTATTGAGATTTTTTGAAATCAGGCAGTACATAATTATCAGCAGTAAAAACCACCAGATTGCCTGATATAAAATGGATGGGCCTGATTTTACTGATGCTTTTACGTATCTTAAATATTGAAGTCCCCATGCAGGCTTATGGCAGACCCGAAGTAAAAGATAACAAAAGGGAATACCCGTAATACAAGAGTTCATCATCCATTGCAGATTAATCAGAGTCTGTACTGTAAAAATTTCAGTGGCTGATTCTGGATCAAAATAAGTCTGAAGTGAGTGATGAAAAGTTATACATAACAAAGAATTACAGCAAACAAGCCAACCAATGCGTCGGGGAGTTAACTGACTTCGCCCAAAACTGACCGTACCACGTTTTCCTGTGTGCCAGTAATACAGTAGCTGACTGATGAGTGCTGCCAGCAGCTGGGACGTTAGAGTCAGTTTCGCTGATAACGGATGACAAGAAATCGAATAAAGGAAAAATATCCCCAGGATGGGAAGTGCCTTCTTTCTGTATAACACCAGCAAAGCAGAAATCAGCGGTAGCGTAAGGTCATAAAACCGAATTGTCGCATCTGCAATCTGTTCCTGAGCGGTAAGGGACTCGGCCAGAAACTGAAAGAAGAAAAATGCCACTCCGATACACAAAGGGCCTATCATTCTTTTGATTAAAATATCATCTTTGGCTTCTGCCAATAACATGCTTTCTTCTCTGTTAAATAATTTTTTATAGATGGCTATAATTAATGTGTAATTTTACACATTAAATGTGCTCGAAATATCAGAAATTTTCTTTACTGCTACTTGAAGGAGTGATACGCCGTGAAAAAATGGTTCTGAATCGGATCGGTAAAACCGTCGTAACCATCCACCCAACCAGATGAAAGAGATATTTCTGTATCATGTAAATGATCGTTCAAAATGTTCAGTGAATCAATATAAATAGATTTTGTGATAAGTTTTTAAGGTCATCAACTCTAAAAAAAGCAGTTAAGAACTATCAAAATGTCACTTGTTAAGTTAATGTTATTTGATGGTTTCGATATGTTGGATTGATGAGTTACACCAGCACGTGTGCAACGAAGACTCAATAAGTGATAGGGATGTGCTAAAACTTTATCATTTTTCCTGGTTCAAATTCTTTCATATATTAACGTCAGTATTACCAGTGAATATTGCTAATAAATTAATCTTGAGTATTTGAATATTTTATACTCAAAGCTTGTTTAGTTTGGGCTATATAATTGTACTCGATTTTTGTTGCTGATACTTGTGCTATAGAGAAGGCTGCTCTATTCCGCGCTATGGCTATCTATCACCCGCACACTTATGTGTAGTTGGGTGACAACTCCCACCTTGAGCACCCTGGTAATAAAATCAATGATAAGCCTTTCCGGCAGATCACTTTTGGGTGATTTTTGTTCTTATGGTTATCGGAGTTTTATGAATGCATTTTGACAAATCTTTCATTCTTAGAGGAATATCACGGCATACTACAGGCTGAAATCAATCGTATGAGTCTTTGCATCAACATTGGCTTAAAAATCGCACAAACTCTGGAGAACTCAGTATGAATCAAGGGCCACTAAACGAAGAAGAATTGGAATGGCTGGATGATACCCTCACTCAGTATGGTAACGATGATTCCGTACTGGATGTGTCCGAGTTGGACGGGATGCTCACTGCTATTCTTTCTGCCCCTGGAACGGTTCAACTCACGCAGTGGCAAACTGCACTTTGGGGCGGTGAATCACAATTGCCTCATTGGGAGAGTGAAAAGGAGCAGCAACGCTTTAACGATCTCGCATGCCAGCATATGAACGATATTGCAGAGCGACTGTGTCATGCTCCGGATCAGTTCGAGCCGCTATTTGGTTTACGCGAAATTGATGGCAAGGAATACACCATTGTAGAAGAGTGGTGTTTTGGCTATATGCGTGGTGTTGAACTGAGTAACTGGGAGGTATTGCCAGAACAACTGGAAACCGCGTTGGAAACGATAGCTCTACATGGTGATGAAGCGCATATTGCAAAGCTTGAGCAAATGACTGAGCAAGAATATGAAGCCAGCCAGGCAGCAATTGGTCCTGCTGCGTTGCAACTGCATCATTACTGGCAAAAAATGCGTGAGGCTGGGTCGGAAGTTTTACATTAATTACTCGCCACAAAATCTTTCTTTTAATAACCAGGCAGCATTCGGCGTGCTGTCTGGCTGCTGCAAAATGCTTATAACTGCAACTGACCCCATCTATAAAAAATGGCTTAAATCGCTATATATACTTATGTGCTCCCCAATAAACACCATTAAAACAAATATCTATCTCGTATATAGATAGTACTTAAGTCAACTCGGGAAGCTAACATTTAATTTTACATTTTCTAACAACTCGCTCGCATTTTTTACATCTATGATATAATTAGGTCGGGAAAGGAAAATTTCAGAAACGATAATTCAATGAATAACGAGTCTACTTATGCCAAGAAATTCTTTGAAATTTGCCCATGGAGGGTATCCAGTATTTATTAAGCTTGCTGATTTTCTCTTTATAAACTTGATTTTAATATTGAGCGCATTGCTATTAGCACTCGAGTCAGCGAGTACTGTTTTGATGCTTAGCTTTCTTTTTTCTACCTCTTTCTTACTATTTGGTGAGTACACTGAACTTTATCTGCATAAACCAAAGAAATGGGGTATACGTGGTCAACTAAGATTGATCCTGTGCTCATTTTTAACTATTGTTTTTGTTGAGTTTGTCAGGTTTATAACTGGTGGCTTGCATTCTTTAGGCTATTTAAGAATTTTTGAAAATAGTTTTTTCCCGGTAACACTTTTTTGGTATGCCATTCCTCTTTTTTTACTCTATTTGATCCATTTAATTGTTCTAAAATACTCCGTTAAGAAAAGTATACATGTGGCGATTGTGGGCGTTACAGAGAATGGTCTGGCGGTCGAAGAGGCACTTCTTAAAGAATACTCGGATATGAAATTGGATTTGGCTTTTTATGATGAACGTGATGTATCAAGGTTCAGCGCACTTATAGGCCAAATCAAAAGCCCCTTTAAGGGGTCAGTAAGCGGTCTTGTTGATGAGGCCAAAGCGGGAAGGGTCGATGAGATCTATATCGCATTACCACTCGTAGCGTTGGAAAGAATACGTCACTTTTTGTCGATGATGTCAGATACCACGGTTAATACTTATATCGTTCCCGATTTTAACTCCTACAGTACCCATATGTCGCAGTTGCGCTCTATCGATGATTTGCAAACCATCAGCATCCTGAGTTCTCCGTTTGAAGGGTTTGGCTCTTTTATTAAGCGTACCGAAGATTTAGTTCTTGGTAGCATTATTATGCTATTGATTTCATTACTGTTATTACTGATTAGTATCGGCATAAAACTAACCTCACGCGGGCCGATATTTTTCAAGCAAGACAGGTACGGTTTGAGCGGACAAAAAATTAAAGTCTGGAAGTTCCGTACTATGCGCGTGATGGAAAATTCTGATACGGTGGTACAAGCAACAAAAGATGATCCACGAGTCACTCGGTTTGGTGCATTTTTACGTCGCACCTCGCTCGATGAACTGCCGCAGTTTTTTAATGTATTGCAGGGCAGTATGTCAATTGTTGGCCCCAGACCGCATGCAGTCACACATAATGAGCAATATCGCAAGCAAGTCGAAAACTACATGATTCGCCATAAAGTTAAGCCTGGGATCACAGGATTAGCACAAATTAACGGTTATCGCGGCGAAATTGATGCACTTTATAAAATGGAAAAGCGTGTTGAGTACGATATCGAATACATCCAGAACTGGTCGCTATGGCTAGATATTAAAATTATTATAAAAACTATTTTCAAAGGATTTGTCGGTAAAAATGCATATTAAATATTTTATTATTGCCGCAATGGTTTTATCGCCGCCGGCCATGGCAGACCTAACACCGAAATCACATATCGGCATTGCGGGTATAGATTTTCAGAGCAACGTTGGTGTGAATTATGGTTATGAAGATAATGTGACTTATCAGCCACATAAAAGTGATGCTATTGGTTCAAACTTTATCAGTGCTACACCTGAGTTAAGTTTAACTGGCCAACGGTATCAGGATAAATATTTATTAATGTACTCAGGTGATTATCGCAATTATAACAATGATTCAACTGATAATTACAACGACCATTTCTTTCGTTTCAATGGCGCGTGGCGCTATGGGTTAATGCATGGCCTCATGTTAAATATTGAAGATGCTCTTGGACATGAAGACCGTGGTCGTGGCATAACGGAAGGTTTTATACCCAAGCAATTTCAAGAATTTGGCGTTAATTCTCCATTAAGCACTAACTTATTAAACAGTGAACTACGTTATAGTTACGGTGCTCCTGAAGGGCGTGGCAAAGCAGAAGTTGCGTTGATTTATAAAAAACTTCGTTTCGGTAATACGCAGGATGTGCAGAATACTGATAATGATTTTTACAACTATATTCAGCAGCAGGAATGGCATCAAAACAGCCTCGTTGCTGAAATTTTCGACCAGTACACACCGCAAACGCGTTTCCGTTATAGCTTTATTACCAACCAGATCCATTATGATCATGCTTCTGAAAAAGACAGTGACGAATATTATTTGCTTTATGGAATAAAATCACAGGTTACCGGTAAAACTAACATCGATATGAACCTGGCATGGTTGTATAAAACATTTGAGAACAATCCCAACTCGCAGGATTTTAATGGGCTAAACTGGGATATTAAGGGTGAGTGGAAACCGCTTAAACAATCTATTTTTACAGCACATACCTCACAACGCATTAAAGACCCTTCAGAAGTGGGGGGATATATTTTGGTTTCACAGTACGGCATTTCGTATCAACACTTTTGGTTCGATGACCGTTTCTCCACTTTGTTAGATTACTCATACACCACGGAAGACTATAAGAAGCAAGATAAGGACAGAAATGACAAAGATGGTGTGTTCACCTTCACCATGAGCTATGACTTTAGGCCCTCTATTAATTTTGAGTTGAAATATCAGATAGATACATTGCACTCCAATAAAGAGACCGATTCGTTTTATATCGGACCTGACGACGACAGAGAAGTCTTGAGAACGTTAGGTTATGACAATTCGCTGATTATGTTTACAGCTAAGGTGCAGATTTAAAATGAAAATAATGAAACTGTGGGTATTTTTATTTTTCAGTGTGCTTCTGGCAGGATGTTCTGCATCTAAGCCGCCACTAATGGATAATCCTGATTCTGAATCAAAAGGCTATCTGCTTGATGCAGGTGATGCCGTTAGTATTAATGTGTACGGCGAACCTGATCTAACAATGAAATTTATACTCGATAAAAGCGGAACTATTACTTTCCCTTATATTGGGCAACTCACCCTAAAAGGCAAAACTCCAGAACAGGTAAGTGCAGAGTTAACTAATCGTCTGCGAGGAGATTACCTGCAAAATCCAATGGTGACGGTGAATATTGCTGAGTTCCGTAAATACTATGTTTCAGGGGAGGTAAAAAATCCGAATGGATTTTCCTATGAACCTGGACTCACAGTTGAAAAATCGATTGCGCAGGCCGGTGGCTTTACAGATAGAGCCGATCGCAAAGATATCAATATTCGCTTAGCAGGCACAAACCAATTGCTTGAGAACGTGGACGTAAGACATTCCGTTCACCCTGGTGATATCGTGATTATTGGCATGGGCTTCTTCTGACTATGAAACTATCAATAGTTGAAAATGGCAAGAAACGAGAAAGCTCTATCGATTTCTCCCGGTTTGCTAAGGAAATTAAAAGAAACAGTTGGAAAATCCTCCTCGGCGGTGTGATTGCAGGGGCGATTGCCTGGCCACTTATCAACATGATGACATCGAAATATGTCTCAACGGCAACAGTGCTGGTCAAGGCACAGCCTGATAATGTCTCACCGTTCCCGCAAGTCGATGGCTATGACTCGACACGTAACGGCTACTACGAAACACAGTACGCGTTGATGCAGTCACGTATTGTGCTTACACAGGCCGTTCGAAATCTGAAACTGGATGAAAATCCAGATTTCAATGGTGTTAAATCAGACAGCAAAGATGCTAACACCCCGGAAAATCAGCAGCAACGTATTGATAATGCTCTTAAAACCATGCTGAAGAATCTTTCTATTACCAGTATTCGCACGACGCATCTGGCATCTATTTCCTATGAGTCACCTTCCCCAGAAATGGCAGCAGAGGTGGCTAACGGTGTTGCGCAGGCGTTTATTAACTACACGGCTGAGCAAAAGCGTATCAATACGCAGAAAGCTCGAGAAAGCAATCTGCAGAAAATGGACGAGTTGCAGAAACAAATTGCCGTACAAAAGCAGGCAATTGATGAGTACCTTAATAAAGAAGGGTTGTTGACCTTCCGTGGTGTAGATGGTTTTGAAACAGAGCAGTTAGGTATTGTGACTAACCGTCTGGCTGATGCGACCCAGCGCCGGGTTGCTGCTGAATCGCTGTATAACGAAGTTCGTAAAGGGGCAGGGAAATCCCTCGAAGATGTCATTTCTCTTCCGGTAATTTCGGATCACGCACAAATTCAGGACTTACGTATTGCCTTGATCCAGGCGAAACGTTCGCTTTATGAATTACGTAAGTCCTATGGGCCTAAGCATGCCAAAATCCAGGAAGCTCAGGCTCAGGTTCAGGCGATCCAGGATCAAACCTATAGTGTGCTGGGTGAGCTTGAAACGGGATTGCGTCAGCAATATCAAGCAGCGCTGGCAGATGAAAATAGCTACCAGAAACAGTTAGATCAGCAAAAAGAGATATTCCAGAAACTGGCCACCAAGCGCGATGGTTATAACAGTTTGAAACTGGCGCTGGATAAAACAGAAGAGTCATATAAAACGCTGTACCAACGCACTCAAGAGCAGTCACTTTCGAGTAATTATACTGAGGCGGACGCTGTATTGTATGACCCGGCAGTACCGGCTGAACGCCCATCGAAGCCTAATAAATCGCTGCTGTTTATTATGGTGGTCTTGTTAGCGCTGGCATTTTGCATCATGTACTTCATTGTGAAAGCCGCCATGGACAGCACGATTAACAACTTGAGCCAGGTGAAGAAGCGTTTGAACCTCGAACCACTCGGTGAGATTCGCCGCTATAAGGGGCTCGGGAATCGTGCGCAAATCCGCGATATTATCTCCAATAATCCGCTCAACGCCGACATCATTCACAGTATCCGCACCCATATTATGCTGGATAATCGGCAGCTTCAGACGATTGCTGTGACATCAGCGGACCATGGTGATGGGCGTACACTGCTGGCAAATCTGTTGGCTAACTCATTTAGCTTCGATCAAAAAACTCTGCTTATCGACCTGGATTTTTACAATAAAGAGGGTTTGTCGAGCGAGCTTGCTAAGCCTTCCGCGCAAGGTGTTGCCGAGTTGCTTCGTGGTGAAGTCACCTCCGAAAATTTGATTGTTAAAGTGAATGAAAATCTTGATTTCCTGGCGCGTGGTAATGCGACGGTTTCATCATTGCTAATGCTGTCATCAGAAAATCTTGAGCACTTAATGCGTGAGCTCCGCAGCAAATATCAGCGCATTATTATCGATGCCTCAGCGGTGAATCAGAGCCAGGATAGCCAGTTAATTAGTCGGGTTACAGATGGCCTGATATTCGTACTAAAAGCAGGTTCGGCCCCGGCCGAGCACATTATCCAGGCCCTGGATAAACTCGAGACCAATCAGTCTGTTGTTATCGGCGTAGTCATCAATCAAGTTTTTGATAAAAATCTGGAAACCAAAGAGGGATTACGTTCACTCAACCTGCAAACTAACGAACTGATGAATGGCACAGGCCGGGTATGAGTTTACTGAAGAGCGCGTCTACAATTGCTGGTTCATCAGTCATTTCGCAATTGATTGGTGCGCTCTCTATTTGGTTGATTTCTCACAAATATGATCTGGCCGAGGTAGGGCTTTACGCACTTAATTACAGTATTGCGCTGATTGGTGCCCAGGTATGCACATTTGCTTCGCAACTTTTGATTCCGAAGCAACAAGATGATGAACTGGCCCAAAACGTCGTATTTTGTTTACTGCAAAGTCTGATTACTGCTCTGCCGTATGCTTTGCTAACTGCGTGGTTATTTGACCAGAATATCTTCTTCCTTTATTTGCTCACGCTTTCTAATACGTGGGTGTTGATATCGGAGAACTTATCGTTACGTACGGCTAATTTCGGCTTTTTAGTCTTTCAGAGAATATCTGTTTCCGTGGTGGTGGTGCTTTCTGTCATGCTCACCACACATGTCCAGGCGTTCTATTGGGCATGGGCAGGTTTGATGATGCTGCTGACGATTGGCTGCATTCTTTGCGCGTTTGATATGCGCTCGTTGACATTGCAGCATTTAAGTCCGAGAAATAATCTGGCGTTCTTTAATAAACACGTTCATCACATTACTAAAGTAGGTAGTGCTGAAGTACTGGCAATGGCAAACGGCAACTTACCTATTATGCTAATTAACTTTTGGTTCTCAGCATTGACTGCAGGCTATTTTTCTATTGTCAGCCGCTTCTGTCTTGCTCCGGTGGTGATCGTTGGAAATGCCGTTCGCAACGCTATTTTTTCAAAATGGTCTATCGATTTTAGACATAACACCTTCAATTATGACGAGTACAAAAAAGTACGCTTGCTGTTGCTGGTACTGGGGGTGATTTGTACCTTGGGTGTATTTATCTTCTATCCAATAGTTATGCACCTTGGTTTTAGTGAAGATTGGATTAACTCAATTCCTACCTCGCGATATATGTTGCCTTATTTGTTCCCGGCTTTGGCTATCTGCCCACTGACAGTGATTGAGCTTATTTTTGGCTCTCACCGTTACTTTTTGCGCATTCAGTTTGAACAATTGGCTATCGTGTTGATTTCGTTTGTTGTTGTACCCTATTTTTATAATGACTATGCCACATCAATCATTCTGTTCTCAGTACTAACATTCATCCGCTATGCGTTTATTTATCTGAAGGTCAATAAACGCGCCAACCTTTTAAAAGATAGACCGGTTGTATTATGAATATTAATACAGGGCACTATTTACAGACCTACTCTTTAATTACCCTGGTGTTTTGTGGGGTGGTTCAATATTTCACCGGTGTATTGTCGGTGCTGTGGATCCCCTTTTTTCTGACATTGCTGATGTTTAGCCTATTGGTCATGCAAACTCGCTACGAAGCACTACAGCTGGATAAGCAAGAAATAATCGTGCTCACGCTTTATCTCATCTTCCTGGTCATGGCGGGCGTCTCGACAATTTTACAGGAAGGGATAACGGATGCGATTGTCGGATTTAAAAATGAAATTGCACTATCTCTAATTATGCTCTGTCTGTTACTGGGATTCTGCCGTGAATCGCAGGTCTACCGTGTAACCAAAACTTTATACTGGGTATTTTACGCACAATTCCCGTTGGTCCTTTACCAATTGTTGTTTGTGGTTCCCCAGCGTGTGGCCGCGTATGGTGAGGAAGATAAATGGGATTCAGTGGTTGGAACCTTCGGCGGTGACCCGATGGGCGGCGGTAATACTGCGGCAATGGGGCTGTTTTGCCTGCTGATTATGCTGTTGAAAATCTCTGAATTTAAGCATGGGCTAACGACATTTAAATCAATGGCACTGCATATCATATTGGGTTTTGGCTTATGTATTGTTGGCGAGGTAAAGTTTGTTATCTTGTTATCGCCAATACTCATGTGCTGGGTTTGGCTAATGCCAAGCTACGTTAAAGGGATGAGTAAAGTAAATCTTAAAGCATTGCTGCTTATTTTTGCAGGCATGGCTCTATTGATTGTATTTGCGATAATTATCCTGGCTTCTGGTTATTCATCTGCATTTGGTAGTGACCCAACCGAGAGTTCATTAAGTGTCTTCCTGTCTTCGTTAGACTACATTTTTGATCCCAATTATATTCTGCCATCAGGGGAGGTTGGTCGCTTTACCACACTGACTTTCTGGCTTAAAAATAACGATCTTTGGGGGCTTTCTGGCACGTTATTTGGCTATGGTCTGAATGCGACAAACAGCGGCAGTATAGTCTCGCAGGGATTTTTAAACCTTACCTATAATTTGATTCTGGATTCGACCTCTTTGAGCATGTTGCTTTGGGAAGTTGGTGCAGTAGGAACACTTCTATTCATTGGCCTAATTATTTATACGCTAAAAATCGTGCAGCCTAAGCCCTTATTGGAACGCGATAATTTAGACCAGCAAGACCTCCAGTTACTGAGTTTTTCACCTGCTTTTAGTGTTTTTGCGATTAGCTGTTTATTGAGCCTACCCTATAGCCAAATACTCACAATCACCCCAATGCTGCAATTTATTTTTTATTTATCGCTGGGTTCGAGTCTGGTGATTCGTCGATCCGTTTATCGTTATGCGGAGCAATAGTATGGCTAATAAACCGTTTATTACAGTGAGTATTAAAACCTTTAACGAAGCTGAATGCATCGAGAAAACCATCGATAGTATCCAACAGCAGATTGCTGAATATCCGCATAAAATCATCGTAGCTGATAGCTTATCGACCGATAACACTCAACAATTAGCAAGCGCTAAAGGTGTGACCGTGGTGTCTTTAACGCAGCCTGCGGATCGTTGCTGCGGGGTTGGGCATCAACTAGGTTATCTGTATAGCGAGGGTGAATATCTGCTGTTAATGGATGGCGATATGGAACTGGAAAAAGGGTTTATTGATAGTGCAGTTACATTTCTTGAGGCACATCCAGATTATGCGGGCGTTGCGGGTACCGTTGAAATGGATGATGCGGCAAATTATGAGTTTAAGTCACGCAAGCAACGACTACATGAAATATATCCGATAGGTGATTGCGATCATTTAGGGGGCGGAGGATTATATCGTCGCGTGGCAATTGAAAAAATTGGTTATCTTACCAACCGTAATCTGCATGCCTTTGAAGAGGCAGAGCTCGGGATGCGTTTATTACATGCCGGTTATAAACTACATCGCCTTAATGTTCCTTATTTCAGCCACACCTCTCATAACATGTCGACATTTAAATTATTAATGTACCGTTGGCGCAGTGGCTATAACCAGGCAACAGGTGAGTTATTACGCAGTGCATGGGGAAGACCCTATCTGAGTCATGTTTTCAGAATGGTCAAAAACGAGATTATTTTTTCCATTTATATGTTTTTGCTGTTGGTTTCGATATTGACATTCAATGTTGAAATTGTAGGTGTAGCTCTACTGCCATTACTTGCA
This sequence comes from Buttiauxella cochleicola, assembly GCF_021283185.1. Lineage (NCBI taxonomy): Bacteria > Pseudomonadati > Pseudomonadota > Gammaproteobacteria > Enterobacterales > Enterobacteriaceae > Buttiauxella > Buttiauxella cochleicola. The sequence goes on from NZ_JAJSOS010000005.1 coordinate 236,896, forward strand.
TTTATTATCCTGAAAGCGATCAAAAATCGCTCATTAACTAACGGGTTGTATAGTGTAATAAATTTAGCCGTACTCTCTGCTGGGTTAGTCAAAGGGCTGACTCACTCAGTACGAGATCCTATGGTTCCACCCGACAGCAAAGTTATTCATGAATAGGCGGCCATGATGAAAATATTACTAGTAAATAAATTTTTCTACATCAAAGGTGGCGCGGAAACAGTTTATTTTCAAGAGCGCGATATGCTGAAGCGGGCCGGTATCGAAGTTATTGATTTTTCAATGCACCATGAGAAAAACTTCCCGTCAGATTATGCAGAATATTTTGTCAGTAATGTTGACTATCATAAAAGCGGTAACTTGTTGGGCGGGGTTAAAACAGCTGTAAATTTTATTCATAACGCTGAAGCATGCAAGAAAATGAAAGCGTTACTGGAGAAAGAACGCCCGGATATTGTTCATTTTCATAATATCTATCATCAGCTAACACCTGCAATTATAAAAGTTGCCCGTGATTTTGGTTGTAAAACGGTGTTAACTGCTCACGACTACAAAATTGCTTGTCCTTCATATGCGATGTTGCGCGATGGCAAAGTGTGTGATGCTTGTATCAACGGTGCCGTCTATAACGCATTCAAATATCGTTGCTATGAAGGCTCGGCATTTAAGAGTTTATTACTTTCTTTAGAAGCAACCTGGCAATATATTGCAAAAAACTATCAGGCCATTGACGTTATTATCTCTCCTAGTGAATTTTTGCGGGGGGTGATAAAGCACACATTACCCAATTCGCGCATTGACGTTATTGTTAATGGCATTGATGACAGCCAACCATTTGATAATATTGAAGATAGAGGCTATTTGCTTTTTGTTGGTCGTATCAGCCCTGAAAAAGGGATTGAAACCTTAGCGCAAGCGCATCAGATGATGCGTAATAAAATACCACTAAAAATTGTCGGCCATGGTCCTATCTACAATGAATTGATTGAGAAGTATCCCGATGCTGAGTTTCTTGGTTTTGTACATCAGGGTGAAGAATTAGACAATCTGATAAAGCACGCGCGTGCGATTATTGTGCCTTCGGAATGTAATGAAAATTGCTCAATGTCAGTACTTGAAGCCATGTCTTTTGCGCGGCCAATTGTTGGGTCACGCATTGGCGGAATACCTGAACAAATCCGGGATGGTGTTGATGGGGCCTTATTCGAACCAGGAAATTCGCAACAGCTTGCCGATATACTTGATGACTTGGCCATTAATCCAGAAAAAGCCCAACGCATGGGGCTAAATGCCCATGATCGCCTTTGCGGTAAATATGCAATGCGCGATCATATTCAGGCATTACTAAATCTGTATCAAGAACTGTTAAGTAAGCCATAACATGACCAGGAAAATTACGGTTCTGGGCACTCGTGGAATTCCTGATGTACTAGGTGGGGTAGAGACGCATTGCCAAAATCTCTATCCCGCGATCAAACAACAATTTGATGTCGATATCTGTGTTATCGCTCGTGCTCCTTATGTCGATTACCGTCATTCTCGGTACAAAAATATCGAAACTCGCGCACTCTGGGCACCGAAAAAACGCTCTTTAGAAGCCATTGCCCATTCAGTTTTAGCAGCATTTAGCACCGTGTTTGATAAATCATCAATTGTTCATGTTCATGCCATTGGCCCAGGGCTTGTCGTGCCGTTACTGCGTTTGCTGGGCAAGAAAGTGGTATTTACTCATCATGGCCCTGATTATGAGCGCCAGAAGTGGGGATACATTGCAAAACAGACTTTACTGATTGGCGAAAAGCTTGCCGTTAATTATGCCAATGAAGTCATTGTTATTTCCGAGGTTATTAATCAGCTGATCCAAAAAAAACACAGGCGTATGGATGCACATTTAATCTACAACGGCGTTAATATTCCGGAACCGCTGGCAGTAGAAACCATCAGTAAAACACTGGATCGCTACGCATTAAAACCTAAGAACTATCTTGTAGCGGTAGGGCGTTTTGTGGAAGAAAAAGGGTTACATGATTTAATTGTTGCCTACCAAAAATCTGGTGTCTCAGAGACATTAGTATTGGTTGGTGATGCGGACCATCCTTCTGACTACAGTATGCAGCTGAAGCAATTAGCGATAAAAACACCGAATGTTATTTTGACCGGTTTCTTAAAAGGTGATGCACTGAAGGCGGTATTTTCCCAGGCTAAGCTGTTTATAATGCCTTCGTATCACGAAGGATTGCCGATAGCTTTGCTTGAAGCAATGTCGTATTCACTGCCTGCTGTGGTCAGTGATATTCCGGCGAATTTGGAAGTAGGGTTGCCAGCTGAAGCCTATTTTAAAGTTGGCAATGTAGCTGAGTTAGCCGAAAAAATTAAGACAAGAGTTGTACTCAACAGTACCGATTACAGTGACTTCCTGCGAAATTATAACTGGCTTGAAATTGCCAGAAAAACAGTCAATGTGTACCACTCAATAAACAAATCAATAGGTTAAAATTGAGCAATTCAACCAGACGCCCACTCATACTTGATCATTTTTATGAAGTGCTTGATGAGCAAACCCAGGCACAACTGACTGCTGAACAAAAGCAGGACATAGAAGATGCGATAGTTTCAGTCACGTTGTCGTCACGTCACCGCATCGATATCCGCAAGAGCTTCCCATTTTTTGGCACGCGCTATTATCTGGTCTTTTTGCTAGGGCGAGATTTCCGCAAGCGACTACGTAAAGAATCAACACTGGTGCGCATCGTCGTGACGATTTTGATCCTTTCTGGCTTGCTGTTCGCAACGCTCTGCGTGTTACTTACGCTATATATGATCAAGTCTGCAGTAGGCATTGATCTCATTCATGATTTCCATGTTGGGATTTGGGACTGGTGGCTCAGTCTGAGGAACAAGTAGCTTTTGGGTCAATAACCCACCACGGATAACGGAGTCTCATGAATATTAAAACTTTTATAGCGTTGATGTGCATGGTCGTACCGGGAACCGTACTGGCTGAGTCGATGACAGTCGTTACACCGATGGCGCTATCTGGTCCGCTCACCAACCCCGGCATGGGCATTGCCAGTTTTCACCAGGGTTATGGAGAGCAGCACACTGAGGCAGACTACCCGAATCCTGGCATTGAATACGAGCGCTTCTACTGGAGCGAGCTTGAACCGGTTGAAGGGCAATTTAACTACGCGCTGGTTGACGACGCTTTTAAATTCGCGGCGATGCACACGCCTGCGATGAACGTTGGGCTGCGCTTTATGGCGCTCGATGGCCCGGAAAGCGATTCAAAAATCCCTGACTGGTTAATTAAAAAAGTTAAGGGCGTCTGGACTTCAGACGGAAAAACCTTCGCTCCCAATCTGGATGACCCCGTATTTCTCCAATATAGCCAGCGTTTGCTCAATGCTTTCGGCAAGCGCTACGACGGAAATGAAAACCTGGCATACCTTGATATTGGCATGGTGGGGTCGTGGGGAGAGTGGCACAACAGCAATTTCCCCTCACTGAAACCGCTCGATAAACGCTACACACCAGCGCAATTAGAACAGTACGTCAGAATGCATTTTGCCGCGTTTCCAAAAACACCGAAAATTATGTTGATTGCCGGTGGCGACAATCTGGTCAGCGCCGTGAAGCAGGGCGCAGGCTGGCGGGCTGACTGTCTGGGCGACTGGCGTAACTTTTCGTCGACCTGGAATCTGATGGAAGATGATTATCCGCAGCGCTTAGAGGCGGCTCAAGCTGCGTATTCCGGTTTTAATGATGCCTGGAAACGAGCGCCTGTGAGTTTTGAAATCTGCGGGTACATGCCGGAATGGAAAACCGAGCAACATTACACTCTTGCCGAAGTACAACGGACATTTGACTGGGCCATCGCACAACACGCCAGTACGATTAATTTGAAGTCACGGGCGGTGCCAAAAGAGTATCGCAGCATTGTCGACCGGGCGCTGACCAAACTGGGTTATCGCTTTCGTTTAGTATCATTGAGCCATAATTCTGCTGTCGCAAAAGGCGGTATCCTGACGCTAAATAGCCAGTGGACTAATGACGGGATCGCACCCATTTACTTGAAATATGACGTGACATGGCGTGTGGTCAACGAGTCGAACAAAGTCATTGCTCAGGGGAAAACCAGTGATGATATTCGCACCTGGTTACCTGGAAAGCGACCAACCATTTATCAACTGCCAATACCTTCGACGGTGGCTAACGGGCAGTATTATATCGAAGTGGCAATGCTGGATGGGACGGGGAAATCGAGAATTAATCTGGCTAACGAAGGGAAGCGAGGTGATAGCTGGTATCGGATTTCTAAGTTAAATGTCAGTAATTAATTGGCTCTGAGTCTGGAAAGACAGACTCAGAGTGTAAATACCCGTCATACTTCGAGCTGCATATGCGTTGGTAATACTTGGCCCATTCATGGGTCCCGCCATACTAAGAACTGTAACCATTCGGATTATTTTTCTGCCAGTTCCAGGTGTCACGCATCATCTCATCAATCGTTCGCGTGGCCTGCCATCCCAATGATTGTTTTGCTAAAGATGAATCTGACCAGCATTCCGCAATATCACCGGCCCTGCGTTCCACAAACTTATAGTTAATCTTTGTCTGAGATGCTTTTTCAAATGCCTCAATAAGGTCAATGACGGAATAACCCACACCAGTACCCAGATTAATCGCTTTAAAAGATGAATCCTTGTTTTGATGATCCAATGCCGCCAGATGACCACTTGCTAAGTCCAGCACATGGATATAATCGCGAACGCCTGTGCCGTCAGGTGTAGGGTAATCATTGCCATATACCGACAGATATTCGAGTTTGCCGATTGCCACTTGCGAAATATAGGGAACCAGATTATTTGGAATACCGTTAGGATCTTCGCCAATTCGCCCCGATTGATGAGCACCAACCGGATTGAAATAGCGCAAACAGGTAATGCGAAACTCCGGTTGTGCGAGGGAGAAATCACGCAGAATCTGCTCAACCATCAGTTTGGATGTGCCGTAAGGGTTTGTGGTTCCACCGGTCCGGCAATCTTCACTCAAAGGAACTTTTTCGGGATTCCCATAGACGGTGGCAGATGAACTGAAAATGAGGCTATTAACACCGGCATTTAGCATCTCACTAAGTAACACTATTGTCCCAGAAACATTATTCTCATAATATTCCAGTGGTTTTTTAATTGACTCGCCAACAGATTTTAAACCAGCAAAATGAATCACATCAGTAATCGCATGTTTTAAAAAAATAGCTCTCAAAACATTCTTATCTAAAATATTAGCAACATAGAGAGTTGTTTTTTTTTCCTGTTAACTCTGCAACCCGGTCTAAAGATTCTTGAGATGAGTTAGAGAGATTATCGATAACGATGACGTCATCACCCCTTTCAAGTAAAGCCAATACAGTATGTGAGCCTATATATCCAGCACCACCGGTTACAAGAATTGCCATAATATCTCCAGATAAATATTACAAAACTAGTGTGGTATTAGGTGCTTAATTTACTGTCAACTATTGAAAGCGTAGCACCGGTCGACGGGTTGTTCTTATGTTTATTCAGGCAAACGATTTTTACGGTATTTAACCCAAGCCTTAAATAGAACCTTTTTTAAAGGAGATAAAAGGCTGAATACCCAATTTTTGGTGTCATAAACAAGATGGTTATTCGAAAAGTTTAACGTGTGAATACCTGCGCTTTGGTTGATTTCAGGTGTAACGTGCGCCACCAATTTTTCTTCAAAAATCAGTGGGTTGAGGTTTGTTAATTCTTTGATGAAAATGGATTTTCCGTAAGAGTCAGCCGTACATTCTTGAGTGAGGATATATTTCTTATCATTGATAAAATAAGAAGCACCGGCCCCACGGTGATGGTGGTTGCACAGTGTTAAAGATGGGTTTATTTTTTTCCACTCACCGAGGATTTGATCTGCTGTATGAATAACCATCTCATTTTTCAGCGTAGTAGAAATGAGGTAACAGGTATTATCTAGAGTGAAGAATATATTATCGGTAAATTCAGCGTCAGAAATTAGCACCTTTACCTTTTCCCAGTGAGTGGGAAACTCAGTGGATTGGAAGAGTATCACTTCTTTTCGCTCTGAAGACTCAGGAATCATAAACAGATTATCGTTAAGATAAAAAAGATATGGGAAGGATAAATGGCACTTTAACTCATCAAACCCTTCTAGTTTGATATCCTGAATCTCATTAAGATTATCGTCAAGAACCCGACATCTGAGAATGCCTTTAGAATTTAGAAAGCTAAGTGCTTCATAGAAAAGGTAGAGTTTATTATCTTTTTCTATAATAAAAGGATCTGCCTGGAAGGTATATTTTTTCTTAAGTAATTTTGCTTGTGAATTATTTAGAATATCCAGGGTGTTTTCAGGGAAAGAATGAGAGTTATTTTTGATGATCATAATATCCCATGATTCATGGAAAAATAGCTTTCTAATTAATTTGTTGTTTTTGCTTAACATTTTATCATATTGTCCATATTAGTTATTGCAAATAACAGGAAAAACATGACGCTTATTATTATAAATATTGCTTAACAATCTATGTGTGGAACAGCTCATTGCACCCAGCAAGTAGCCATAGAAAAACTGCCATAAGAAGGTGCTGATTTGGAGTATAGACGCTTAACTGATATCCGCCACAGTGTAAGGTTTTCAGCAGAAAAGTGATTGTCAGGGATTACAGAAGGGAAAGGGAGAGTTTTAGTTAAGGAGAACCGGCAAGTGCAAAATATACTTGCCGGAAATATTTTATTAAGCTTGAGTATCGAGGGTAGAAAGCTCTTTATCTACGAAATACAGACCTTCACCGCTTTTTCCAACCAGACTTAATTTATCCAGTACGGACTTGAACAGCTTCTCTTCTTCATGCTGTTCAGAAACATACCATTGCAGGAAGTTAAAAGTTGGATAGTCCTGAGATGTCATCGCAGCATGAGCCAATTCATTAATCTTGCGCGTAATTAACTGCTCATGTTCGTAAGTGGCGTTAAACAGGTTATCTAAAGATGAGTAATCATGGTCTGGTGCCGGGACCGCATTAATGCGTGGCAAGCTTCCAGTGTCAGTCAGGTAAGCAAACAGACGCTGCATATGCTCCATCTCTTCCTGAGCATGGCGACGCAGGAAAGCGGCAGCCCCTTCAAAGCTATGGTAGCTGCACCAGGCACTCATTTGTTGATAAAGCAGGGAGGAATAAAGCTCAAGATTCATTTGTTCGTTAAGTTTTTCGATCATTTCAGCTTTTAGCATGGTGCGCTCCACAAGAATGTATATTTAACAATGTCGCTACTTTAATTTTATTATTTCTATAATGCAAAGGAATTGTTAATTATATTATTGTAATGAGAATGGTTGTTAATATTATTTCTTTTTTATAATTAATTCGTTCTGAAAATAAGAATTATTACTGTTTGTTTGCGGGCCAGAAGATAAATCTTAACCAACCCTAATGTTAATGCCGTAAAGATAATTGTTCTATTATTGAACGACACTCTCATCTTTCAGATACCGCTCCATTCCCACACCGCGACACTGGTACTCAAGCGTCACTTTTTGGCTCAGGCAGACGGAGCCGCTGGTCAGGGTACAGGTTTTGATTGGCTCTCCGTAAGGGTATGCGGCGATGTAACCCCACTGCTGGCACTGGTGGCTGGCTGCTGATTGCGAAACATAAGTATCCACTTTTGCCGTTTGTAATGGCGCGAGGTCAAATCCCAAACGAACCACGCCCACCACTTCACTACTTTTTACGGGCACAGGCGTTTTATTCACCGTACATCCAGCTAATAACGCCGTGGCTAAAATTAAATAAACAGTTTTCATTATGCTGATGCTCGAATGACTTTTTAATGATTTTAGCACGCACAAAAATGAAAAATGACCAACAGCATAATGCTGTTTAATTTTAATTAGGGCGAGGTAAATGGATTTTCCTAACATAAATTTTAGTGCTTTGTAATATTGAAAATGGGCATCACCAATATTTATAGGGTGATTAAATTTTGATCACAGCAGCCATCAAGTTTGGCTGAATCGTGCCGACAATACTGGTAATGCACGGTCTACTCTCAGTATTGGTATACAAAAACCGAATAAACGGAGCTGAGGTGACTACAGCTGGTGCAGGAAATACTTTTTATTATTTCACCAGGAAAATACAACACATGAAGTTTATTCGTAATATCAAAATCCGCGTCATGGTGGTGCTGATACTGATCTTCTCATCGGTGGCGTGGCTGGGTGTATCCGGGATAGCGCTGTGGTTTTTGCATGATTTGCAGCAAAACCTGGTACTGAATGCGCAACAAGAAAAGTGGATTGGTATCGTTCGTTTCTTGCTCGGGGCTTCGGTGTTAGCAAGCATTGCTATTACGTTGATAACTGAACGCTATCTTTATTTCTGCCTGGTGAAACCGGTCGAGAATATTCGCGCACATATGCATATTCTTGCGCGTGGTGAACTCGAAACTCAATTACCTGATTTAGGCAGTAACTGCATTGGTCTGATGGTTTCACCGATCCAAAAAATGCAGTCGAATTGGGAAAAAGCCGTTTCTAATATTCGTTCCAGTGCCCACACCATTCGCGGAAATGCCACGGAAGTGGCTGGGGTGAACAACGAATTGTCTTCTCGTTCTGAGCAACTCGCCGCAGCGTTAGAAGAAACGACTGCCAGCATGGAGCAATTGAGCAGCACGGTTACGCTGAATGCGGAAAATGCCAGCCATGCGAGCGTACTGGCAAAAAATGCGACTAAGACGGCAGTTAACGGCGGGGAGTCGGTGAAAAAAGTGATGACCACGATGGAGACAATAACCAGTAGCTCTCACAAAATTGTCGATATCACGACCGTGATTAACAGCATCTCCTTCCAGACCAATATCCTGGCGTTAAATGCTGCCGTTGAAGCAGCACGGGCCGGTGAGCAAGGGCGAGGTTTTGCCGTTGTAGCGAGTGAAGTGCGTAATCTCGCGCAACGTAGTGCAGTGGCGGCGAAAGAGATAGAAACCTTGCTCAAAGAGTCCGTAGATAACATTCATACTGGTTCTGAACAGGTGAAGAAGGCGGGGGAAGCGATGGGGGAGATTCTGAATGCGGTCACTCAAGTGAACAATATTATGGGCGATATTGCCAATGCTTCGGGTGAGCAGAGTCAGGGTATTGGGCAGGTGGGGGTTGCAGTAAGACAGATGGATGCGGTCACTCAGCAAAACGTCAATCTGGTTCATCAATCTGCACTGTCGTCAGTGGAGCTGGAAAAACAAGCGCACCAGCTTAACGATATTGTGGCGATGTTCCGCATCGCTAAACCCGCCTGAAAATGTGGGAATGCTCTCAGTCGAATGCAGAAGTGTGAGCGCACCTTAATTTTTTAAAACAAAATTTCATTAAATTTGAAAGTGTGTTTGTGAGCTAGTATCGTTAGTGCATACCAAAGCTATTCACCGCGGGAAATCCCGTGACCCAATCAGGAGACGGAAATGAAAATAGCACTGATGATGGAAAACAGTCAGGCTGGCAAAAATGCAATCATTCTTAATGAGTTGCAAGCGGTTGCTGCTGAGAAAGAGTACCCGGTTTACAACGTAGGTATGAGCGATGAGCAGGATCACCACCTGACCTACATCCACCTCGGTATTATGGCCAGTATCCTGTTGAACTCTAAAGCTGTAGATTTCGTTGTGACCGGTTGCGGCACAGGTCAGGGCGCAATGATGTCTCTGAACATCCACCCAGGTGTGGTTTGTGGCTACTGCCTGGATCCTGCTGATGCTTTCCTGTTCTCACAAATCAACAACGGTAACGCGTTGTCATTGGCATTCGCTAAAGGTTTCGGCTGGGGTGCTGAGCTCAACGTTCGCTACATGTTTGAAAAAGCATTTACTGGCCGTAAAGGCGAAGGCTACCCGATTGAGCGTAAAGAACCACAGGTTCGTAACGCCGGTATCCTGAACCAGGTTAAAGCTGCAGTTGTTAAAGAAAACTACCTGGATACCCTGCGTTCTATCGACCGTGAATTGGTGAAAACTGCGGTGACCGGCGAGCGCTTCCAGAAATGTTTCTTCGAAAACTGCCAGAACAAAGAGATTGAAGCGTTCGTACGCGAAATCCTTGCTTAATCTCTTTTAGTCATGCTTACGGCCAGCCTTTGCTGGCCGTATTTTTTGTGCCAACACCGCTTTAACTCGTGGCGCTTTTAGCGCCATCCTTCGATTCGCCCGCTAAAATGTGGAACTGGCTCTTGTGGCCATCTTTGATGTTCGGCAGCCATATGCTGCTCATCCCAATGTTTACTGTTTATTCCTTGCTCCGGCATCAGCTCCGGCCAGTCTCGCTGCACAGCACTGGTTTTTGGATAAGGGTTATGCAAAGAAGGGTTGTTAAGAGGTTGGATCTCAACAGCAAAAGCTTGAGACCCTATCAGTGACAACATCATAAGTAAGTATATCGATAAGCGTTTCATAGTGGCCTCACACACCTGACCTATCGTTAAGTGTAATTGAGGCCAGCGACCGGGTTAGTGTTTTTTCGACACACTGCTGCCCGCATTGTGTGGTAAACGCAGCAGGTCAAACAAACCTGCCAGGCAAATGAGCGTAATCATCACAAACGAAATCTTAATAGAAATGCCAGGAATTGCGGTTAAATCGAGCCACTGACTGACTTTCTCCCCCAGACGAATCCCTATCGCACCAAGCGTAATCCCAAGCCCTACAGAAAGCTGCGTTGCGGTACTAAATAGCGTGTTGGCGTAGCTCATTTGCGTGGATGGCACATCTGAAAAGGCGAGGGTGCTTATGCCTGTAAACTGCATCGAACGGAACATCCCGCCAAAGAAGAGTATCGCTATGGTCACCCATATTGCGGTGTGCGGGGTAAGAAACGCACAAGCCAGCAGAGAAGCGACGTTCAGAAGGCCGTTAATAATGAGTAATTTCTTGAACCCTAATGCGCGAATTAATGATGTCGTTGCAGGTTTCATCGCGAGATTTCCGGCGAAGACTGCCAGCACCAGTAAACCCGATTGAAAAGCATCCATTCCGAAACCGACCTGGAATAGTAACGGCAATAAAAATGGCACTGCGCTGATGGATGTACGAAATAAAGAGCCTCCATACATTGTCACACCAAAGGTCTGCACCTTTAAAGCATCAAGGCGAATCATCGGGTGCTTAGCGTGTTTAAAGTGCCACAGTGAGAACCACAGCGCCGCTGCACCTAATACCAGCAAGCTCACAGTTGGCAGCACATTAATTTGCGATTGCCCAAGCATTTCCAGGCCGTACACCAGGCTAATCATTGCCACTGCAGTGCCGGTAAAACCAATGCCGTCAAATGGACGACGGTCGTCGTCATGAATATCGGGAATCAATCGCCACGCCAGCGCCATGGCAATTAACCCAAGTGGCAAGTTGATATAGAAAATCCAACGCCATGAGGCGTAGCTGGTGATAAATCCGCCCAATGGCGGGCCAATAATGGGGGCAACCAGGGCGGGCCAGGTGAGAGTGGCAATCGCGGTGATCAGTAAATGTTTAGGGGTTGTACGCAGCACAGCCAACCGCCCGACAGGCACCATTAGCGCTCCACCGACTCCCTGTAAAATGCGCATCGCGACAAACTGCTCAATCGTATTGGCAATGCCGCACAGTACCGAGGCGAAAGTGAAGATCCCGAGTGCGAGGGTGAAAACTTTACGTGCGCCAAATCGGTCCGCAATCCAGCCGCTGGCGGGTATTAATACCGCCAGAGTCAACAAGTAGGCACTCATACCGATATTCAGATCAACGGCATCAACACCAAAAGTTCGGGCCATTTCCGGCAGCGCGGTGGCAATGACCGTCCCGTCGAGAAATTCCATAAAAAAAGCGCCAGCGACCAGGAGTGCCATTCCTGAAATGCCACGTTTTGCGGCTGGAGAAGGGGAGTTAGTCATGAGTGAAATTCAAAATTAAAATAATGTTTTAAAAAATTATTGAGCCAATTAACCAGTTAAGTCGTGGATATGCAAGCCATTTTGTGTGAAGAAGATGTAAAATCCACAAGAAAAATGTGTGATGCGCATCACAAAACTATTGATTTGTGTGACGGATGTCATATTATTAGCCGCATAACGAGCAACACCTGCAAAACAAAAAACCGGAGCACACAATGAAAATGCGCAAAATTCTGAAAAGTATGTTCGAGCAATACTGCAAGACTTTTAAAGATGTACCGCCGGCTGGCATGTTTTAATCTGCCCGCTTGAAAAAAAACCTGCTGCGGCAGGTTTTTTTATGTCTGAAATTTGCCTTTTTAACCACGATATTAATCTTTATATCCACAATTTCTTCTTTAGCACTTTTTCGCATAACGTTATGCGTTTTACACTTATTTACATTGTGGGTATGGCTGGTGCACTATGCGGTCTCTAATTGAGATGGAGTCCGTGAATAAATGCGTAAACCCCTGTTGTTATCTGCGCTGTTTGCCTCTTTGGCCCTGGCCCTTTCTGGCTGTGATAATGCAAAAACTGAAACTGCGACTGCTCCTGCGCCGGCTAAACAAGCAGCCCTGGATGGCGGCAATTTAATTGTTGGCGTGACCACTGGCGATCCGTTAGCGATGAATCCGCTGTATGCCAGTGACCGTACTACGCTGACTATCATGCAGACGCTATACGCACCGCTTTATAGCTTCAATGGCGATAAAATTGAATGGGCTCTGGCTGAGAGTCTTACGCCTTCAGAAGATAACCTCTCATACATCTTAAAACTCAAACCGAATCTGAAATGGCAAGATGGCAAGCCTATTACCGCAGGCGACGTGGTATTCACTTTCAACAAGTTGCTTGATGAGAAACAGCACAGCTTCTTCCGCAGCATGTTTGTGTACGGCGACAAGCCAATTCAGGTCAGCAAAGTTGATGACCTGACAGTGAAATTTACTCTGCCACAGGTGAGTGCTGCGTTTGTAGGTACGCTGGTACAGATTTACCCAATCCCAGAACATGTGTTTGCTAATGACAGTGGCGATCTGGAAAAGAGCACCAAAAACGATACTCCAGTCGGTTCAGGCCCGTTCAAATTCAAAGAATATCGCGCCGGGCAATATTACTCGCTGACACGCTTTGATGATTACTGGAACGGCAAGCCAAAGCTTGACACAGTAACTTACCGTTTCGCTAAAGACAGCAACTCTGCCAATCTTGCGCTGCAAAACGGCGAAATCAATATGAAGATGATTGACCCTCAGGATGTCAATCGTTTGAAAAGTAGCGGTAAATTTGACTTCGTTATCTACCCGGAAGGGCGTCTGGCATATATGACGTTTAACCAGAATATCGACAGCATGAAGAACAAGGCGCTGCGTCAGGCCATTGCTTATGCCATCAATAAAGATGAACTGGTTCAGGCTGCATTCTCTTCGCTGGAATATGCGCAACCTGCCGCATCTATTCTGACGCCAGACACGCTGTATCAGACCAACGATGTTGAAACCTACAAGTACGATGTTGAAAAAGCGAAAGCATTGTTGAAAGAAGCGGGCGCCCCTGCGGATCTGAAACTGCGCCTCGCCTACATCAATAGCAATAAAACGCAGGAAAGCATGGGGCTGTATATTCAACAGCAGCTGAAAAACGTGGGTATTGCGGTTGAGCTGATGCCACTGGATGCTAACGCCATGTCCCAACGCAGCCTGGATATGAAAAATACCTCTTATGAGCTGAGTCTGGGTGGCTACATCATGGGTATGGAACCTGATGGCTATAAGTCTTTGTACCTGAGCAACGAAGCTTATAACTATGCTCACTACAAAAACCCAGCGTTCGATGCTTTGTGGAACCAGGGCGCAACTGAAACTGATAAAACCAAACGTGCTGAAATTTATAAGCAAATCCAGCAGACGGTTGCAAACGACATGGCATGGTACCCAATTGCCTACACCAATGCGGTTGTTGCGGTAGATAAACGTTTTGCCGGAACCAAAGAGGCTGAACCTAAGCCTGTATATATGTTCCAGGATTGGTCGAAGATCTATCAACAATAATTAGCACACTGCCATGAGGTAGTCGTAGGGTGGGTAACGTAAGCTACCCGCCCTACAGTTTTCCCCCTTCCGGGGGCTTATTTTTTGGAAAGCAGTATGAACAATGTGTTAGTACGACGCCTGGCCCAACTGGTGCCGATGCTGTTCTTCATCTCGCTGGTGTCGTTTCTGCTGGTCAAACTGGCACCCGGCGACCCGGTGCAGGCTTATATTACTCCGCGTATGAGCCCGGAGGATATCGAGCGTATCCGCCATAGCATGGGGCTCGATAAGCCCATGTTTATGCAATACCTGTTGTGGCTAAAAAACGTGCTGCAAGGGGATTTGGGTTACTCACTAATTTACCATCGCCCGGTGTTAACTATGATTGCCGAGCGCATTCCCGCAACTCTTGGCCTGATGGGTGCATCACTGATTCTGGCTATGGTGTTGGCTATCCCGCTGGGCTTAGTGGCGGGCGCTTACAAACACCGCTGGCTTGATCACTTCCTGAATATGTTTGCCTATATCGGTATTTCGGTGCCTATCTTCTGGTTTGGTATTTTGCTGATAACCGTGTTTTCGGTGCAGCTAAACTGGTTGCCGAGTATGGGCATGCGAACAATTGGTATGGAAGACTCGTGGCTTGATGTGGTTCGTCACGGTATTTTGCCGTGCATTGCACTGAGTTTTTATAACCTTTCCAATTACGTGCGTTATATCCGCTCCAACACTATTACGCAGTTGTCGGCTGATTATGTGCAAACGCAACTGGCGTACGGTGCGACACGTCGTTCAATCCTTTTCCGTCATGTCCTTAAAAACGTACTGCTGCCAGTTATTACACTCTTTGGTATCTCTTTTGGCGAGCTGGTGGTGGGGGCGTACGTGACTGAAAGCGTCTTCTCATGGCCAGGCATGGGGCTGTTGGGGATCCAGTCGATAACCTCCCTGGATTACCCGTTAATCATGGCGATGATCATGCTCTCTTCAGCGATGCTTATCGTCGGCAATTTATTGGCTGACATGTTATATCGCGTGGCAGACCCGCGCATTAAGGCGTTGAGGTAAGACGATGAGTAGACGTTGGCAACAAGTTAAACATGGCCTGAAACGTAATCGTCCAGCTCAATTATCACTTCTGGTTCTGGTCATTTTCAGCATTGCCGCATTACTGGCAACATTCAGTCCCTGGGACCCAAACCAGATGTCACTGACCGCAAGGCTCACACCGCCGGATGCGCAACACTGGTTCGGAACTGATGACTACGGACGTGACTATTTCACTCGCGCTTTATACGGCGGCCAGATTTCGTTAATGGTTGGTTTTTTGGCAATGATATTTTCAACGTTGATTGGCACGCTGGTAGGCACTGTTAGCGGCTATTTTGGCGGACGAATCGATAACCTGATGATGCGGGTAGTCGATATTTTAATGTCGATCCCGGCATTCTTCCTGTTGTTGGTATTGAACGCATATCTGAAGCCCGGTATCGCCAATATCATCCTGATTATCAGCGCCTTGACCTGGATGAGTATGTCGCGCCTGGTGCGTGCTGAAACCTTGTCTGTGAAAGAGCGTGAGTATGTGGTGTACGCTCGTGCGTGTGGTGAGCATCCGTTAATCATTATTGCGCGCCATATCATCCCGAATATTTTGCCGACCATTATGGTTGCGGCGACGCTGAATATCGCCTCAGCAATCCTGATGGAGTCGACGCTGAGCTTCCTCGGACTTGGTGTGCAGCAGCCAAATGCTTCATGGGGAAGCATGCTTAACAATGCGCAATCCTTTATTGGTGAAGCAACATGGCTTGCGATGTTCCCAGGGGTCCTTATTTTGCTGACGGTGCTGAGTTTTAACGTATTGGGCGATGTTTTACGTACTGCCTTTGAGCCCGGAGCTAACCGCGATGAATAACTTACTGGAACTCGATAACCTGCAAACGTCCTTCTTCACCCGTGAAGGGGAAGTTAAGGCGGTGCGCGGTGTAAGCTTTGCAGTCAAACGCGGTGAAGTGGTAGGGATTGTGGGTGAATCAGGTTGCGGCAAGAGTGTTACCTGTAAATCAGTGCTCAAACTGTTGGGTAGCAACGGTAAAGTCGTCGGCGGCCATGTCCATTTTAAGGGCGAAGATTTAGCTCGTAAAACACCCGAGCAAATGCGCCATATTCGTGGCAACGATATTGCGATGATCTTCCAGGATCCCATGACGGCACTTAACCCGGTGTTGACCATTGGTAAGCAGATGAGCGAAATCCTGATTCGCAATCAGAACCTCAGCAAAAAAGCGGCCAAAGAAAAGTCGATTGCCATGCTGCAACAGGTGGGGATTGGTAATGCGGAGCAGCGTTACAACCAGTATCCGCACGAGTTCAGTGGCGGTATGCGCCAGCGCGTGATGATTGCTATCGCACTCTCATGCCACCCGGCGTTACTGATTGCTGATGAGCCAACAACCGCACTGGATGTCACCATTCAGGCGCAGATTTTACGCCTGCTAAAACAACTACAACAGCAAACCGACACCGCAATTATGCTCATCACACACGATCTTGGGGTTGTAGCCCAGGTTTGTTCACGTGTGGTAGTGATGTACGGTGGGCTTGTGATGGAGCAGGGGAGCGTGGAGGATATTTTCTACCGTCCAGCACACCCTTATACTCGCGGGCTTTTGGCATCGTTGCCGCGGCCAGGCGAGGCAAGCGCTCGTTTGTCACCTATCGAAGGCTCGCCACCAGGGCTACTCAACCCACCACCTGGTTGCCCATTTGCAGATCGTTGCCCGCAGCGCATGGAGCGTTGTAGCACCCTGCCTCCGATGTACCAAACCGGAGAGGGTCATCAGGCAATGTGCTGGTTATGGGATTCGGAGGTGAATAATGCAGGACGTTAAGCCATTAGTCCGTGTAAAGGGCTTACGCAAATATTTCCATAGCCAACAGGGATGGTTTAATAAAACGCCACCGGTGAAAGCTGTTGATGGCGTGAGTTTCGATATCTATCCAGGTGAAACCTACGGGCTGGTTGGCGAGTCTGGGTGTGGGAAATCAACACTTGGGCGCAGCGTACTTCGCCTGTTTGATATTACCGATGGCGAAATTGAGTTTGCAGGCCAGGACATTGCAAAGATGAGCGATAAGCAACTTAAACCGTTGCGCCGCCGCATGCAGGCAATTTTTCAGGACCCATACTCATCGCTTAACCCGGGCATGACTGTCGCGCAGTTAATTGCCGAGCCGATGAAAATCCACGGTTATGGTAAACAACAGCGCGCAACCCGCACACTCGAACTGCTCGAAAAAGTAGGGTTAAAAGCGGAACACTTAAACCGCTTCCCGCATGAGTTTAGCGGTGGCCAGCGGCAGCGTATAAGTATTGCCCGAGCTCTGTCAGTAAATCCTGAGTTTGTACTTTGCGACGAACCACTGTCGGCACTGGATGTATCCGTGCAGGCGCAGGTGGTCAATATCTTGCAGGACTTGCAGCAGGCATTGGGGCTGACATATCTGTTTATTGCACACGACCTGTCCATGGTGCGCCATATTTCAGACCGAATTGGTGTGATGTATCTTGGCACTCTGGTTGAGGAAGCACCGGCTGAAACTCTATATACAGAGCCGGCGCATCCCTATACCAGGGCACTGCTTGCCTCAATCCCGGTGGCCGATCCGCATGTGCAAATGCTTGACCAAGGTGGCATTAAAGGCGAATTACCAGGTGCTATGAGCGACTGGCCAGGCTGCAAATTCTGCAATCGCTGCCCAAGGGCGATGGATAAATGCCAAAGCCAAATCCCGGTGATGCAAGAGATTTCACCCGGCCATCGCGTGGCTTGCTGGTTATTTGAAGAGAAGTGATTAATCGCGGGGGCTTATTCAAGCTCCCGCACTACTTTGCATGGTTGCCCCATTGCCAGCACACCCGCAGGGATATCTTTGCTGACAATGCTTCCCGCGCCAATGGTGGTGTTATCACCAATTGTCACACCGGGTAAAATAACCACATTGCCGCCAATCCAGACATTGCTGCCAACAACAATCGGTTTGGCGCTGGTCAGGAATGGATAATCGGGATTTCCGGTCAGGCGCTCTTTCGCCGACAGTGGATGTACAGGGGTGTAGAACTGAACATTTGGCCCCACCAACGTGTTATCGCCAATTGTCACGGTATTGCAGTCAAGAAACACCACATTGGTATTAATAAAACAATTACGGCCAATGGTGACGTGCTTTCCGTAGTCACACCAGAACGGTAATTCAATCCAACTTTCATCACCAAAACCACCCAGCATTTCCCGCAGCAGCGTAAGTTTGGTTTCAAAATCATGAGAATCCAGCTGTGCCAATTGCTTGGTTATCGCCCGTGCGTTGTGATACATCCCGAGCAATTCAGGATCCCGGGTGTTGTATTGCAAACCCGCCAGCAATTTTTCATGTTCTGTCATTGTTCTGCCCTTATGTCTATTGGCAGCATTCTAATCGTGTGACCATAAAAATACTGTTGTAAAAACCACAAAATTCTCTTCGCGAATAAAGTAATGAATGTCGATTACCGATACCGTTTCAGCGTGCAGAAATGTACTATGTCGCCCATTGCGAAACAGGAGAGAAATGATGTCTGAACAATTATCTGCCGACCAGGAACTGGTTTCCGATGTGGTGGCATGCCAGCTGGTGATTAAGCAAATTCTGGATGTAATTGATGTGATTGCACCGGTAGAAGTGCGCGAAAAAATGGCTAATCAATTAAAGACCATTGATTTCGCCACTCATCCGGCAGCGGCAGATCCGGTGACCCGCCGCGCAATTCAGAAAGCGATTAGCTTGATTGAGTTGAAGTTTACGCCCCAGAACGAAGCGCACTAATTCCATCCGTTAAATCGCCCATTTATAATGGGTGATTTACGCTTAAAAGAACGTCATCACCAGCAAATAACTCGCCGCGCACGCGCAGCTTACGCCAATCAACCCAGGTAAAATGAAGCTATGGTTGATGATGAATTTGCCAATCTTTGTGGTGCCAGAACGGTCAAAGCCGATACACGCCAAATCGCTAGGGTAAGTCGGTAATACGAAGTAGCCGTAAGACGCCGGGAAGAAGGCAATCAGCATTTTCGGCTCAACACCCAGCATCAATCCCATTGGGGCCACAGCGGTTAATGCAGCAGCCTGGCTATTGACCAGTTTAGAAACCAAGAACAGTACGATGGCATAAGTCCACGGATGGCTTTTCACCACCCCTTCCAGCGCCATTTTCAGCTCTTCAAGGTGCGCCTGGAAGAAAGTGTCGCTCATCCATGCCACGCCGAATACCGAGAAAATCGCCACCATCCCGGCTTTAAATACCGCGCCATTAGAGATAGCGGATGCATTTACTTTGCAGACTATCAACATTACGGCACCCGCAATCAACATCATCATCTGGATAACCAGATTCATTGATAGCGGCTTTAGCGCACCTTTAATTTCAAAAGCTGGCCGCAGTGTCGGAATAGCGCCCAATAAGACCACCACCAGGATCCCAGCAAAGAAAATCCACGTAGACCAGTAGGCTTGTTTTGGGAACACCTGGTCCATCAGCGTTTCGCTACTGCCGTAAATAAATTCACGCTGTTTAGGGTCTTTGAGCTTCTCCTGAAACTCTTTATCGTCTTGCAAATCTTTACCGCGACGCAAACTCCATAGCGCAGCAATTAACACGCCAAATAAAGATGCCGGCACAGAAACGCAGAGAATATCGAGAATGCCCCACGCCTGACCCACGCCATGATTAGCCCCAATAATGGAAATCAGCGAAACCACCGCCACCGAAACCGGAGAGGCCGTAATCGCCATCTGCGAAGCAATCGATGCCACCGCCATTGGGCGCTCCGGGCGAATCCCTTTTTTAAGCGCAATATCGGCGATAATCGGGAACATGGTGTAGACCACATGCCCGGTTCCACACAGGAACGTCAGCATCCAGGTAGTGAAAGGAGCAAGTAGTGTGATGTGTTGCGGGTGTTTACGCAGCAGGCGTTCGGCAAACTGCATCATGACATTCAGGCCGCCCGCGGTTTGCAATGTAGCTGCACAACCGATTACGGCAAGAATGGTGAGCATTACATCAACGGGCGGCTTTCCTGGTTCGAGACCAAAAATGAAAGTCAGGATAAATAACCCAATTCCACTGATTAAACCAAGCCCCATCCCGCCAAAGCGAGTCCCGACCAGCAGGCATAAAATAATGACAATAAATTCAATAGTAATCATGACAATCCCTTTTAAAATTCTATCGCATAAAGCATTACAGATTGTAAGGATTACCATTGAGACGCAGATCGGATTTGTTAAAACTCAATGAAAACAATTGATTATAACAAAAAATTAACAATTTAATGGACGATGTTTATGCCGACTGAGCAAATTAAGCGATTAATTGAGTTGGGCGGAGAACCATCCGCCCAAAGATTTAAAAGGGAATGTGCGAGGTTTTAAGTTGCGGGAGTACTGCATATTCTTCGCAAAGATCAATTAGTAATGTTCTTTCTCCACGTCTGAGTTGGATAGTCATGCCGTTAGAATCCGGTGTGACGTGCATATCGGTTATCGGTTGTTGATGGTCAAAATCCCAGACGCAAACGAACTGAGAGGTTTGTTCTTTGCTACGCAGAACCAGATAGCTCAGATCTTGAACCGCCGGGTTATCCGGAGCATTTCCTTGCCATAACTCACCATGACCGTACAGCCATAACGCTTGCCCATTATCAGTGGTGGTAAAGTGACGTGGCTGGCTATTGGTTAACTGTACGCAACGGGCATCCTTCATCATCACCAGCGGGCCTTGAGAGCTAAATTGCGCACATTCTCCCTCGCTATCCAGCGCTTTTCCCTGAAGATGCAACGTCCAGTCGATTTGTTGGCTATGCGGGTTTTGCACATTGCTGATATCAATAATCGCGTTATCCAGCCACAGTAAACGACGGCGAAAACGCACATCGCGCCAGGCTTCACTATCCCACTGCACACGCGTGTGGCTATCGAGATCCGGGGGAATTTGCCGCCAGTCTACTCCGGTATCCAGCCAGCAAAATGCATCACTTTCGTAATAATGATGCACCACAGGGACAGCAGGCGGTTGGTTGGTTTGATTTACCGTGATCGTATTGTGGGTGGCGCTATTTTTGTAATACGCGTAATGCATGGGCGCGCCGTAACCAGTGGTCCCCAGATCGGGGAGGATCTCTTTACCACCATTAAAAAGCAGAATATTCAGGCGGTCATAGTGGTCATGTTCACCGCCGAATGGCGTGTGTTTTATCAGCAATGCGCGTTTTTTTTGCGAGTTACGCCAGATAGTCAGGCCACAATTTGGGGCGTGTAGGTGACCGATAGGGATCAGTTCTGGCAGTTTTTCTGGCAGTGGTGAGTCGTAAACAAAGGTATCAAAATGGGGTACTGGATACTGCTGGCGAATAGCCTTAAGCGCCGCGGCGTAAAGCTCATCCTGGTAGTAATACCAGGCAAACTCATACAGATGGCTATGATCGAGCTTTTCCTGGCCATAGATACAATCATTGATACGTGGAAAGGTGCCATCAGGCATCAGCAGCGCAAGAGGGAAGCTGAGCATTTTTTTATAGTAAGACTCATCAAGCAAGCTCCAGTGCGAACCAATTGCCAACTTTTCGAATGCCAGGAATCCTTGCAGTGCATAGAAGTGGTAATGAATGGACCCTTCAAACCACAATCCCTCTTCAAACAGACCATTTTCAAGTTGATAGCGCAGCCCGTACGGTTCATTTACCGCAAATTCCAGCAAGGCCTCATCTTCGAGAATAAAGCCGAGAACCCCTATGGCACAGCCGATTTTTACCTCATGGTTATGCAATTGGGCAGTGCGATGGGCCATTAGAAATTGCGCACCTTCGCGTAATAAACGAGTAGTAATGTATTCGCGCTGCTGGGCGGACAAAGCTTCAGCGATGCAATCATAGCCGAGGGTGAAATCCAGCATACAATTGGCTTCGCACAGCGTCTGTGCGTTCATTTTTCCAGGCCCGTTGTAAGGGATACCGCCGTGAATGTCGTAGTCTGGATAATACTCGGCATAGCGCATTAACAGTTCGCGGACCTTATCCAGATAACTTTGTTGACCTGTGAGTTGCCACAACAAGCCAAGCTGGTGGCAGGCTTTGGCATTCAGCCCATTTAGCTCGCGCCACCAGGCTCCGTCGTAGGGTTCTCCGCTAAACGACTGCCCATCAACCGGGCAGCAATGGGAGGTTGGGGTGTGACGCTCCCACTTTAGTCTGACTCCGTGATCCGGGCAGAAATAGTAAAGATTCCAGGTTGCCCGTGCAGTTTCCGGTACTTTGACCGGGTTGTTAAGCACCACGGTATTTTCGGCAATCAACTGCTCCACTATTTCAGGCTTCTGGGTCATGCGTTGGCGAAGGAGAATAAGTTGTTGCGTGGTGAACTGCTTCATCGCTCGATCCTTACTCTCTTTCAGTGTTGTTTTAATGGGGTAATAAGATGAGAGATATCATCAGGATATTTTGCCATTAGCCATTTTGCTTTTTCGGCAAAGGCGCTGTCATCTGGCCATGCACGAGCCGCACTGACTATGTTCACTAGCGCTTTCTTATCATCCATTTTGTCGATATCTTTCCACGGCCATGACTTATCGCTGTGAACATAATTGGCGACATAGGCGTAACCTTTACGCAGGCTTCGGTCATCAAGGGTGAAGTTCCAGACATCCACCTGCGCAATTTCTCCAAGGCGGCCAAGTTTGTTATAGGCTTCCAGATGGAAATTGCTGTAATGCCAGGGACGAGTACGCTCAATTTCTGCCATCTGGCGGCCATCTCTATCGAAATGAGCGGGAATTCGACGCAGTTGGGTGATTTGCAGACGCTTTTTAGCCGCAGCGAGATCGCCACTAAACAGTGCAAAAGACGCTGCCTGCAAATCAAAGTAAGTGCCGTGGTTGTTGTGCCAATTATCTTCTTCAAAACCATTTTGGCTGGTCGTCATCCAGTGGTAGAAATCGCCATACCACTGTTTAATTTTTTGATACTCATCATCACTAATCACGTTAGCCGGACGGAGTAACTCCACGGCATCGATGACTTCCACCAATGCGCGGCTATCGATGAGGCCAATTCCACGTCCGTCATTAATCCCAGGGATTGCCTGAGCGTGTTGTAGGTTAGGATTCATGCGAGTGTCAGGATTAATGAACCAGTTCAGTAACTGGTCACGCGCTTTTTCGGCATAGGCTGGCTTTTGGGTAAATTGCCATGCAAGCGACAGTGTCCAAACATCATTACTCATATTCACCAGGCGCTTTTTGTCCGTGGCGTCGCTGTTGGCATCCGGGTTGGTTTGGCCATCCTTACGAATATAAGGCAGACCATCTTTTTTATTCGGATCGGGCCACCAGTATGGAGGGAAGCTATAGTAATCGTGTTTGTCACCACTTGCGGCAGTCAGGGTCTTATCCATAACTGAGTAGAGTGGTTTTCCCAGCGCTTTATCAGCCTCGGCAATAAGCTTTTCATACGCGCCAAGAAACGCAGGGTTTCTCGCCGCAAGCTGTTGTTGGCTGTAACGTAAATCATCAAGCTTAATTTGCAATGGATGTGCATCGGCGGCGTACAGTGGCGATGCGGTTAATACGCTAGCAACCGCTAACGAAAGTAATGACATGCAAGACAACAAAATAGGTTTCATCGGGCGCATATTTTCTCCGTCCACCAATGGAATAATATCAGGTTATTTATACCTATAGAGGTACTGCTAATTTCGTAAAATATAAGAGTGGAAATAATATTTATAATGCTGAGTGCGCAGTGTAAGAGACGGAATGAATTTTTATGTGACTCATATCAAATTAACGCTTTCAAGGGTAAATAGCCTCTGAAAGTGAGGTGGGAGTCACGTAAATCAATGGTTTTAAAATATTTTTTAAATGTTATTCGTATTTTTTATTTACGTAAATAATTGAATTTAATGGTTATATTTTTAAGTTGAGTTTTTGACACACTTTGCTGCGTGACTTGAAGCACACTTCTGCATTATGAAACGCTATTTCTGTTTTGCCCCGTTGTTTTTACCTCATGCATTCTATTTAATTACTCCGCAGCCTTTTTTCATTCTCGAAATAATCTGCTTCACTCCATTTTCTCAATAATCAAATCTCTTAAAATAAGGACGTGAATATAAATGTTTTCCACAAAATTAAAATCCGTATTACTGATCTCTGCCCTTGGTTTTAGTGCTTCGCAAACATTTGCAGCTGAAACACTAAATGTCTGGATCCGTGCCAGCAATGACTCTAAAAATATTTACAAGCAAGAGGCTGAAACTTTTGAGAAGAAGACCGGCATTAAAATTGAGTATTTTAATGCTACGACAGACTTTGAACAGCGCCTTGCACGTGCCGCTGCGGGCAACGCATTGCCCGATCTGATCTTCAACGATGCGGTAGCCATTGGCCAGTTCATCCAACTCGGAATAGCTGATGAAATAGACCCGAAATCCATTGCAGGGGGCGAAAATATTTATCCTACAGCCTGGGAAAGTACTCGCTACACCGACGGGAAATTCTATGGGGTGCCTACTTCTGCCCAAACCTTTGCGCTGTTTGTCCGCAAAGACTGGCGTGAAAAACTGGGTATGCCTGAGCCCAAAACCTGGAGCGATGTGGCAAAGCTGGCAAAAGCCTTTACCACACAAGACCCGGACGGCAATGGTAAAAACGATACCTACGGCTTTTTGTTGCCGGGTTCCACCACGCGTGGTTATGCCAGCTGGTTTATGAGCGCATTTTTATGGCAGGCAGGGGGTGATTTCATTCGCGAATCAGGCAAGGGTAAATTCAAAGCTTCGCTTGATGAGCCTGCTGCCGCTGAAACCCTGGCATTTATGCGAGGAATGCTGTGCGACAAAGTTGTTCAGCCAGGTGCTATCAATGCGACAACCGCAGACATTATCCCGTCCTTCCGTTCAAGCCAGACTGGTATGTTTTTCACCGGCCCGTATCACATTGCGCTGTTTGATAAAGATCCCGGCAAAGACAAGTTTGAAGTCGTGACCCTTGAAGGGCCGAAAAGTAGTGCGACTCTTGCCGAAGGCACCACCGTCTTCATGATGAAAAGTAGCAAGAATAAAGAAGCCGCGCGGAAGTTCATCGAATTTATGATCTCCCAGGAAGGCCAGGAAATCGGTATGGGCAAAGGCACGAAACACATACCGGTAGTGCGCTTACCTGTGAATAAACAGGTTGATATCCAGGCTGTATACGACGATGCGCGTTGGGCAACCTTCGCCAAACTTTACGCTGAACACGGCCGTTACGTGCCCCAAGTGCCTAACTGGACGCCAATTCGTCAGATAACCGCCGATGGCTTCAACCGTATTCTGGCTGACTGTAATGGTGATATTGCAGCCGAACTGAAAGTGACCAATGAGAAGGTCAATGCCGAGCTTGATAAACAGCAGGTGCTGGCGAAATAAGTTTGGTGACAAACGGTGGATGACGCTGCGCTTATCCACCCTACAAAACCAGGCGTAGGGCGGATAAATGCAGTGTCATCCGCCACTTAACTGCAAAAGAGCGAAAATTACGATGTTAACTTCCCGCCAGAAACGGAATCTGGTGCCGTGGATATTTCTTGCCCCGGCACTGGTCATCTTCACCTGGTTTAAATTTATTCCCATGCTGCAAGGCCTGGTGATGAGTTTCTACAAGGTGAACTTCAATCAACCAGATGAATGGGTTGGGTTTGCCAACTTTGCCCGTGCGTTTGCCGATATCGAACTGCATTCGGCGGTGTTCAATACCTTCCTTTATGTCGTGGTGACAATGGTGGTTGGAGCGGTACTGGCATTTTTCCTCGCCATGTTACTTGAAGGGCCCGCTCGCCATCTGCGTTTTATCCGCACCGCCATTTTCCTGCCCGCGGTAACCAGTGCGGCTATCGTCGCCGAAATGTGGCGAATCTTGTTTAACCCAACTCCTAACGGTGTGATGAACCATATCCTGAGCTGGTTTGGTATTGCCGACCAGGGATTCCTCGCAAGTTCAGACCAGGCTCTGTGGGTCATCATGTTGCTGCATATCTGGAAAGCGGTGCCGTACAACATGGTTATCTTTATTGCAGGACTGGCAGGCATTAGTCGCGATTTATATGACGCCTCAAACGTTGATGGCGCGAACTGGTGGAACCGTCTGCGTTACGTCACGCTGCCTGGGATGATCCCGGCGATTTCAGTGGTGTTGATGCTCTCCTTTATTCGTGGGTTCCGCGTGTTTGCAGAAGTGTATGCCACAACCGGCGGTGGGCCATCAAACTCCACAGAAATGATCATGACCCATATCTACAAACTCGGGTTTGAGCAATTTGACTACGGCTATGCTTCGGCGGTGTCGTTCCTGTTATTCGCCTTCACTGTGCTGTTGACGATTTGTCACCTTACGTTGAAAAAGCGCATTGCCCGCTATTAAGGAGCCACCGATGTTAGGTAAACGTTGGGATACCGCAGGCCGCTGGATGATTTATGGCTTGTTGCTGATTGTATTCGTTGGGCCATTCTGGGGCATTGTTGCTACGGCATTTAGCGGGGCACCGGTCAAACCGGGCGAGTTGTTGGCATGGCCTAATGAGTTTTCGTTGGAGAATTTTATCTTCGCCTGGAACGACATTGGCGTGTGGCAATATCTGCTTAACTCGATGATTGTCGTTTTTGTCGGCACCATTTTGCAGGTGTCGGTGAGTGCGCTTGCAGCTTATGCCCTGGCGCGTAAAAAGTTCATCGGTGTTTCGCTGGTGAGCCTTGTGATCCTCTCCACCATGATGTTACCGGAAGAAGTAATCGCTATTCCGCTGTACATGATAATCAACTGGAAGCTGCCGCTGATTGATGCGTCGCTCTATAACACCTATCTCGGGATGATCATGCCGGTAGTAGGTTGGGCATTTTCCATCTTCGTGCTGAGTGAATTTATGGCCGCCATTCCCAAAGAGCTGGAAGAGGCCGCGCGCATCGATGGGGCGAACGAATGGCAAATCTTCTTCCACGTCATTTTGCCGTTGGTGAAACCTGCTCTTGGCACGGTGGTAACGTTTGGCTTCATCATGATTTGGGACCAGTACCTGCTGCCGCTAATAGTCGTCAATCACGACAGCCTGAATACTATTCCAGTGATTCTCGGCAGCTTGCGCACTGATGAAAGTATCACCCCAAACATCTTTATAGCCATTACGCTTCTGGCGATGTTGCCAAGCATCATCGTTTATCTCGGTCTGCAAAAACATTTCAACCGCGGGATTATGTCCGGCGCGGTCAAAGGATAAGGAGAATTTCATGGGTTCCGTTGTACTGAAGAATGTCTGTAAATCTTATGGCGATGCACATGTCATTAAAGATGTTTCTCTCACTATCCCTGACGGCGAGTTCTGTGTGCTGGTGGGTCCAAGCGGCTGCGGTAAATCAACGTTATTACGCATGATTGCCGGACTTGAAGAGATAACGGGCGGTGAGGTGGCCATCAACGAAAAAGATGTGACCGACGTTGAGCCGAAACTGCGTGATATTGCGATGGTATTCCAGAGCTACGCACTTTATCCGCAGATGACCGTGCGCGAAAATATGGGCTTCGCGTTAAAAATGGCAAAGCTGCCAAAAGTAGAAATCAGCCGTAAAGTTGAGGCCGCAGCCGATCTTCTGGGGTTAGGTGTCTTACTCGACCGTTTGCCAAAAGATCTTTCGGGTGGCCAGCGCCAGCGTGTAGCAATGGGGCGTGCGATTGTACGCAATCCACAGGTGTTTTTGTTCGACGAACCACTCTCAAACCTCGACGCAAAACTCCGCACCCAGGTGCGTGGGGAAATCCGCGAATTGCACCGCCGCCTGAAAACGACATCGGTGTATGTGACTCACGATCAAATTGAAGCCATGACGATGGGACAGATGATTGTGGTGTTGCGTGAAGGGCGTATTGAGCAGGTTGGTAGCCCGCTGGAGTTGTATGACCGTCCGGCAAATCTATTCGTGGCAGGATTCATCGGTTCTCCTGAAATCAATCAGTTAAAAGGTGAAGTCACGCTACAAAATGGTGAAATGATGCTGCGCCTCGCCGATGGCTCCCTGCTAAGCTTGCCGCCGGGAATGCAGGTAAAACCGCAACAGACAGTGGTTTATGCTATTCGCCCGGAACAGGTCAATGTTGTGGAAGAAGGCGAGGGTAATGGGGCACTAAAAGCGACCATTACCGCCATCGAAAACACCGGTTCTGATATGCAATTGTTCTGCAACACTGGAGGCGGTTCATTTACCTCGGTGTTTAAGCAACGCTTAAATGTTCAGGAAGGTGAAACGGTATGGCTACAACCCAAACTGACCGGTATTCATATATTTGATGCCGAAAGCGGGCAACGAGTAGCTTGCCATTAAGGAGCGATAGATGAAGTTGTACACCCTGGATGAGACGTGTCTTGAGAATGCCCGCCGTGGCCTGGAGCAGCCTTTTTCTCCTTTGCAGTTGGCGCTGGGCCGTCTGGTTAGCGAAGCGGATAAACTTCGCGGGCAGCCACCGGAAAGTGTAGTGCATAAGAAATTACGCCCGGTGAGCGGTGATCCTCATGATTATTACAGTCTGGGGACGTATTGGTGGCCTAATCCGCGCAGGCCAAATGGCCTACCATATATTCGCCGTGACGGACATACTAATCCGCAATGCCAGAATAATGACACGGACACCACGCGCATCATCCGCATGTGCGAACGCTGTTTGACGCTTGGGCTGGCCTGGTATTTTAGCGGGCAGCGTAAATATGCCCAGGCTGCAGCAGAGCAAATCAAGTGCTGGTTCCTTGACGAACAAACGCG
Source organism: Buttiauxella cochleicola (assembly GCF_021283185.1). NCBI lineage: Bacteria > Pseudomonadati > Pseudomonadota > Gammaproteobacteria > Enterobacterales > Enterobacteriaceae > Buttiauxella > Buttiauxella cochleicola. The sequence continues at coordinate 265,810 of NZ_JAJSOS010000005.1, forward strand.
TATGAACCCGCATCTGAACTATGGCCAGGCGATCCCCGGTATTGTTTCCGGGCGCGGTACCGGGCTAATCGATACACGCCTGTTATGGATGGTAATTGATACTATTGGTTTGATTAGCCCTGCGGGGGTACTGGATACCGATGACATTATTGGTTTGCACCAATGGTTCCGGGACTTCAACCATTGGATGTTTTACAGCGATGTGGGTCATTCTGAATACGTGTGGCATAACAACCACGGCACCTGGTATGATGCGCAACGTGTCGCTAATGCACTGTTTTATGGCGACAAAGGGCTGGTGGCACGCATTATTCAGCAGGGCATTACCCAACGAATGGCGGCGCAAATCGATCAGGAAGGTAAACAGACGATGGAGCTGGAACGTCCGGTGCCATTCCATTACTCCTTATTTAACCTTGAAGCCCATCTGCTGCTTAATCGTTATGCGGAACATGTCGAATTTGACCGCTGGAATGCCGTACAAGATGGCAGGAGCGTGAAGCTTGGTATCGATTATCTGATGCCATTTATCGCAGACCCCGATTTGTGGCCATATAGTGATTTGCAGGGCATCGTCTGGGACAGCGCGTTGCGGCTGTTACTGCAATCCATGCGGGGATATCCAAAAGAGACGGAACGTTATAAAGTCGTGCTGGCTAGTTTCCCGGAAGACACGCTCAGTTTACGTGAACAGTTGATGTGGTGTGCATGACTAAGGCGGAATAGCGCCAGCAACATTTATTGTCGCTCGGGTAATAAACGCTGTATTACCCGACACAATGAGACTCAGTGTTGTTGATGATTCACTAAATTTGTCAGGTGCTCATCTGTTTGGCTCATACACAATCCGGCTTTATGAGCACTACGTACTTCTTCAAGAATAGTGTTGAGCAACAGGCCTTCGTCTTGTTGTTCCTGATCCATAGTTTTCAGGAACGTGAGGGTTGAATAATCTTTCAATGCTGTTGCTTCAACGGTCAATTTAGTCAGTGTGGCGCAGCGCTGCTGATAATCTTCAACTGTTTTTTCAAATAGTGTTTCTAAAGAGTCACATTCGCTTTGTGGCGCTTCAATCGCCCTTACAATGGGAGTGCCGCCCGCTTGTTTCATAAAATTAAATATACGCATCATCTGCGTAACATTACATTGAGCCTGGTTTCTTAAAAAATTAGCCGTGCCCGTTAAACTCTTTTCTGAGCACCAGTGGCTCAACTGTAAATACAGATTTGAGGAATAAAAATCACGATTTATCTGTAAGTTGAGACTTTGAACCATGCCGGAAGTTGCCATGATAATTTCCTTATTTAGCCGGAACATCGGGTTAGGATTAGAATTTTGTATTGCATGAAATATGACGGGTATAGAGATAAAACAATAAAATTGTATCCATGTCATGTCCTGTGAATCCGCGTCCTGACTGCGTTGTAAAAAATAATACCCCTTTAGGGTTATCAATAAAACAGTTGATTCTGGCGTTTCATTCTTATTTACAAAGTTATTCAACAGGAAATATTAAAAAAGACTAATTAAATAATTACCTCCTGATTTGTCTATTTTAAATAATTTAAATGAAATGACAAAAACTGTGATTCAACACTGAATAATTAATCCACTATGAGGTGGTTTATTGTGTCAGATCATATTTTGAGCCCTTCAGTTGAATGAGCCCGTGACCGTTTACGATACTGCAATGGTGTCTGGGACATCATTTTTTTAAAACAGGTGATGAAGTAGGTAACTTCTATAAACCCTACCTCCAGGGCGATAGCTTCAATGCTTAATGGTGAAGTGCGCAATAGATCACAACTTTTCTTTATGCGCCGCGTCAGCAAATACTCATGAATACTGCCGCCTGTTTGTTGACGAAAAATCCTGGAGGTATAGCTGCGTGATAAACCAATGGATTGCGCCAACTCATCCAGAGAAAACTTCTCACTATAGTTACTCTCAACCCACTGCATGATACGGGATGCAACAGTCTGTTGTTGCGGGATCAATAGCTGCGGTTGAGCGGGCAGGAAGGCCATAATTTGCATCACCATAAACGCAACATCGCTGGCGGTGGAGTGCTCCGTGGGGTCGAGTTTGTCGAACTGCTCGAGAATCACTTCCATGTAGCTGGCCTGCTCACTTAAATCGTAAATTTGTGCCGGGACGTTGCTGGCGGCGAGGGCTGAAAATTGAGCCTGCTGGCGTGGAAAACCATGCAATGTACTGATAACAGAAGAGTGTTCAATGTGCATGGTTGTGCGGTGATACTGGTTTTTGTCATTGGCATCGACATGAACCTTATGCAAACGGAAGGGCGGGAAGATAAATAAGCGCCCAGGCCGTGCGGTGTAATGCTGATTATCGACCACCACAATGCCATATCCTTTTGAAATATATAAAAACTCGACACACTGATGCCAGTGATAATATTGCGCGCTGGAGGCTCGCAGACGATGAAATGAGATAACCTGGCTATCAAGCGTAATCCGCTCCATAAATTGCTGTTCGCTCATTTCCCCTCCAGGACAATAATTTTAAGTTTTTACGCCATGATTTGTAATTTATTGCCCTTCGATTTAGAAAAATCCAGTGAAAGTGAAATAACGGTTTAGTTTTGTGATGCGGCTCACTCTGAGCCAGGAATAAAAGCGACTACTCTTTGCATCAACGCGCTGAACTAGCGTGCACAAATTATGAATAACAATAACTTAGATTATTCTCGTGTCTAGCGGGAGGACATTGTGCAACCTGAACATATTACCCTGAACAACCCTCTAAAATGCAGGGATGATCTGCATAAACTGGTGAATGAATTATTGAATGCCGTTTCGCCATTCTTTAAAAAAGAGGCCAGTGGTGTCGACCTGGCAAATTTCACTGCCCATTACGGGCAAAAAATTGCCAATATGGAAACTTTCTCGCGCTTGTTATGGGGCGTGACGCCACTTTTGGCGGGAGGGTACGAGCCGGAGCAACTCTCTTTTTATATCCAGGCAATAAAAAACGGTACTAATCCTGACCACGCAGAATATTGGGGCGAAGTGGCTCCTTACGATCAGCGCATTGTGGAAATGGCGGCCTACGGATTAATGCTGGCTGTAGCGCATAAACCGCTGCTGGCGCACTTTAACGAGCAGGAGAAATACCATCTCTGGCAATGGCTGAAGCAGAGCGAAAACCACGATATCCCGGACAACAACTGGCATTTCTTCCCGATTCTGGTGCAGGTCGGTTTCCACCACTGCGGGATGCCAAACAATGCCGACACGTTGGAAAAGCATTTTGCCGCCATGGAACATTATTACCTCGGCGACGGCTGGTATTCAGATGGCCCAGGCCGCCCGCGTGATTACTACATTTCGATGGGCTTTCATTTTTACGGGCTGATCTACGCCAAATTAATGGCCGACGTTGATCCGCAGCGCTGCCAAAAATTGCTCCAGCGCGCTACGGAATTTGCCGTCGATTTTATCCATTTCTTCGCGGATGACGGTGCGGCCATTCCGTTCGGTCGCAGCCTCACTTATCGCTTTGCGCAAGCCGCATTCTGGAGTGCCGCTGCTTTTGCCGGGCTTGAGGTTTACGAACCGGGCGTGGTGAAAGGCATCGTTCTGCGCCATTTACGCTGGTGGTTGCAACAGCCGCTGTTTGACCGCGATGGCGTGCTGAGCGTGGGCTACAGCTATCCCAACCTGATTATGGCGGAAGATTACAACGCGCCGGGTTCGCCGTATTGGGGGCTGAAAACCATGCTGGTGCTGGCGTTAGGTGAAAACGATGCCTTCTGGCAGGGGCAAGAATTACCGCTACCCGCCCGTGAAGCAGAACACAGCATTCCCCACGCTGCGCAAATTCTGGTTCATCAGGATAACCACTTATGGATGCTGACATCCGGGCAGCTTGAGCTAAATAACTTCGTTAATACCGAAGCTAAATACTGCAAATTTGCCTATTCCACACGTTACGGTTTCACCATTGAACGCGGGCGCTACGGGCTGAACCATGCGGCACCTGACTCGATGTTGCTGTTATCCGAGAAAGATAACTATTGGCGTGGACGTCGCGAATGCCAGCACGTCACCACCGCCGACGGCATGATTTATAGCCGCTGGCTGCCGTGGAATGACGTCATTATCGACACCTGGCTGGTGCCGCTTGGCGACTGGCAGGTACGGATGCATCACATCAAAACCTCCCGTGATTTGGACTGTGCCGAAGGCGGTTTTAGTTTGCCCAATCGCCCGCTGCCGCACGCCGATCTGACGCTTGCAAACAGCGTTCTCAAAACGGCTACCGATACCAGCGCTATCACCTGTTTAAGCCCGCAACCGCGGAACGGGGAGCAGGTTTTAACTCCACCAAACAGCAACTTATTGTTCGCCGAACGCGCTGCCATTCCGCTGCTGCGCGGTGAATTAAACGCAGGAACGCATCTCTTAATCAGCGCCGTTTGGGCAGGGGATTGTGACGGCTTTGATGAACACGCTTGCCCGCAAGCCATTATCAGCGAGGGCGCTGTACGCCTGGTGATGGGCCACCACCAAAAACACGTCTTGTTTCTGGAGAACCATGAATGAATAGTTCAACACCAACGCGTACCGCTCAAATAAAAATGAGCACGTTTATCTTTCTCTACTTTTTCACCTGGTCCTCAAGCTTCGGGTTATATGCTCTGTGGTTGAGCCAAAAAGTGGGATTAGACAGCATTACCATCGGCAGCGTTTTTGCGATTAACGGCGTGTTCGCCGTGGTGATGAAGCCGGTCTACGGCTATATCATGGACAAAATCGGCATGAGCAAATGGCTGCTCTATTTTGTCTGCGCCATCTCGGCGTTAATGGCCCCGTTCTTTGTCACGGTTTATCAGCCGCTGCTGCTTTCGCACACCACGATTGGCATTGTGATTGGCGCGTTTTATTTGAGCCTCGGCTGGTACGCAGGCGTTGCGGCTTCCGAGTCGTACGCCGACCGCTTTAGCCGATTGTATGGTCTGGAATTTGGGCGCATTCGCATGTGGGGATCGCTCGGTTGGGCAATGGCGGCGTCGGTTTCCGGCCTGCTGTTCAACTACACGCCGCTGGCAAACTTCCTTGTCAGCAGCACGACCTCCGTATTGATGTTGCTGGTGCTGATCAGCCTGAAAATTGGCGATGAACAACTGCGCAATAACAATGTGATTTCAGCGAATAAAATCGTCTTTTCCGATGTTCTGATGTTGCTGAAAAACCGTAAGTTCTGGATGTTCAGCCTGTATGTCGCAGGCGTGGCATGGATGATGTTTGTTGCTGAACAGCAATTCCCACGCTACTTCGTCTCTTTCTTCGATACCAAAGAGCAGGGCAACGCCTGGTACGGCTACCTCAGCACGCTGCAGTCCGGCATGGAATTCGTGATGATGATGTTCATCCCGGTGCTGGTAAACCATTACGGTGCCAAAAAAGGGTTGTTGCTCTGCGGCTGCGTCGTCGGTTTGCGCCTGATAGCGTCCGGCCTGACCACCGATCCGCTGGTGATTTCCATTATCAAACCGTTCTACGGCGTCGAAATTGCCCTGCTGCTGATCTCCGTGTTCAAGTACATCGCCGAGCATTTCCACCAGAAGGTCAACGCCACCATGTATCTGCTGGGTTATCAGGCGATGATTTATGTCGGCTCGGTAGTAGTGGCACCGCCTGCAGGCTATCTGTACGACAAAATCGGCTTCGCACACACCTACTTAATGATGGGCTGCTGCGCGCTGGTCTTCACCCTGATTTCCGCTTTCACACTCTCGCGTTGCCAGTCAAAACGCGCTGAATCTCAGACATTCTCACCCGCTTTAGACACTTCACCGGTCGAACCGGTAAAACATTAATTAAGGAGACGTTATGACCCGTTCTGTAGTCACTGAAAAAGTTGTGACCGAGCCACTGCGCCCTATTGAATTGCATCAAGTAGACCGCCTGGCCCTGAAACGCAAGCTGGATGCGGCTTTGCAAAGTGTCACTACAAAGCTGGATAAGACCATTGTTGCCGTAGGAGACAAATTCCCTAACGAAGCCTGCGAAGGCGGCAAATGGAAACCTTCGGAGAATAATGAGTGGACCACCAGTTTCTGGCCAGGGCAACTGTGGCTGGCATGGGAGATGACCGGCGATGAAAAATATCGCCAGGCGGCAGAGCGTTATCTGCCTTCTTTTAAACAGCGTTTAGACAAGCGCATCGAAACCGCTACCCACGATTTGGGCTTCCTTTACACGTTGTCGTGCGTTAACGCCTGGCGTTTAACCGGCAATGAAACCGCCCGCCAGACCGCGCTGCAAGCGGCGGATATTCTGATGGAGCGTTTTAACCCGGTGGCAAAAATCATTCAGGCGTGGGGCGATTTGAATGATCCAGAACAACAGGGAAGGATGATTATTGACTGTAATATGAACCTTCCGCTGCTTTATTGGGCAAGCCAGCAAACGGGCGACGAACGCTACGCGCAGGCCGCTACGGCACACGCGGATCAGGCGGCGAAGTACATTGTTCGCCCGGACGCTTCGACATTCCATACTTACTATATGGATGTAAAAACCGGCGAGCCGCGGTTTGGCAATACGCATCAGGGTTACAGCGACAGCTCATGCTGGTCGCGCGGGCAGGCGTGGGGCATCTACGGTTTCTTGCTCACGTATTTGTATACCGGCGACAAGAGCATGGTGGATCTCACCCGCAGCCTGGCGCATTACTTTATCAACCGCCTCCCGGAAGATGACGTGTGCCACTGGGATCTGGCATTGCTTGGCACCGATGCGGTGCGCGACAGTTCAGCTGCCGCGATTACTGCCTGTGGCCTGCTGGAGTTAGTGAAAGTACTGCCGGTGCTGGACGAACATCGCGCCCACTACGAAGAGATGGCGCTGCGTATTATCCAGTCGCTCACCGATAACTATCTGGCGCGTGACGATGAGCCATGTGAAGGTCTGCTGAAACACTCGGTCTACCACATGGCGAGCGGCAAAGGGGTGGATGAATGTTGCAGTTGGGGAGACTATTTCTACCTGGAAGCGCTGGCACGTGTGCGCCAGGTGTGGAGTCTCTACTGGTAAGTTTATCGCCCCCGTCATATTGCGGGGGCAACATGGAGAGTGATGATGAAAACCGTTGCAGTTTTGCTGGCACCCGGTTTTGAAGAAGCCGAAGCCATTGTTACTATTGATATTCTGCGTCGCCTTAAAATAGAGGTGTGCACACTTTCTTGCGTCGATACCCGTGCGGTGGTGAGTTACCACGATATTCCGATGGTGGCAGACGCTACGCTGAGTGAATGTTTTGATGAAACATTCGATGCCGTTGTGCTGCCTGGCGGCCCAGACGGCAGTGTCTTTCTGGCCCAAAGCGCTAACGTGATTGCTTTCGTGCGTCGTCATGACGATCTTGGCAAATTAATCTGCCCGATTTGCTCTGCTGCGGCACGCGTCCTGGGTGGTAACGGTTTGCTTAAAGGTCGCCGCTACGTCTGTTCTGGGGATTTGTGGCAGCAGGTGACGGATGGTGAATATGTTGATGCTGACGTAGTCGAAGATGGCAATTTGATAAGCGGCAGAGGGCTGGGAAAAGTATTCGATTTTGCCCTGACCATTGCCGCGCGCCTTGAAGGCGACGAAGCCTCTGCGCGCGATCACGCGGAACATATCTATTATCAATGGTAATGATCAGAAATACCGGCGGGTGAGCGCAATACTGACCCGTCTTCCTCAATCTTTATTTAGATAAATCAGCTTATCCACCTTAGCGCTGAATTTATGGATAAACCTGCTAACGCATATTTCATTTGTCCGACATAAACCCCTATTTTTATGTCTTTTATTGCTGAATACATGCACGGTCTTACTGTATTTCTGCCATGTGATTGCGCTCTCTTATGGACTATTAATTTCCCGCTACAACTATCTCCAGCCCGGAAGCAAAAAGCTCATACGGCTAATGGCTTGTTTTAACTAAACCTTACCCTACAGAAAATAAAATCGAGCTGGAGAATACCATGCACAAATTTACTAAAGCGCTGGCGGCAATTGGCATTGCTGCAATTATGTCACAATCCGCTATCGCAGAAACAATGAAGCTGGGTTTCCTGGTGAAGCAACCGGAAGAACCATGGTTCCAGACCGAATGGAAATTTGCTGATAAAGCCGGGAAAGATCTTGGCTTTGAAGTGATTAAAATTGCCGTTCCTGACGGTGAAAAAACCCTTAATGCTATCGATAGCCTGGCCGCCAGCGGCGCGAAAGGCTTTGTGATTTGTACTCCCGATCCAAAACTGGGTTCGGCAATTGTGGCGAAAGCCAAAAGCTACGACATGAAAGTCATTGCCGTTGATGACCAGTTCGTCAACGCGAAAGGCAAGCCAATGGATACCGTGCCATTAGTGATGATGGCGGCGACCAAAATCGGTGAACGCCAGGGGCAAGAGCTGTACAAAGAGATGCAAAAACGCGGTTGGGACGTGAAAGAATCCGCGGTAATGGCGATTACGTCTGACGAGCTCGATACTGCCCGTCGCCGTACTTCTGGTTCAATGGAAGCTCTGAAAGCAGCTGGTTTCCCAGAAAAACAAATCTACAAAGTACCGACCAAATCTAACGACATCCCTGGGGCTTTCGATGCCGCTAACTCCATGTTGGTTCAACACCCTGAAGTGAAACACTGGCTAATTGTTGGCATGAACGACAACACCGTGCTGGGTGGCGTGCGTGCCACTGAAGGGCAGGGCTTTAAAGCGCCGGATGTTATTGGTGTAGGTATTAATGGTGTGGATGCCGTAAGTGAACTGTCGAAAGCTAATGCCACTGGTTTCTACGGATCTTTGCTCCCAAGCCCGGATGTACACGGCTATAAAAGTAGCGAAATGCTCTACAACTGGGTCACCAAAGGTGCAGAGCCACCGAAGTTCACTGAAGTTACCGACGTGGTACTGATCACTCGCGACAACTTTAAAGAAGAGCTGGCTAAAAAAGGCCTCGGCGGTAAGTAATCTCTTTGGCGGATGAGGTTTATGCCCATCCGCCCTTCAACATTGGGGTATGTCATGCAACATGAGACACCGTATCTCTCTTTTCGTGGTATAGGCAAAACTTTCCCCGGCGTGAAAGCCTTACAGGACATCAGTTTCGACTGTTATGCCGGGCAAGTTCACGCACTAATGGGGGAGAATGGCGCAGGGAAATCAACGCTGCTGAAAATTTTGAGTGGCAATTATGCTCCAACTCAAGGCTGTATTGCCCTGCGCGGTGAGGAAGTGGCTTTTGCCGACACTCCCGCAGCGCTTAATGCCGGAGTCGCGATTATTTATCAGGAGCTTCATCTGGTGCCGGAAATGTCGGTCGCAGAGAATATTTACCTCGGACAGCTACCTCATAAAGCGGGGTTTGTGAACCGCTCTTTACTGAATTACGAAGCAAAGTTACAGCTTGAGCATCTCGGGCTGGATATTGACCCAAGCACTCCGCTCAAATATTTATCCATCGGCCAATGGCAGATGGTCGAAATAGCTAAGGCGCTGGCGCGTAATGCGAAAGTGATCGCCTTTGATGAACCGACCAGTTCTCTCTCCCGTCGTGAAATCGACAACCTGTTTCGCGTCATCCGTGAGTTACGCGCCGAAGGCCGCGTGATCCTCTACGTCTCGCATCGTATGGAGGAAATCTTTGCTCTCAGTGATGCCATCACCGTGTTTAAAGACGGGCGCTACGTGCGCACCTTTGATGATATGAAGCAGGTCAGTCATGACTCGCTGGTGCAGGCGATGGTTGGGCGCGATCTTGGTGATGTCTATGGCTGGAAACCTCGTGAACATGGGGCTGAGCGTTTACGCCTTGATGGTGTAAAAGCCCCTGGGGTACGGACACCTATTTCGCTTTCAGTGCGTAGTGGTGAAATTGTCGGTCTGTTTGGTCTGGTCGGTGCCGGTCGGAGTGAACTGATGAAAGGCATGTTTGGCGGTACGCGTATCACCGATGGCAAAGTATTAATTGATGGCGAGGTTATCAATATTAATAAGCCCGCTGATGCGATTCGTGCCGGCATGATGCTGTGCCCGGAAGACCGCAAAGCTGACGGCATTATTCCGGTGCATTCGGTGCGTGACAATATCAATATTAGTGCGCGGCGTAAGCATATTAGCGCCGGTTGTCTGATAAACAACCGCTGGGAAACAGACAATGCCGCCTCGCATATCCGTTCGCTGAACATTAAAACTCCTTCAGCTGAGCAGCTGATCATGAACCTCTCCGGTGGCAACCAGCAAAAAGCGATTTTAGGACGCTGGCTGTCGGAGGAGATGAAAGTGATTTTACTTGATGAGCCAACGCGCGGCATTGATGTTGGGGCAAAACACGAAATCTATAACGTGATTTATGCCCTTGCTGCACAAGGTGTAGCTGTGCTGTTTGCATCAAGCGATCTGCCCGAAGTGCTTGGCCTTGCGGACCGCATTATCGTGATGCGCGAAGGGGAAATAGCCGGTGAATTGCTGCATGGCGAAACCAATGAGCAACAAGCATTAAGTCTGGCAATGCCAAAAACCAGTGCGTCTGCCGCATGAGTAAGGAGATAAAAATGTCTGCATTAACTACATCAGGTGACAGCAATAAGAAGTCGGCCCTGAGTCTTGGGCGTATCTGGGATAACTACGGCATGCTGGTGGTGTTCGCCGTTCTGTTTATTGCCTGCGCTATTTTCGTACCGAATTTCTCTTCTTTCGTGAATATGAAGGGATTAGGGCTTGCCATCTCAATGTCGGGAATGGTGGCTTGTGGCATGTTGTTCTGCCTGGCATCTGGTGATTTCGATTTGTCCGTTGCGTCGGTGATTGCATGTGCCGGGGTCACCACGGCGGTAGTCATCAACATGACAGAAAGCCTGTGGATTGGTGTGGCGGCAGGGCTGTTGCTCGGTGTGTTATGCGGCCTGGTGAACGGTTTTGTTATTGCAAAACTAAAAATCAACGCACTTATCACCACGCTTGCCACCATGCAAATTGTACGCGGCCTCGCATACATCATTTCTGATGGTAAAGCGGTGGGCATCGAGGATGAACGCTTCTTTGCACTGGGTTATGCCAACTGGTTAGGGCTGCCTGCACCCATCTGGCTGACCGTTGCGTGTCTGATAATCTTTGGTTTCCTGCTCAACAAAACGACCTTTGGCCGTAACACATTGGCGATTGGTGGCAACGAAGAAGCGGCACGTCTGGCGGGTGTGCCAGTGGTGCGCACTAAAATCATCATCTTTATTCTCTCGGGATTAGTGTCGGCAGCAGCAGGGATTATCCTTGCTTCGCGTATGACCAGTGGCCAGCCAATGACGTCTATTGGTTACGAGTTGATTGTAATTTCAGCCTGCGTGTTGGGTGGGGTATCACTCAAAGGTGGGATTGGTAAAATTTCCTACGTGATTGCCGGGATTTTGATTCTTGGCACCGTGGAAAATGCCATGAACCTGCTGAACATTTCGCCTTTCTCGCAATATGTGGTGCGCGGCTTGATTCTGCTTGCTGCTGTCATCTTCGACCGCTACAAACAGAAAGCAAAACGCACGGTTTAACGGCTTGGTTCTGCTGCGCTGATTTCGGGTAGTGGGAATACATTGTAGCGGTAAAGGGTGTGAGTTCTTTTTTGGGGGTGGATTAGCGAAAGCGACATCCACCATTTTTTTTGTCATCAACATTGTTTAATTTTTATGCAAATAAGATATCCAGTGTTTAAATGTGATATTGATTAGATTGTTAGTATTTCCCGCCATAAACTAATTCAAACCAGGATATGAATCACTGTAACAATCACGCGGCTAAAGTAGAGTTGGCAGCCTGAATTCGGCCTCAAGGAGATGAGCCAATGAGCAGTGATGTTAATTACACCAGTAGTAAAGTGCATGTTCCCGGGAATCGTAAGTTTGATACTACCTGGGTTCTTAGCCTTTTTGGTACGGCGGTCGGGGCAGGGGTGTTATTTCTCCCGATCAACGCAGGGATGGGCGGATTCTGGCCGTTAGTGGCGCTGGCGGTTATCGTTGGGCCAATGACCTGGCTTGCTCACCGGGGGCTTGCTCGTTTTGTCTTATCATCACGTAACCCTGGCAGCGATATCACCGAAGTGGTGGAAGAACATTTCGGAGCTAAAGCGGGCATCTTAATTACTCTGCTGTACTTCTTCGCAATCTACCCAATTCTGTTGATTTACGGCGTTGGTATCACCAACACCATTGATTCGCTAATGGTCAACCAACTGGGAATGGCTTCACCACCGCGTGTGATTTTGTCAATTGTGCTGATTGTCGCGCTGATGGCGGTGATGCTGACGAGTGAACGTGTGATGCTGAAAATTACCGAGCTGATGGTTTACCCGTTAGTCGGCATCCTGCTGTTCCTCTCTTTATATTTGATTCCACACTGGAACACGGCCGCTCTTTCCCAAGTACCTACTGCGCTAGATTTCACTACAACTATGTGGCTGACTATTCCGGTGTTGGTCTTTGCTTTTAACCACTCACCGGCTATCTCCTCATTTGCGTTGTCTCAGCGTCGTGAATATGGCAACCAGGCAGATGAAAAAGCCAGCCAGACGCTGCGCAAAACATCCACCATTCTGCTGGCGTTTGTTATGTTGTTTGTCTTCAGCTGCGTGCTAAGTGTAACGCCGGCAGATTTGATGGCAGCAAAACAGCAAAATATTTCAATGCTGAGCTTCCTTGCTAACAAATTCGATAATCCGCTGATCTCCATCTTTGGCCCACTGGTAGCAATTCTGGCAATTTCCAGCTCCTTCTTCGGTCACTACCTGGGAGCACGCGAAGGTCTGCACGGACTGGTGAAAAAAATTGCCCGCCACAACGGCAAGCGTTTTGATGACCGCAAACTGAATAAAGCTATCGCTCTGTTCTTCCTGCTGAGCCTGTGGTTGGTGGCAACACTTAATCCAAGCATCCTTGGCATGATTGAATCGCTGGGCGGCCCAATCATCGCGATGATCCTGTTTATCATGCCGATGTATGCTATCCACAAAATTCCTGCGCTGGCGAAATTCCGTGGCAAAGTGAGCAATATCTTCGTTACGGTTATGGGTCTTGTGGCTATTTCAGGACTTATCGCAAGCTTCTTCTGACACCTGCCATACCGAAACGCCAGGCCATATGCGGCCTGGCGATTTATCCTGGAAAATTGCGACACCCGTCACCCTGTCTATACTTACATGGCTAATCATAATCTACCGTTACGGTAGTAATACTAACTATGTAAGGAGGAGCCGCTGGTGGCTGAAGTTGCATCTGTACCGCCTCTACTTTCAGGAAACCTTGCCTTTTTCTTCGACCTCGATGGCACGCTTGCAGAAATCAAACCGCACCCGGACCAGGTTTATATTCCCGCTGCGGTGCGCACATTGCTGCAAAAAATGTCTGTCATGAGTGGTGGGGCGTTGGCATTGATTTCAGGGCGCTCAATGACTGAGCTAGATAAGCTCGCCACTCCCTTTCACTTCCCACTCGCGGGTGTGCATGGGGCAGAACGCCGTGATATCAATGATAAAACCCATGTAGTGACGCTCCCTGAACCGGTAGTAACCGCATTACATCAGCATTTAAGCAATGCGCTTTTACAGCTTCCAGGTACTGAACTTGAAGCTAAAGGGATGGCTTTTGCGCTGCATTACCGCCAGGCGCCCGAAGCAGAAGAGGCTATTTTTGAATTGGCACAGCAAATGACACTGCACTTTCCTGAACTGGCGTTGCAACCGGGGAAATGTGTCGTGGAGTTGAAACCTTTGGGCATCGATAAAGGTGCTGCTATTCGCGCATTTATGCAGGAAGCACCCTTTGCGGGCCGCACACCGATTTTTATTGGTGATGATTTAACAGATGAAGCAGGGTTCAAACAGGTTAACGCCCTTGGAGGGGTGACCATTAAAGTGGGAAATGGCGACACGATTGCTAACTTCCGACTGGCAAACGTGCGCATGGTTTATCACTGGCTTGGCAAATTAACGCAACACATAGAACAACAAAAGTCAGATATTTTACGGGGAGAAGATTATGAGTCGCTTAGTGGTAGTCTCTAATCGCATTGCGCCACCGGACGATAAGAAAGGCGGTGCAGGTGGCTTGGCTGTGGGGATTTTGGGGGCTTTAAAGACGGCCGGAGGGCTGTGGTTTGGCTGGAGTGGAGAGGTCGGTGACCCCGATGCTGCATTACAAAAGACTAAACGGGGCAACATCACCTGGGCTTCTTTCAATCTCAGCAAAGAAGACTACGAAAGCTATTATCTGCAATTTTCCAACGCTGTCCTTTGGCCGGCGTTTCACTATCGTCTGGACCTGGTCGATTATCAGCGTGAAGCCTGGGAAGGCTATCAACGGGTTAATACCATGCTTGCGAGCAAGCTTAAGCCATTGTTGGAAAAAGACGATGTCTTATGGGTACATGACTACCATCTGCTGCCCTTCGCTGCAGATTGTCGCAAACAAGGGCTAAATCACCGCATCGGTTTTTTCTTACATATTCCATTCCCAACGTCAGAAGTATTTAACGCGCTCCCGCCGCATGAGGAGTTACTTGAAGCGTTGTGTGAGTACGATTTACTGGGTTTTCAGACGGAAAACGATCGCCAGGCATTCCTGGATTGTGTGGCAAGCCAGACGCGGCTTGATAGCCTGGATAAAAACCAGCATCAGGCGTATGGCAATACGTTTCGCACGGAAGTATATCCGATAGGTATCGAACCAGAAGAAATCAAAAAGAGCGCTCAGGGTCCGCTGCCGCCGAAGTTGGCGCAGCTTAAAGCGGAATTGGGGAGTATCAAAAACATCTTTTCGGTTGAGCGACTGGATTATTCCAAAGGATTGCCTGAACGGTTTCTCGCTTTTGAAGCGCTACTGGAAAATTATCCCCAGCACCACGGGAAAATCCGTTACACGCAAATTGCACCCACTTCGCGTGGCGATGTGCAGGCGTATCAGGATATTCGTCATCAGTTGGAAACTGAAGCGGGGCGCATCAATGGTAAGTACGGTCAGCTGGGCTGGACACCGCTGTACTATTTGAATCAACATTTTGACCGCAAGCTGGTAATGAAAGTATTCCGCCATGCGGATGTTGGCTTAGTAACTCCACTGCGTGATGGGATGAATCTGGTGGCAAAAGAGTATGTCGCGGCTCAGGACCCTGCTAATCCGGGTGTGCTGGTGTTGTCGAAATTCGCCGGTGCCGCAAACGAATTATCCTCCGCACTCATTGTTAATCCTTACGACCGTGACGACGTTGCCGCAGCCCTGGATCGCGCGTTAACTATGCCTTTAGCCGAACGGATATCACGCCATAGCGAAATGATGTCGGTGATTGAGAAAAATGATATTCACCACTGGCAGAAGCGGTTTATAGAGGACTTGAAGCAGGTTGCTCCACGGAATGAGGAGTTTGAGATGGGAAAGAAGGTGGCGACATTTCCTAAGTTGGCATGACGCTATTCCACCGCCTATGGCCGGACGGTGATTATTCCGTTCGCATAGATGATTTACCTGCATTGCAAACCCGCTAACGGTGAACGTGTCAGGGGGAAATCTTCCCCCTGACAACCCTCGCCAGATCATTAAATTGCCATTTCACCGTAAGGCTTGGCTATTTAAATCCGGAGCCAGGTCAAAATCGAATAAGCTTTTGAATTTTTGTTTTGAAGTTAGCTTTGAGTGACATCAATTTTAAGATCAATACCCCTCTTACTTCTGATGATATAAGCCAAATTTAACTTAAATACTGCTTATCTCAGCGGAACGAGCAAAACATCAACCTGACTGGATGCTACCACTGCTTTCGCGGAGCAAATTATCTTGCTAAAAAAGGATTGATTGTGGTTACCACAAATCACTAAATCCACAGATCCCTTATTACATATTGCCAGAATGTGCTCACTTAATTCGCCGGTAGCAATAACCGTTTCTATAATAGGGTAATTTGCCTTTTTAACCAGTTCATCAATAAAAAGTTGAGTCTCTTCAAGCATTAATTCACGCAGGTTTTCCATCATTGGTGCGGCAAATTGATTATAAAGTTCGGGGTCGGATGCGAGTGTAATCAGCGAAATTTTCCCATTCACCGGCCGGGCGATTGAAACCGCCTTTTCAACCAGGATTTGGCTTTCTGGACTGATGGCGACAGCAACCAATATATGTTGGTAACTCATAACAATCTCCCGCTTGTTGATAACAAATTACTTGCATTTTCCTTACTACAACTCACATTCTTACGCAAGAATAGTACCCATGGAAAATGTGAGTCTGCTCATGGAAAATGATTAATAACTCTAATGTAAACAACTTGTGAAGCAGCCTGGGTGCCTGGATAGCTCATTTTTCCATCAAACTTTAGTATTAATTTATATTGATACTGCGGTTGTCATCCTGGTGTAAGAATTTATCGCCATTCTTACACGAAATAGAAAACTTCAAGGCGTAATGTGCTAAAAACAAGCGTTATCACAGCGTATTAAATTGCTTGGTAAAAAATGCGATATAAATCACATAGCTAACCAGGTCTTAAGACACGTTATTGATGGTAAGTCATCAGATTGTTAGGCAAACGAAACGGTTTTACCAGATTAACGTAACGGTTATTTCGAGTTTGATTGTTTAATGAGCAAATGAAAAGTCTTGCTGATGTTTTAAGGTGAGTCATAAAGTAAATATATGTGATCTGTGTCACATATAATTCAAAATTTGCAGGCATCCGCATTGTATGTCTAAAGGGCTACGAGTAGAGTTTGCCCGGAATTAGGAAAAATCTTAATTTAATGTCAGAAATTTAAGCTCGGATAAGAACGTACCCACAAGGAAGTCTCCACTGCATTTTCGTGTCGGTGGATTCAGTGCGTGTTATCAGTCAAATGAATTTGTCTTTTTTGGTTGTTTTAATTTTAACCGGGATTTCTCGGCGACTCACGGGGTGCGGTAATACCGCATGTATAAAAGTAAGTTTTTCAGGATGAACAAAATGCATACATCCGAGTTGTTGAAACATATCTACGATATTAATTTATCGTATTTGTTGCTTGCGCAGCGCCTTATTAGTAGCGACAAAGCCTCAGCAATGTTTCGTTTGGGAGTGACCGAGGATATGGCCAATTCCCTGAGTGAATTAACATTGCCGCAAATGGTGAAATTGGCGGAAACTAACCAGCTGATTTGCCAATTCCGCTTTAACGATAACCAAACCATTACCCGCCTGACACAAGACTCTCGTGTGGATGATTTACAGCAAATTCATACTGGCATTTTGTTATCTACCCGCTTATTAAATGAGGTCTCCGCAATAGACGAGGCACCTCGCAAAAAAAGGGCGTAACAAAATGAGCGAAAAAAGTATTGTTCAGGAAGCCCGTGATATACAACTGGCGATGGAGTTAATCACGCTCGGCGCAAGATTGCAGATGCTGGAGAGCGAAACGCAATTAAGCCGTGGCCGACTGATCAAACTATATAAAGAGCTCCGTGGTAGCCCACCACCGAAAGGAATGCTGCCTTTTTCTACCGACTGGTTTATGACGTGGGAGCAGAATATTCATGCTTCTATGTTTTGCAACGCCTGGCAGTTCTTGCTGCGCACCGGATTATGTACTGGTGTCGATGCAGTCATTAAGGCATACCGCTTGTATCTGGAGCAATGCCCGGCACAAGAAAGCGGGCCGCTGTTGGCGCTGACTCGCGCCTGGACACTGGTGCGTTTTGTTGAAAGTAACATGCTTGAATTGAACTGTTGCAACTGCTGCGGCGGTAACTTTATTACTCACGCACATCAGCCCGCAGGTAGCTTTGCTTGCAGTTTATGCCAGCCGCCGTCGAGAGCGGTAAAAAGACGTAAACTTTCTACGAATACTGCCGATATTATTCCACAACTGCTGGATGAACAGGTCAAACAGGCCGTTTAACAGTTCGGTGTGGTAAACACTCCAGCAGCGATAAGCCATTATCGCTGCTTTTTTTTTGCCCCGCATCCGACTGTTTGCCCCTCTGATTTGTGATTCCTCGTCACATTTAACAGCAGAAGGATGTACTCGTGCTGATTGTAATAGGTTATCTGGTCGTAATTGCGACAGTATTCGGCGGCTATATGATGACCGGCGGTCATCTTGGCGCACTCTATCAGCCAGCTGAATTTGTCATCATTGGCGGAGCGGGGATCGGGGCCTTTATCGTCGGTAATAACGGTAAGGCAATAAAGGCGACGGTAAAAGCGTTGCCATTACTGTTTCGCCGCTCGAAATACACCAAAAGCATGTATATGGATCTCATGGCGCTGCTTTATCGCCTGATGGCGAAGTCGCGCCAACAGGGGATGTTTTCGCTCGAACGTGATATCGAAAATCCAAAAGAAAGTGAAATCTTCGCCAGTTACCCGCGTATTCTTGCCGACACTCTGATGCTGGAGTTCATTATTGATTACCTGCGCCTGATTATTAGCGGGAATATGAACTCATTTGAAATTGAAGCGCTGATGGATGAGGAAATTGAAACCCATGAAAGTGAGGCTGAAATACCAGCCAATAGCCTTGCCATCATGGGGGATTCACTCCCGGCTTTCGGTATTGTTGCCGCAGTTATGGGCGTGGTTCACGCGCTGGCATCAGCCGACAGACCCGCAGCAGAACTCGGTTCTTTAATTGCCCACGCAATGGTCGGCACCTTCCTCGGTATTTTGTTGGCCTACGGATTTATTTCACCGCTGGCGACCGTTTTACGCCAAAAAAGCGCTGAAACGACCAAAATGATGCAGTGCGTAAAAGTCACATTGCTCTCAAGCCTGAATGGTTATGCGCCGCCGATTGCTGTCGAATTTGGCCGTAAAACCCTTTACTCCAGCGAGCGCCCATCCTTTGTTGAGCTGGAAGAACATGTTCGTGCAGTTCGCTCTCCGAACGCGCAATCGCGTGCCACGGAAGAAGAAGTATGAAGCACAACGCGCGCCCGATTATTGTCGTAAAACGCCGTAAGCATAAAGGCCACGGCGGCGGCGCGCACGGTTCGTGGAAAATTGCCTACGCTGACTTCATGACCGCAATGATGGCTTTTTTTCTGGTGATGTGGCTGATTTCCATCTCCAGCCCTAAAGAACTGGCGCAAATTGCCGACTATTTCCGTACGCCACTATCTGCTGCCATTACCGGTGGGCAACGCATCGCCGACAGCCAAAGTCCGATTCCTGGTGGTGGCGATGATGTGACACAGCAACAAGGCGAAGTGAAAAGACAGCCGAATATCGAAGATCTCAGAAAACGGATGGAAGCCAACCGCCTCAAGCGGCTGGGAGACAAACTGGATCAACTGATTGAAGCTGACCCTAAGCTGCGCGCGCTGCGCCCACATCTGCAAATTGATCTGGTTCAGGAGGGACTGCGGATACAAATAATCGACAGTCAGAACCGTCCGATGTTTAAAAACGGCAGTGCAGAAGTTGAGCCTTACATGCGCGATATTCTGCGCAGCATTGCGCCGTTACTGAATGATTTTCCAAATAAAATTAGTCTATCCGGCCACACTGATGACTTGCCTTATGCCATGGGCGAGCACGGTTATAGCAACTGGGAACTTTCCGCTGACCGGGCCAACGCCTCGCGGCGTGAATTAATGGCAGGCGGTTTAATCGACGGCAAAGTCCTGCGCGTAGTGGGGATGTCATCAACCATGCGCCTGACTAATCGTGGTCCAGGTGACGCTATTAACCGGCGCATTAGTTTGCTGGTGCTCAACAAACAAGCTGAGGATGCCATCGTGCATGAAAACGCAGAAAGCGATAACCAGCCAATAAGCATTCTCCAACAACCTGCTGCCGCGGAACCGGCGCAGAACACATTACCGCCACAACCCGGTACGAGGTGATAGCGTGAGTATGGATATCAGCGATTTTTACCAGACATTTTTTGACGAGGCCGACGAGCTACTGGCCGATATGGAACAGCACCTGCTGAATCTGCTTCCTGAAGCGCCAGATTCAGAACTGCTGAATGCCATATTTCGCGCAGCACACTCGATAAAAGGTGGCGCCGGGACTTTCGGTTTCACCGTTTTGCAGGAAACCACGCATTTAATGGAAAACCTGCTCGACGATGCCCGGCGCGGTGAGATGCACCTCAACACCGATATCATCAACCTGTTTTTGGAAACCAAAGATATTATGCAGGAACAGTTGGACGCTTATAAAAACTCACAGGTCCCAGATGCTGAGAGTTTCGATTATATCTGCAAAGCGCTGCGCCAACTGGCTCTGGAAGCCAAAGGCGAAATGCCTGCGCCGCCTGCAAAATTGACCGTCGTAGAAAAAGAGTCAGTCGAAGCGCTGCCAACAAACGATGGCAATTTGCGCATTGCGATTACCGGGCTTAAATCCACTGAACTAGATTTACTGCTCGAAGAACTGGGTAACCTCGGTACCTTAAGTGAAGTGGAAAAGGGTGAAAACTCTGTCACTGCAACTATTGAGACGACAGTCAGCGCTGATGATATTAGTGCGGTGCTCTGCTTTGTCATCGAGCCTGAACAAATCGAATTTCTTCCGTTAACGCTAAGTGCGCCAGCCGCTGCTGTTGAGCCAGAAGAAGTGCCGGTGGCACTTGCGGTTAACGCACCTCAGCCGTTGGTTGCCGCACCTGTAGCTTCTGTCGCGCCACGTACGGAAAGAGAGAGCAAACCTGCGCGTGTCAGCGAATCAAGCAGTATTCGCGTAGCGGTTGAGAAGGTTGATCAGTTGATCAACCTGGTTGGCGAACTGGTGATTACCCAGTCGATGCTGGCACAGCGATCCAATGAATTAGATCCGGTTGAACACGGCGAACTGATTACCAGCATGGGTCAGTTACAACGTAACGCCCGTGACTTGCAAGAGTCGGTGATGTCCATCCGTATGATGCCAATGGAGTATGTCTTCAGTCGCTTCCCGCGTCTGGTGCGAGATTTGGCCAGCAAACTGGATAAACAGGTTGAACTGACTCTGCAAGGTAGCTCCACCGAACTGGATAAAAGTCTGATTGAACGCATTATCGACCCACTGACTCACCTGGTGCGTAATAGCCTCGATCACGGCATCGAAACTCCAGAAAAACGCCTGGCCGCGGGGAAATCAGCAGTTGGTAACTTAATTCTTTCTGCCGAGCACCAGGGTGGGAACATCTGCATTGAAGTTTCTGATGATGGTGCGGGCCTGAACCGTGAGCGCATTCTTGCTAAAGCGTTATCGCAGGGGATGCCAGTGCATGAAAACATGTCGGACGACGAAGTCGGCATGCTGATTTTTGCTCCTGGATTCTCTACCGCCGAGCAGGTTACGGACGTTTCCGGGCGCGGTGTAGGTATGGACGTGGTGAAGCGTAACATCCAGGAAATGGGGGGCCATGTTGAAATTAAATCGCAGGCCAATGTCGGCACCACCATCCGCATTATGCTGCCGCTGACCCTCGCCATTCTTGATGGGATGTCGGTAAAAGTATGCGACGAAGTGTTTATCCTGCCGCTCAACGCAGTGATGGAGTCGCTACAGCCGAAAGAAGATGATCTGCATCCTCTTGCCGGTGGTGAGCGCGTACTTGAAGTACGTGGCGAATACCTGCCGCTGGTTGAATTGTGGAAAGTATTTGACGTTGCCGGTGCGAAAACTGAAGCGACGCAAGGCATTGTGGTGATTTTGCAAAGCGCTGGTCGGCGCTACGCGCTGCTGGTGGATCAGCTGATAGGTCAACATCAGGTGGTCGTGAAAAACCTCGAAAGCAACTATCGCAAAGTGCCGGGTATTTCCGCAGCAACCATCCTCGGTGATGGCAGTGTGGCGCTAATTGTTGATGTCTCTGCGCTGCAAGGTTTGAACCGTGAACAACGTATGGCCGGCACCGCCGCCTGATTCTCCGGGTTTTGAGTAAGGATAAGAAAATGAGTGGATTAACTAATGTGACAAAACTGACCGGGGAAACGGTAGGGCAAGAGTTCCTGGTCTTTACTCTTGGTGATGAAGAGTACGGTATCGATATTTTAAAAGTGCAGGAAATTCGCGGTTACGATCAAGTAACGCGTATTGCCAATACTCCGGCATTTATCAAGGGAGTCACTAACCTGCGTGGTGTGATTGTGCCGATCCTCGACCTGCGTATTAAGTTTGACCAGGATGGCGTGGAATATAACGAAAACACTGTAGTCATTGTGCTGAACTTTGGTCAGCGCGTGGTGGGTATTGTGGTAGATGGTGTATCTGACGTGTTATCTCTGACCGCTGAGCAAATTCGCCCGGCACCAGAGTTTGCTGTGACGCTTTCAACTGAGTATCTGACGGGCCTCGGTGCACTAGGCGACCGCATGCTGATTCTGGTGAATATTGAGAAGCTGCTTAACAGCGAAGAGATGGCGTTGGTCGATAGCGCGGCGCGCGTGGCTTAATAGTTACTTCTTTATAGGGCGGATTGGCGCAAACGCCATCCGCCACTACTCGATTTACAGATACAGCAAATACAGGAAAATTACGCTTCTACGCGCTCACCTGCTTCCGTTTGTTCTTCCAGCTCACCTTCATTTTTCGACAGCATTGCTGTTGCAACGCCATTACCCAATACGTTGATGGCAGAACGGCCCATATCCAGGAAGTGGTCGACACCCATCAGCAGTAAAATACCTGCTACCGGAATATTGAAGCTTGGGATGGTGGCTGCCAGTACAACCAGCGCAGAACGCGGTACACCTGCAATCCCTTTTGACGCCAGCATTAATGTCAGCATCAGCACCACAATCTCAGAGAAAGTGAGGTGAATGTTGTAAGCCTGCGCAATAAACATAGAAGCGAAAGAGCAATACACCATTGAACCGACCAGGTTGAACGAATAACCAATCGGTAGAACAAATGATGCAATGTTACGAGAACAACCAAAGCGTGTGAGCTGGTCCAGGGTTTTCGGATATGCCGCTTCGGAGCTGCTGGTAGTAAACGCGACCAGAACCGGGTCTTTCAGCATGGCAATCAGGCGGAAAACATCACGCTTGAGAACCATATAGCCAACGCCCACAAGCACCATGCACGTCAGGATAATTGCGAGGTAGTAACCACCAATGAAGGATGCGTAGTTAAGCAAAATCCCCAGGCCTTCCGTCGCAATTACAGAAGAAATTGCCGCGAAGATAGCCAGTGGTGCCACATACATCACATAGCCTGTGACTTTCAGCATGATGTGAGAAACCACATCCAGAGCCGCGACTAGCGGGGTGTTAAATTTCTCACCCAGCGACGCACCAGCAATACCGAAGAACAGAGAGAACACGACGATTTGCAGGATTTCGTTGTTCGACATTGCACCTGCAATGCTGGTTGGAATGGTGTGCGAGATAAACGCTTTCAGGTTCATGCCGCTTACAGCAAGGCCGGTTTGCACATCTCCCGCAGGCACTTGAAGGTTCATGCCAGCGCCCGGCTGCTGGAGGGTAACAATGAATAAACCGACCAGAATAGAAAGCACAGAAGATGAAACAAACCACACCATTGCTTTACCACCCACGCGGCCAATGGTGGACGTTTCGCCCATCTTCATAATGCCCACGGTCAGGGTGCTGAAGACCAATGGAGCAATAACCATTTTGATCAGGCGTAAAAAGATGTCGGTAAACAGCGTGATGTTTTCGGCATAGCTTTTGATGTTGTCAGCAGCGGCATATTCATGGATTGCAGCACCGGAAAGGATCCCGGCAAACATGAATAGAAGAATGAATAGCGTAAGTTTGTTTGAACTAGACAATTACGTAATAACCCCGTCGATTAGTAACAATTAATTAACTTATTGAGCCATATGTAATTTTTATGATTGGCCAATATATATTCGGCCCATAAATTGAACCAAAGCGCGGCAGGATTCAACTATTTTTTACTTTTTGTCGCAATTGTTAATGTGGCGTCTTTTATGTAACGATCTGATAGCAATCGCGAAAGTAATATTAATTATTCCGCCCATCTTCTGTGACATCTCAACCAAAGCTCTTGTAGGTCGTGCAAGCGCAGCGCCCCCGACAAATCCACCCCAAAGTTTCACGTAAAGTTTCAATACCCCATGCCGATAACACCCATAAGAAATCATTAAAAGGGTGTTATATGTTGAACCGTATTCGCGTTGTCACCATGCTAATGATGGTGCTGGTGGTGTTCGCGCTGCTCCAGCTCATCTCTGGCGGAATGTTTTTTAACTCACTCAAACATAATAACGACAGCTTTAAAGTTTCCAGGGAGTTACGCGTTCAGCAGTCAGAACTGGCCAACACCTGGGAATTGATGCTGCAAACACGCATCAACCTGAGCCGTTCTGCGGCGCGGATGATGATGGATGCCAGCAATGGGCAAAGTGCAGCAAAAACGGACCTGCTGAATAACGCCAAAAAATCTCTCGTTGAAGCGCAAAAACATTACGCAGCTTTCAAACAAATCCCCGCGATTACGCCAGAGCTTGAAGCGCTGGTGCAGGGCATTGATGACGATTACCGCAACTACAACCAGGCGCTGAGCGAGTTGGTTGGGTATCTGGAAACCGGCAACATGGACGCCTATTTTGCGCAGTCAACCCAAAGCCTGCAAAACGCCCTCGAAAAAGAATACGGCGACTACATTGCGCTCAACGATCGCATGTACGAGCAATCCTGGATTGCCAGCACTGACGACTATAACTTTGCCAAGTGGCAGATTGCGGGGCTTGCACTCGCGCTGTTCGCGGTGATTGTGCTGGTGTGGTTCGGCATGCGCCGCATCCTGCTGCAACCGCTGGCGGTGGTGATTGGGCATATTCGTGAAATTGCCAACGGCAACCTGACTGAAAATATCGTCTCAAATGGCCGCAATGAGATTAGCGAACTGACTTCCAGTGTGCGCCATATGCAGCAAGAACTGATCATAACCGTCGGCAGCGTGCGTGATGGTTCTGATGCCATCTACAGCGGTGCGACGGAAATTGCCGCCGGAAATAACGACCTCTCTTCCCGTACCGAACAGCAGGCGGCATCGCTTGAAGAAACTGCCGCTAGCATGGAACAGCTCACCGCGACCGTGAAACAGAACGCGGAAAACGCCCGTCAGGCATCTCAATTAGCGTTAAGCGCCTCCGAAACCGCTCAGCGCGGCGGCAAAGTTGTGGATGGTGTAGTGAAGACCATGCACGACATCGCCGGTTCATCGAAGAAAATTGCTGATATTACCGGCGTGATTGACGGCATCGCTTTCCAGACCAACATTCTGGCGCTGAACGCCGCAGTAGAAGCGGCGCGCGCCGGTGAACAGGGGCGTGGTTTTGCCGTCGTTGCGGGCGAAGTGCGCAACCTTGCACAGCGTAGCGCCCAGGCGGCGAAAGAGATTAAAGGGCTGATCGAAGATTCTGTTTCCCGCGTGGATACCGGCTCTGTGCTGGTTGAAAGCGCCGGAGAAACCATGAGTGACATCGTGAATGCCGTTACGCGTGTGACCGACATCATGGGCGAAATTGCCTCCGCCTCTGATGAGCAAAGCCGTGGTATCGACCAGGTTGCGCTGGCGGTTTCAGAAATGGACCGCGTCACTCAGCAGAACGCCTCTTTGGTTGAGGAATCAGCCTCTGCGGCTGCCGCACTTGAAGAGCAAGCCAGCATGCTAAGTCAACTGGTTGCGGCCTTCCGTTTAACGACTGAACCGACTGTTACGCCGTCCGTTAGCGCCACAGTATCGTCAGCTCCGGTTATCAAAACGAGTAAGCCGACAACAAGCGGGCACGACGATAACTGGGAAACTTTCTAAGAAACATTAATGGCCGGCAGACGTGCCGGCTGAGGGGCTGTGATGTTCAACCGTATCCGAATTTCGACCACTCTGTTGTTAATCTTGATCGTCTGCGGCGTGCTGCAGATTGGTAGTAATGGATTGTCTTTTTGGGCATTCAGGGATGATTTTCAGAATCTTAAAATGGTTGAAGTCGGAAACCAGCAACGTGACACCTTAACGCAAAGCCGCGCGGCTTTGTTACAGGCCAGCACTGCCTTGAGCCGTGCCGGTACCCTGACGGCGCTCAGTTACCCGCCGGAAGACATTAAGCGCTTGATGGCAAATGCCCGTGGCAGCCTGAAACAGGCTGACATGCTGTTTAACCAGTTTCTGGAAATCCCACCTTTAAATAAAGAAGGTGAGGATATGGTGGTATCGACAAAGCAGAGTTACGCCGCTTATCGCGATGATTTACAGCATCAGGCGACCTGGCTTGAAAGCAATCAGCTTTCTGACTTCCTGAGTGCGCCGATTCAGAAATCACAGGATATTTTTGACGCTTACTTTAACGCCTGGCAGCAGAGCATCAATGACACCGTGGCAGCGTCGAGTGCTGACAGCAAAATGAACTACCAGATCTCGGCGATTATTTTCGCCAGCGTGACGGTGATCGCCATCCTGATGCTGATTGGTTCAATTATCTGGTCGCGCAAAATGCTGGTGCAGCCGCTGGATATTGTGCGTAGCCACTTTGAACACATTGCCGCAGGCGATTTAGCACGCCCGATAAGTGTGTATGGGCGTAACGAAATCTCCGAGATTTTCCGTAGCCTGAAAAACATGCAGCAGGCGCTGAAAGAGACCGTGCAGCAAGTGCGTCAGGGCAGTGGAGCGATGCACACCGGGATCGCTGAAATTGCCGCGGGCAACAACGATCTCTCTTCCCGAACCGAACAACAGGCCGCATCACTTGCTGAAACTGCCGCCAGCATGGAGCAACTGACCGCAACGGTGGGCCAGAACGCCGATAACGCACGTCAGGCTGCACAGCTTTCCCGGACTGCGGCAGACACCGCTCAACAGGGCGGAAAACAGGCTGCAAACGTTGCCCGCACCATGCACGACATTGCGGGCAGTTCGAAGAAAATTGGCGACATCACCAGCGTGATTGATGGTATCGCCTTTCAGACCAACATCCTTGCGCTGAACGCCGCCGTTGAAGCTGCGCGTGCCGGTGAGCAAGGGCGTGGGTTTGCCGTGGTGGCTGGAGAAGTACGCAACCTGGCACAACGCAGTGCGCAGGCTGCCAAAGAGATCAAAGTGCTTATTGAAGAATCGGTCGACCGCGTGCAGCACGGTTCACAACTGGTTGATACGGCAGCCACGACGATGGCGGAAATCGTGCGTTCGGTTACGCAGGTTAACGACATCATGGGCGAAATTGCTTCGGCATCCGACGAACAGCGCCGTGGTATCGAGCAGGTAGCACTCGCGGTAAGCCAGATGGATCAAGTGACACAGCAAAACGCCGCGCTGGTAGAAGAAGCGGCAGCAGCAACCGATGCTCTGGCAAACCAGGCCGAACACCTTAGCGGTGTGGTATCGGTGTTTAATCTGGAAACTGTCGGCAATGAAGACGTCACCAGAGATTTAGTCACCAACGGGGTGCTCGCCACCTCCTGAAAGTAATTGAGAAGACGCTATGACATCACCACTGTCCACTGGACAATCGTCATTAATGTTACAGATGACACAGCGTCTACCGCTGTCCGACACGCACTTTCGCCGGATATGCCAGTTGATTTACCAGCGTGCAGGAATTGTGCTGGCCGATCATAAGCGAGACATGGTTTACAACCGCCTGGTGCGACGTTTACGTACCCTGGGGCTGGAGGATTTTGGGCACTACCTGAGCATGCTGGAGGCTAACGGTAGTAATGCCGAATGGCAGGCGTTCATTAACTCCCTGACCACTAACCTGACGGCTTTTTTCCGCGAAGGTCACCACTTTCCGATTCTCGCAGAACATGCGCGTAAACGTAGTGGGGAGTACAAAGTCTGGAGTGCGGCGGCCTCAACCGGTGAAGAGCCGTATTCCATCGCTATAACGCTCGCGGATGTGTTGGGTATGGCACCTGGGCGCTGGAAAGTCTTCGCCAGTGATATCGACACCCAGGTGCTGGAGAAAGCCCAGAGTGCCATTTATCGCCAGGATGAACTGAAAACACTGGCTCCGCTCCAGATGCAGCGCTACTTCATGCGTGGCACCGGGCCACACGATGGGCTGGTACGGGTGCGTAGCGATCTGGCCAGCCACATGGAGTTTGCGCCAATCAATCTTTTGGACAAGCAAGCGCCAATTCCTGGACCGTTTGACGCCATTTTTTGTCGCAATGTGATGATTTATTTTGATAAAGCGACACAGCAGCAAATTTTGCAGCGTTTTGTACCGCTGCTAAAACCGGGCGGATTGCTGTTTGCCGGTCATTCGGAAAACTTCAGTAACCTCAGCCGCGAGTTTTTACTGCGTGGGCAGACCGTGTACGGACTGAGTAAGGAAAGATCATGACAAAAATAACCGTGCTGTGCGTCGATGACTCCGCCCTGATGCGCCAGATCATGACAGAAATTGTCAATAGCCACGATGACATGGAAATGGTGGCAACCGCACCAGACCCGCTTGTAGCTCGTGATTTGATTAAGAAATTCAACCCTGACGTGCTGACGCTGGATGTAGAAATGCCGCGCATGGATGGTCTGGATTTCCTTGAGAAATTAATGCGCCTGCGCCCGATGCCAGTGGTGATGGTTTCATCGCTCACCGGGAAAGGTTCGGAAGTGACATTACGGGCGCTGGAGTTGGGCGCGATTGATTTTGTCACCAAGCCGCAGTTAGGCATTCGTGAAGGAATGCTGGCCTATAGCGAAACTATTGCGGAGAAAGTGCGTACTGCCGCGAAGGCAAAACTGGCGGCGCGAGCGCCCGTTGCAGCGCCTGCTGCGTTGAAAGCGGGGCCATTACTCAGTTCAGAAAAATTGATAGCTATTGGTGCATCAACCGGTGGTACCGAGGCGATTCGCCATGTCCTGCAACCGCTGCCGCTATCAAGCCCGGCGGTACTAATTACGCAGCATATGCCGCCAGGTTTTACTCGCTCGTTTGCTGACCGGCTTAACAAGTTATGCCAGATAGCGGTGAAAGAGGCAGAGGATGGCGAGCGTGTGCTACCGGGGCACGCCTACATCGCACCGGGCGATAAACATATGGAGCTTGCCCGTAGCGGGGCGAACTACCAAATCAAAATTCATGATGGCCCACCCGTGAACCGGCATCGTCCGGCCGTGGATGTGCTGTTCCACTCTGTCGCGAAATTCGCCGGGCGTAACGCCGTGGGCGTCATTTTGACGGGAATGGGGAATGACGGCGCTGCAGGGATGTTGGCAATGCATAAAGCCGGGGCATGGACTATCGCCCAAAACGAAGCAAGTTGTGTGGTGTTCGGCATGCCGCGTGAGGCCATCAACAGTGGTGGTGTCAGCGAAGTGGTCGATTTAAGCGTAATCAGTCAACAGATGTTGGCAAAGATTAGTGCCGGACAGGCAATACGTATCTGAGATAAGGCTATTTTATTTGCCATTTTGAACCCGGGCAGTGCTCCTTTTTTTGGAAAAGAATTGGCTCACGTACTTCATGTACGCTCCGGTTCTTCCGCGCTGACCGTGTCCAAACTGGCTGCAACAATTACGCCTTCTTGAATAGGCAAAAACCGAAGGAACCCAATAAATGGCAGATAAAGAACTCAAATTTTTGGTGGTGGATGACTTCTCTACCATGCGTCGCATTGTCCGTAACCTACTAAAAGAGCTGGGTTTCAACAACGTCGAAGAAGCGGAAGATGGTGTCGATGCGCTCAATAAACTCAACGGTGGCGGCTTTGGTTTTGTTATCTCTGACTGGAACATGCCGAACATGGACGGTCTGGAGTTGCTGAAAACCATTCGTGGCAACGGTGCAATGTCGGCTCTGCCGGTATTGATGGTGACCGCTGAGGCGAAGAAAGAGAACATCATTGCCGCAGCACAGGCGGGGGCGAGTGGCTATGTGGTAAAACCGTTTACCGCCGCGACACTTGAAGAGAAGTTAAACAAAATCTTCGAAAAGCTCGGCATGTAAGGAGAGGCTCATGCACTCATCTACCAATCCCGCGTCAGAGTTACATTCAACCGGCGATATTATCGTTCGGATAGGCAGCCTGACCCGAATGCTGCGCGACAGCCTACGCGAGCTGGGCCTTGACCAGGCAATTGCCGAAGCGGCGGAAGCGATTCCCGATGCTCGTGACCGCCTGGACTACGTGGTGCAGATGACCGCGCAGGCCGCAGAACGCGCGCTGAACTGTGTTGAGCTGGCTCAGCCTCATCAGAACAAACTGGAATCCGACGCCAAAGCACTCAATGGCCGTTGGGATGCCTGGTTTGAAAACCCAATCGAACTGGGTGATGCCCGTGAACTGGTTACCGATACGCGCAGTTACTTGTCTGGCGTCCCGAGTCACACCAGCTTTACCAATGCTCAGCTTCTGGAAATCATGATGGCGCAAGACTTCCAGGATTTAACCGGTCAGGTCATCAAGCGCATGATGGATGTTATCCAGGAAATTGAACGCCAGTTGTTAATGGTGTTAATGGAGAACATGCCAGAACTGGATGCGCGTGCGAAACGCCCAGCCGACAGTCTCCTCAACGGCCCGCAAATGAACACGACCGCAGCGGGTGTGGTTGCAAGCCAGGATCAGGTTGATGATTTGTTGGATAGTTTAGGGTTTTAATATTGGGTGCTGTGTCTAAGTGGCACAGCGTCATTTTTTCTTAATGACGTTATATATCCATCATCCTTCATGCTGCAGGGGTGTTGGCTGCGCTCACTTACCCAAACTACTTACCTTAGTAAGCTCATTGGGATAAGCTCCCTGGCCGCCTATCTGTAACTCGAATGCTAATGGGTATATACCCAAAAGATTACGGGTATAATTTGAGAATGAAAACACATCATGGAAATACATTACCTTTTTCGGCAATGCATTTATAGTGAATGGTTTTTGGTTTTTGTTGAACATTGATAATAATGTCCTCACCTTTCTGCCATTGTTCAAGTAAAATAAGTAACTTGTCAATTCGATCTGCGGTGATTAAATTTTTGTCAAAGTTGGCGCGTTCGTATTGTATTAACTCGGTGCTGCTATAGCAGGACAAATGACTTTGAAGGAAGGCACAAAGTTTTCCTCCTAATGTAGCAGCATTTTTCCCGTAAATAGTCCGGATGATTTTTACTACAGAACCTTTTTCGTTAGGGTTTTTTTCTAACACCAGATCTAAACGTCTGTTAATTAAGTCCTGTAAATAATTTGGCTGAGTGATTATTTTCTTTGCTTTAATATCATAAATTACAGCATCCCAGGTCATTAACGTGGTATGTAGTAAGCTATCGATATTATGTAGTGAAATAACATCCTCTCTGAACGCCCAGGTATCTTCCAGGCTCCAGATATCATAATCCATGCGTGAGTAAGTCAGCCGGAAACCACCAAATTTATTCTCGGTAAAGTTTGGGATGTTTAATGATTCTAACGCCTCATACAACTCATGACGACTTCCGTGGAAGACCAGATCGATGTCTGAACTGAAGCCGTTATGGCCAAACAGTCCTATGTCGCGAATCATGCCACCGAAAATGTAGACATGAGCATGCATAGACAGCGCTTCGATGAAGTTGCTGGCCGCCTGACGCTCGTCTTTCTCTGAAGCGAAAAATCCTTCAACTCTTCGCTTCAGATTTCGCTTACTTTGAACGATGTTCATACTCATACAAGGATTTTAGCTCATCGTGTAGGGCAATCAAATAACTATCTGTCATGCCAGAAATAGCATCGGCGAGAAGTTGCGCTTCTTTGTAAAGCACGGGCAGATCGTTTTGAGGGCTTTCAAAAATGCGGCGATAATTTTCGGAGATTCTGCCATAGACATATCTGCCAAATGGCGTATCAGAATGGTATTCCGGCAATGTTGTGGCTGATGAAAGCTTTTCATCTTTCTTTTGCTGTTTAGTTTTATGTCCATGAATACCAACCCAGAGCATATCCATTAATCCCTTTATATAATTCGAACCTTCTAATTCGAGTTTTAATACACTGCGATGTTGGTATCCTCTGGTTCGGTCGAACATTTTCAGGGCTTCACATAAAGCATGTCCTTTGCTTATTGAAATGAGATCTTTTTCCTGACAATTAATGTCAAGAAAGTTGTCTTTGTTTTCTTTGAATGCAATGACAACAGCATCAACTAATTCAGCTATGGCATAAACCCTGAACATTTGCATGCTCATGTCATTCAGCTCAGCTGGGGATAACTCTCCTTTGGCATACTCTTTATTGTCTTCTTTACTTTTAGTAATGACATTACGCATTATTTCATCGGATGAGGCATTATTCTGACAAGAGAGGAAGTCCATTAAATCATGGAATGAAGCTAAACCCTTTTTAACCGTATCTTCTGCATCAAGTACTGAATAAGCAATATCATCACACGCTTCCATAAGATAAGTGAAAGGATGACGGATGCCTTCTCTGAGACCGGTTTTCTCCCAGATGTCTTTGACGACGGGCTCTTCGGAGTAGAAGAAACCATGCTTTTTCCACTGCTTTGACCTTGAAAATGAGGTTCGTGGGTACTTGAGCATTGAGGCCAGTGTGGCGTAGGTAAGATTAAGGCCAAACTCATCATTGAGAATTTGAAGTTTGGTTACCAGCCTGAAGGTTTGTGAATTCCCATCAAACTGGCGGAAATCATTGTAAATTTTATCCATGGGGCAACTGGTACAAACGGGAATTTCTTTCCTGAACCATTCACCCATCGCCCGTTCCCCTTGATGGCCGAAAGGGGGGTTGCCAAGATCATGTACTAAACCTATAGCAGCGAGCAGTGCCGGGACATCACGTTCAACACAAACGTCAGATAGCTTTGTGCCGAAAATATCTTCTTTCATTTCGAACGCCAACCGAACCCCAATTCCTCGTGCCAGATTGGCTACTTCATGTGAGTGGGTCAGACGCGTTCTCACACTATCATTTTTATCCAGGGGAAAAACCTGGGTCTTATCTGCCAGGCGGCGGGTGGGGGCCGCAAATAAAATTCGGTCGAAATCTCGTTCTATCTGAAGCCGACCCTTGGCGGTTCCTACAGAATTGGTTTTTTTAGGTTTACGCCGATTAGCGTTAAGTAATTCAGTCCATTGCATCGTTTGCTCCTTATTTAATCATGATTGATAAAACGGTGGAAAAGTAGCAAACGGATCTTTGGATGAGAAGATGGCAGGGCGTTGATTTTTTAATCTTTAGGCCATGCTCGCAAATCCAGATGCAAGAAAATGAAATCCTATCGTTGCGCACACAAACTACTTAACCCACAAACAAACCTACAAATTCCCCCGTTTTCCTCCCATTAGCGTTCCCCCTTTCTGACATGCTGTGCTGGTAATTGTGGCCACGAGATTGTTGCAGTGTCAGAAGAAAGCGACGACGACAAAACAGAAGCCCCCACACCCCACCGACTTGAAAAAGCGCGCGAAGATGGGCAGATCCCCCGATCCCGCGAGTTGACCTCACTGCTTATGCTATTGGTGGGAATCAGCATTATCTGGATGGGTGGGGAGCCGTTGGCGCGACAGCTGGCGGCAATGTTGTCTACTGGTCTCCATTTTGATCACAGCATTATTAACGACCCCAATCTTATCGTTAAACAAATCAGCCAATTGATAAAACAGGCCGTTTGGGCACTGTTACCGCTGATTTTCGGGCTGGTGATTGTGGCGATTGCAGCCCCCATGCTGTTGGGTGGCATCCTGTTCAGCGGGAAGTCGATACAGTTTAAATTCAGCAAAATGAATCCAATTTCCGGACTCGGGCGGATGTTCTCAGCCCAGGCAGGCGCTGAACTGCTAAAAGCCTTCCTCAAAGCCATTTTGGTCGGCTGCGTAACGGCCTGGTATCTGCTGCACAAATGGCCAGAGATGATGCGCCTGATGAGTGAACCGCCATTGGCTGCTTTGGGGCACGCATTAAATATGGTGGCGGTGTGTGGTTTGTTGATTGTGCTGGGGCTGACACCGATGGTCGGCTTCGACGTGTTCTTCCAGATTTTCAGCAACATTAAAAAGCTTCGCATGAGCCGCCAGGATATTCGCGACGAATTCAAGCAACAAGAAGGCGACCCACATGTTAAAGGCCGTATTCGCCAACAACAGCGTGCCGCCGCTCGTCGCCGCATGATGTCAGATGTGCCGAAGGCCGATGTGATTGTGACCAACCCGACGCACTACTCTGTGGCCCTGCAATACGACGAAAACAAAATGAGTGCGCCAAAAGTGCTGGCGAAAGGGGCCGGCCTGGTTGCGCTGCGTATTCGTGAAATTGGTAATGAGCACCGTATTCCAATGCTCGAAGCTCCACCGCTTGCGCGTGCGTTGTACCGTCATGCTGAAATAGGGCAACAAATTCCTGGGCAGTTGTATTCCGCCGTAGCAGAAGTGCTGGCATGGGTATGGCAACTGCGGCGCTGGCGTGTCGCTGGCGGTTTAATCCCGAAAAAACCTGAAAACCTTCCAGTGCCTGAAGCGCTGGACTTTGCAAACGAGAAGGACTCCGATGGCTAATTTGCTCGCAACACTGCGTCTGCCTGCCAGTATGAAATCCGGGCAATGGCAAATTCTTGCCGGACCGATACTGATCTTGATGATCTTGTCGATGATGGTACTGCCGCTTCCGGCGTTTATACTGGATTTGCTGTTCACCTTTAACATCGCGTTGTCGATTATGGTTCTGCTGGTGGCAATGTTCACCCAGAAAACCCTCGAGTTCGCCGCTTTCCCAACCATTCTACTGTTTACCACCTTACTGCGCCTGGCGTTGAACGTGGCATCAACACGTATCATTTTGATGGACGGGCACACCGGTGGTGCGGCAGCGGGTAAAGTGGTTGAAGCCTTCGGCCACTTCCTCGTTGGCGGCAACTTTGCCATCGGTATCGTGGTGTTTATCATCCTCGTTATCATCAACTTTATGGTTATCACTAAAGGTGCCGGGCGTATTGCTGAAGTCGGCGCGCGCTTTGTGCTGGACGGTATGCCGGGTAAACAGATGGCGATTGATGCCGATCTTAACGCCGGCTTGATTGGTGAAGACGAAGCGAAAAAACGCCGTTCAGAAGTCACCCAAGAAGCTGATTTTTACGGCTCGATGGACGGGGCCAGTAAATTCGTGCGTGGAGATGCGGTCGCCGGGCTGATGATCATGGTGATTAACGTGGTGGGTGGCCTGTTAGTCGGCATGCTTCAGCACGACATGCCTTTTGGTGCAGCAGCAGAAACTTATACGCTGTTGACCATCGGTGATGGCCTGGTTGCGCAGATCCCTGCGTTGGTCATCTCGACCGCAGCGGGCGTTATCGTTACCCGTGTTGCAACCGATCAGGATGTTGGCGAGCAGATGGTCACCCAACTGTTCAACAATCCGCGCGTTATGCTGCTGAGTGCCGGTGTTCTTGGTTTGCTTGGCATGGTGCCGGGAATGCCAAACTTTGTCTTCCTGCTGTTTACTGCTGCATTGCTTGGGCTGGCATGGTGGATGCGCGGCCGTCAGATGGAGCAGCCCACGACACCATCAGCCCCGGTCAAACCGCAGGAAAACCCACAGGCGGTTGAAGCAACCTGGAATGATGTGCAACTGGAAGATTCGCTGGGCATGGAAGTGGGTTACCGCCTGATTCCGATGGTGGACTTCCAGCAAGACGGCGAGCTGTTAGGGCGAATCCGCAGTATCCGTAAGAAATTTGCGCAGGATATGGGGTTCCTACCGCCGGTAGTCCATATTCGCGACAATATGGACTTACCGCCGGCGCGTTACCGTATCCTGATGAAGGGCGTCGAGATTGGCAGTGGCGACGCTTATCCGGGGCGCTGGCTTGCTATCAACCCAGGTACAGCCGCAGGCACTCTTCCCGGCGAAACCACGACTGACCCGGCATTTGGCCTTGCCGCCACCTGGATTGAAAGCGCGCTTAAAGAGCAGGCACAAATTCAGGGCTTTACCGTGGTCGAAGCCAGTACCGTGGTCGCCACGCATCTTAACCATCTGATTGGCCAGTTTGCACCAGAACTGTTTGGCCGCCAGGAAGCACAACAATTACTCGACCGTGTCACCCAGGAGATGCCGAAATTGACGGAGGACCTGGTGCCGGGTGTGGTGACGTTAACCACACTGCATAAAGTTCTGCAAAACCTGCTGGCTGAGAAAGTGCCGATTCGTGATATGCGCACAATTCTTGAAACTCTGGCAGAACATGCACCGATACAAAATGACCCGCATGAATTAACAGCGGTAGTGCGTGTGGCGCTGGGAAGGGCGATTACTCAGCAATGGTTCCCAGGTAATGGTGAAGTGCAAGTCATTGGCCTGGATGCGGCACTTGAGCGTTTGTTATTGCAGGCATTGCAGGGGGGCGGTGGATTAGAGCCTGGCCTTGCCGATCGCTTGCTGGAGCAAGCTCAGGAGGCGCTGAAACGCCAGGAAATGCTCGGTGCACCGCCGGTGTTGTTGGTTAACCATGCGCTGCGACCATTGCTGGCGCGTTTCTTACGTCGCAGCCTGCCGCAACTCATGGTGCTTTCAAGCCTTGAGCTATCCGAAAACCGTAACATCCGTATGACTGCGACCATTGGAGCGAAATAATGAGCCGCCTGTTATTGCTGATTCTCTTCCCTTTAATGACCCATGCCGCAGGTGAGGGAGCATGGCAGGCCAGTGGCGTGGGTGCCACGCTTAGCCACCGTGGTGTTGCAGCATCGTCCCGCGCTTTAGCACCTGCGCAACCCGTGAATGGGGTAATGACGATGGTCGCCTGGCGTTATGAGCTGATTGGGCCGACGCCTGCGGGGTTAAATGTCCGGCTGTGCTCGCTGACTCGCTGTGCCGAAATTGAAGGGCAGAGTGGGACGACACGTGGTTTAACCAACGTAGCGGCCAACGAACCGCTGCGGTTTGTCTGGGAAGTTCCTGGTGGCGGCGCTCTTTTCCCGGCACTGAAAGTTCGTAGCAATCAGGTTATCGTGAATTACAAATAGTCTTTAAAGCCGCATCGCTGATGCGGCTTTTCACCTTCCGGATCTCATTTTCAATCCCCGCTTTTGATAAAAACAAACCTCTGTTTTATAAATCGGTGATGCGAGTGCTGAGACACTTTGTATTTTTGCCACCATTCATCAAACCATGGCAAAAATGGAAAGGTTTCAATTGCCCCGTCCTTCTACCTTAGCAAGGTAAGGTTCTCGCAAGCCCGACAAGTACCGGGACGTGCAATCTCCATAAAAAAATTAACGGGGTTTGACGGCAATGAAAACACGTAAGATTGGATTGGCAAATTATCTTGCCTACGGCTCCGGGGATTTTCTCGGGGCGGGGACGACGGCACTCACCGCCGCCTGGTTGCTCTACTTCTATACTACCTTCTGTGGCCTCTCACCGATTGAAGCAACGTTTATTTTCGCTATGGCGAGGGTGCTGGATGCGGTCGTCAGTCCGCTGATGGGCTTCCTGACCGATAACTTTGGTTCTACCTGGCTTGGTAAGCGTTTTGGACGCCGTAAATTCTTTATATTGCTCGGTATCCCGCTGGTCTTCAGCTACAGCTTTATGTGGGTTGGCGAGATGAGTTATTGGTATTACCTGGTGACCTATCTGATTTTTGATGTGGTCTACACCATGATTCTGGTGCCGTATGAAACACTGGTTCCGGAAATGACCGATGACTTCAAACAGAAAACCAAATTCTCCGGCGCACGTATCTCAATGGCGCAACTCTCCGCAATTCTTGCCGCCTTCCTGCCGGGTATTTTGTTAAATCACTTCGGGAAAGACAACGCAGTCTCCTTCTTCTACTCAAGTCTGGTCTTCGCCACAATATGTGCCATCGTGCTGACATTTGTCTGGTTCTTCACCTGGGAGCGCCCTCGTTCAGACTGGACAGAAGCGGCACTGCGTGCAGAAGAAGAGAAGAAAACCCTGACGTTTGCGCAGAGTATGAAGCGCCTGAACGTTGAACTGACTTCTACGCTGCGCGTTAAGATCTTCCGCCAACACTTGGGCATGTATTTGGGCGGTTATATTGCTCAGGATGTGTTCAACGCCGTGTTTACCTACTATGTGGTGTTTGTGCTGATGCAAAGTGCAAGCATGGCTTCCAGCTTGCTCGGCACTATGGCGATTCTGCAATTTATCGCGGTTATCGGCATGATTCCTCTGTGTATCAAATATGGCCCGGCGCCGTCCTACCGTATGGTTGTAGTGCTCTTTGGCCTGAGTTCCATCTCTTACGCATTGTTGTATTACGCGGGATTAAGCGATGTCTTCTCACTGCTGATGTTGGTTTCTGCTATCGCCGGTTTGGGCCGTGGTGGCATCAACTATGTGCCGTGGAATACCTACACCTATATTGCTGATGTTGATGAAGTGATTACCGGCCAGCGTCGTGAAGGGATCTTCGCAGGCATTATGACGCTGACGCGTAAAGCTTCTCAGGCAGGGGCCGTGATGCTGGTGGGTATCGTGATGCAGCTTTCTGGTTTTGTTTCCGGCCAGACCGTACAGCCGCCAGCGGTAAGCCACACCATTCTGATGATCCTGAGCTTTGGCACAGTCGCTGTTTTGGCGTGCGGTTTCTTAGTCTCCCTGCGCTTTAAACTGAATTTGCAAACTCACAGCGTATTACGTGAAGAGACGGCGAAGATGCGTGTTGCGGGCCGTCCGGTTCCGGAAGCAACCACGCCACAAGCTCGCGCCACAGTCGAAATGTTGGCTGGTATGCCTTACGACACGCTTTGGGGCAACAACAATATTGGTTATCTCAACCGTAATAAACCTGCGGCTCCGTCATTGAAAGAGGCTGCTGCAATGCGTTCGAATACATCATCACAGAGGTTAAGTTAATGATTATTTATCCCGTCAAACACAGCCCTTTACTGTGCCAGCCGGAGCATTTTATTGCCCGGGATGAGCTGAAAACCCTGATCCACAAGGTGACGGATAATCTGATTAATATTAAGGATGAAACGGGCCAATTCTTGCTGCGACTGGATGACGGACGAGTCATTGATACCAAAGGTTGGGCAGGTTGGGAGTGGACGCACGGCGTCGGTTTGTATGGCATGTATCAGTATTATCGCCAGACCGGTGAAAAGAAGATGTGCGAAATAATTGATGGCTGGTTTGCAGACCGTTTCGCAGAAGGTGCTACCACCAAAAACGTCAATACCATGGCTCCGTTCCTGACGCTTGCCTATCGCTACGAAGAAACGCGCGATCCATCGTATTTACCGTGGCTCGAAAGCTGGGCTGAGTGGGCAATGTATGAAATGCCGCGTACCGAACACGGCGGCATGCAGCACATTACGCTTGCGGAAGAGAATCATCAGCAGATGTGGGACGACACGCTGATGATGACCGTATTGCCACTGGCAAAAATTGGCAAATTGTTGAATCGCCCGGAGTATGTGGAAGAGGCGACTTATCAGTTCTTGTTGCATGTGCAGAACCTGATGGATCGCGAAACCGGGCTGTGGTTCCACGGCTGGAGTTACGAAGGCAATCATAACTTTGCCAATGCGCGTTGGGCGCGTGGCAACAGTTGGTTGACTATCGTGATCCCTGATTTCCTTGAGCTTGTGGATTTACCAGAGAACAACGCGGTGCGTCGCTATCTGGTACAGGTGCTGGAAAATCAGGTTGCCGCGTTGGCAAAATGCCAGGACGATAGTGGTTTGTGGCACACCTTGCTTGACGACCCACATTCGTATCTGGAGGCATCCGCGACTGCCGGTTTTGCCTATGGCATTCTGAAAGGCATTCGTAAGCGCTATATCGGCAAAGAGTATGCAGAAGTGGCAGAAAAGGCGATGAAAGGTATCGTCAAAAATATCTCCCCGGAAGGTGAGTTGTTGCAGGTTTCGTTTGGCACGGGAATGGGCAGTAACCTGGAGTTTTATCGCCAAATCCCGCTGACCTCAATGCCGTACGGACAGGCGATGGCGATCCTCTGTATGGGTGAGTATTTGAGAATTTATTTGTAAGCGCATACAACAGGCCTGGGGAACCAGGCCTGCAAATTACTGCTAAATCAAACCTGCGGGCAAACCCCATAAAGTTCCTCCAATTTAATAATAAATAAATGGCGTAATGTGTGACGCAATTCATTATGCTGCCGCTGTCGATAAGCCCTTCACTGGTTTTCACCCTCCTTAACGATAATGCGAATGGCGAAGCGGAGCTTCTCTTTCGTCCCTCCTTTCTTGTTGATCCCCGGTCTGGATTAATAACTAAACGATGACAGGCGTTCTCCGTTTCGTGCCGTCATCAGGATAAATTGATGTCTATTTCCCCGTTAGCCCGGGTTGCCAGTAATAGTATTGTGGAGCCGGGTGTGGTGCTCGGTGCGCATGTAAGTATTGGCCCGTTTTGTGTTATTTCCGCAGGTGTAGTGATAGGCGAAGGAACTGTTGTCGGTGCTTATTCGGTGATCAATGGCCTGACAACAATCGGCTGTAACAATACTTTCGGCCAGTTTTCATCCATAGGTGATGCGAATCAGGACCTTAAATATGCCGGTGAACCCACGACGGTCGTTATTGGTGACCGGAATCAGATTGGCAAAAATGCCACTATTCATC
This sequence comes from Buttiauxella cochleicola, assembly GCF_021283185.1. NCBI lineage: Bacteria > Pseudomonadati > Pseudomonadota > Gammaproteobacteria > Enterobacterales > Enterobacteriaceae > Buttiauxella > Buttiauxella cochleicola. The sequence continues at coordinate 306,312 of NZ_JAJSOS010000005.1, forward strand.
GTGGAACAGTTCAGGGGCTTAGCACCACTATCATCGGTAATGACAATCGCTTTTTGAATTGTGTCCATATTGGTCATGATTGTGTGGTCGGTAATGGCACATTGATTGCTGATAACAGTGGGCTTGCCGGGCACGTTGAGCTTGATGATGATGCGCAGATAGGCTTTATGTGTGCTATCCATCAATTTTGCATATTGGCAAGTGGGGTTAAGATCCTCGACCAATCAGCAGTGGTTCAGGATGTGCCGCCGTTTGTGACGGCTGGAGGTAATCGCGCTGTGCCGCTGGGTATCAACGCAAGTTCGAAAGCGTTTGAGGCGTTAGAGCCAGAACAGCAGGATTTGATTCATACATTGTATGAGCGGTTTTACAACCAGGCGTTGTCGATAGAAGAAGTGAAGAGGTCGTTGAAAATACTGGAGAGTGATTTCCCGGTGATTGGCCTTTATGATCGGTTTTTTGCGCGGTCGGCGCGGGGAATTGTTCGCTAACAAGTACCCGTCATACTTCAAGTTGCAGGTGTGTTGGCTGCTTTCGTTCACCCGAATCACTTACTAGTGTAAGCTCATCGGGATTCTCTCAATTGCCGCCTTCCTGCAACTCGAATTATTTAGGGTACTGAAATTAGGAACTTACATACGTTCTACGGTTTCGATACCCAGGGTATCCAGACCAAGCTTCAGCGTTTTCGCGGTTAACAGAGCCAGTTTCAGGCGGCTGTTACGCGCTTCTTCCGAGTCGGCGGCCAGAATTGGGCAGTGCTCGTAGAAGCCAGAGAACAAGCCTGCCACGTCGTACAAGTAAGTACACATCACGTGCGGTGTGCCATCACGCGCAACCACATTCAGCGTTTCTTCAAATTGCAGCAGGCGTGCAGCTAACTGTGCTTCGCGGTCTTCACGAATCACTACCGGCGCTTTGAGCAGCTCAGCTTCATCAATCTCAGCTTTGCGGAACACAGACAGCACGCGAGTGTACGCATATTGCATATAGGGCGCGGTGTTGCCTTCGAAGGCCAACATGTTGTCCCAGTCAAAGATGTAATCGGTGGTACGGCTTTTCGACAGGTCGGCGTATTTCACTGCGCCAATACCGACGGATTTCGCTAACGCTTCCAGTTCATCCGCAGGCATGTTCGGGTTTTTCTCTGCCACCAGATTACGCGCACGTTCCATGGCTTCGTCGAGCAGATCGGTCAGTTTTACCGTGCCGCCAGAACGGGTTTTGAACGGCTTGCCGTCTTTGCCCAGCATCATGCCGAACATCTGGTGTTCCAGGGTGACAGATTCTGGAACGTAACCGGCTTTACGCACGATGGTCCATGCTTGCATCAGGTGCTGATGCTGGCGGGAGTCGATAAAGTAAAGCACGCGGTCTGCATGCAGGGTTTCATAGCGATATTTCGCACAGGCAATATCGGTGGTGGTGTAGAGATAGCCGCCATCTTTTTTCTGGATGATAACGCCCATTGGGTCGCCGTCTTTGTTCTTGAACTCATCCAGGTAAACCACGGTTGCGCCTTCGCTCTCGACCGCAAGACCTTTCGCCTTAAGATCAGCCACGATGCCCGGCAGCATTGGGTTATAAAGACTTTCACCCATTACATCATCACGGGTCAGCGTCACGTTAAGGCGATCGTAGGTTTGCTGATTCTGTGTCATGGTGATATCGACCAGCTTACGCCACATTTCACGGCAGTATTCGTCGCCGCCTTGCAGTTTTACGACGTATGCGCGAGCACGTTCCGCAAATTCTGCGTCTTCATCGTAGTGTTTCTTGGCTGCACGATAGAACTCTTCCAGGTCGGCCAGCGCCATCTCACCTGCGTTTTCTTGCTGCTGCTTTTCAAGCCAGGCGATCAGCATCCCGAACTGCGTGCCCCAGTCACCCACGTGGTTGGCGCGGATAACTTTATGGCCGAGGAATTCCAGCGTACGCACCGCAGCATCACCAATGATAGTGGAGCGGATATGACCCACGTGCATCTCTTTCGCTACGTTTGGTGCGGAATAGTCGACCACGATGGTTTGCGGCGCAACGGTATTCACGCCAACGCGGTCAGAAGCAACAGCTTCATCGACATTTTTTGCCAGGAATGCTGGGTCGAGGAAAATGTTGATAAAGCCTGGGCCGGCGATTTCAACTTTGCTGGCAATTCCGGTCAAATCCAGATTGGCAATGACCAACTCTGCGACTTGTCGTGGTGGCTTGCCCAGTGATTTTGCAACTGACATCACGCCATTGGCCTGATAGTCGCCGAACTGAACTTTTGCTGACTGACGAACCTGCGGTTCGCAATCCGCAGGTGCACCTGCGGCAATCAGTGCCTGACTGACTTTATCTGAGAGAAGAGCCTGAATATTCACCGGGATACCTTACTTTTTGCTAAGGGCTGCCGTGACTTTTACAGCAGCCGTATCATTGGGGATAAAATTAGGGCGTAAGTATAACTGTATTTATCCCCCTTAGTCAGCAAAAGCCTTGCCCGGTGCGCCCTGGACTAATATCAACGGTATAGTGAATAACCATTCAGAAATATAGCCACCTTTAGGGTGTTGGTGATATCTGCCTAAATTGGTAGATTAGCCCGCATTGGTGACTTGAGAGGATAGGGTGATGGCCAACTGGCAGACAATTGCAGAACTGAATGATATTTCAGCGGATCTCCCGCGATTTACACAAGCGTTAACAGAACTTGCCGCGCGGCTTGATCTTGAAATCGCGCCACTCGACGCCGATCACATTTCTCTGCGTTGCCATCAGAATACGACGGCGGAACGCTGGCGTGCAGGCCTGGAAAAGTGCGGCACACTGCTGTCGGAAAATATCATTAATGACCGCCCAATTTGCCTGTTCAAATTAGACGAACCCGTTTGCGTGGCACACTGGAAATTTAGTGTGGTTGAACTGCCGTGGCCGGGTGAAAAACGCTATCCGCATGAAGGTTGGGAGCATGTAGAAATTGTGCTGCCGGGAGAGCCTGAAACGCTGAATGCACGAGCGCTGGATTTAATGTCTGACGCGGGTTTACGCCAGACCGGAATTTCAGTGAAAACCAGTTCGCCAAAAGGCGAGCGCGAGCGCTTGCCAAACCCAACGCTTGCAGTGACCGACGGCAAAGTCACCATCAAATTCCATCCCTGGAGTATTGAAGAGATCGTTGCCAGCGAACTAGCAGACTGATTTCACGGCTGCTTCCATGCGTTTAATGGCTTCATTAAGCGTTGCTGAGGTGCAGCCAAAGTTAATTCGCACGAATTTCGCTTCCCCAAAATCAGCCCCTGGCGAGAAACCCAGCCCCGCTTTCTGGAAGAATAGCGTCGGATTTTCTACCGGCAGAGTGCTTGCATCCACCCATCCGAGATAAGTGGCGGGTGGCGATGCCATCGTAAGGCCAGGCATATTATTCACGGCACTCACCAAAGTGTCGCGATTTCGACGCAGATAGGGCAGTAACTCTTGCAACCACGGTTCACCATCGCGCCACGCTGCGGTGGCGGCCGTCAGCGCCAGCACATCCACACTCGGTACAATCCCATCGCGAACCGTATTAAATTGCTTACGCAATTGCGGGTCAGGGATAATCGCAAGTGATGCGCCAAGCCCGGCAATATTGAAAGTTTTGGACGGTGAAAGTAGCGTGATAGAACGCTGTTCTGCGTCGTGGCTCAGTGTGGCGAAAGGGATGTGTTTCGCACCTTGATCAAGCAGCAAATCACAATGAATTTCATCAGAACAGACAATCATGTTGTGGCGTTGGGCAAATGCCAGGTGCTGCTGTAACTCCTCACGAGTATAGATGGTGCCGCCTGGATTTTGCGGGTTGCACAACATCAGCAATTTTTCTTTTCCGGTTAGCTGAGATTCCAGTGCCTGCAAATCCATAACCCAGCGGCCATTTTCAAGGCGCAGTGGCGCGTTGAGTTGTGAACGATTGGCAAATGCAGATGACTTTCGGAATGGAGGATAAATCGGTGTTGGCGCAATGGTAATTTCATCGGGGGCTGTAAAGGCACGAACACTCAAATTAAGGCCCGCGACAATGCCAGGTAAAAAGACGATCCACTCTGGTTTAATCTGCCACTGGTAGCGGCTGGACATTCTTTCAACGACAACATCAACTAATTCTTGCGGCCGGTTACCGTAACCAAAAATGCCGTGATCTACGCGTTTATGAAGGGCTTCGAGAATACAAGGTGGTGAGCGAAAATCCATATCTGCCACCCACATAGGTAACACTTCATCACCATATTTATTCCACTTCGAACTGTCGCTGTGACGGCGGTCGATGCCTTCATCAAAATTGAATGCCATCATGATTAGCTATTACCTTTTTGGGATCGTGATTTTCAGATTATCATTCTGAACCCATGACACAACCGCCAGGCTAAAGATTTTTAAGGAGTAATCAATGCCTTTGCTTGAGATATGTTGTTACGGAATTGACTGTGCGGTCACAGCGCAACTTGCCGGAGCGGACAGGCTTGAATTATGTTCAGCCCCCAAAGAGGGTGGTTTGACCCCTTCCGCCGGAGTGCTGCGTAAAGTGAAAGAACGAGTTTCGATACCTGTGCATCCAATTATCCGCCCGCGCGGCGGTGATTTTTGTTACACCGATGCCGAGTTCGAAACCATGCTTGAAGATATCGCTTTCGTCCGCGAGCTCGGTTATCCGGGACTGGTAATCGGTATGTTAGACGGGGAAGGGCATGTTGATGTACCTCGCATGAAGCGAGTTATGGAGCAGGCTAAAGGGATGGCGGTGACTTTCCACCGGGCGTTTGATATGTGCCATAACCCCCACCAGGCGTTGGAACAACTCACCGATTTAGGCGTGGCGCGTATCCTGACTTCCGGCCAACAGCAGAATGCGGAATTAGGACTTTCATTACTTAGGGAACTAAAACAGCATTCCCGTGCTCCAATCATTATGGCCGGTGCTGGCGTGCGATTGAGCAACTTGAAAAAGTTTGTCGATCAAGGCATTGAGGAAATGCACAGTTCAGCCGGGCAGACCGTGCCATCACCGATGCGTTACCGTAAAGCGGGTGTGTCGATGAGTGCCGATGCGGAAGCCGATGAGTTTAATCGTTACTGCGTTGATGGTGATGTAGTGGCAGCAATGAAAGCCGTGTTGGTTGCAGGGAAGACTGCAGCCTGACACTTAAAGATTTTAACCGCGCATCATGTCGCCCATGTGATGTTGCTCGTACCAGGCCCCGGCGTTTTGCTGGGGCTTTTTTTATTTTAATGATTTAAACGTGTTAGGCTCCCTCTAAACAATGGAGGAAGGTATGAGTATCACAGATAAAGAGCTTTACGATGAAATGTGTCGTGTTGTTGGGAAGGTGGTGCTTGAGATGCGCGATCTTGGCCAGGAACCCAAACATGTTGTCATTGCGGGTATTGTCAGAGCCATGTCAGCTAATAGTAAGATTCAGCGTTCTGAATTGACGGGTAGTGCGATGCAAGAAGTCATTCGGGCGCTTGGATTTGAGGCGAAATAAGTAAGGCCACATTCCGTGGCCCTAAATAATTATGGCTTACGGGCCACCAGAACGGCGCGCAGTGGGGCTGGATAACCTTCTATGGTTTTGCTCGCATCGTTCGGATCAAGGAAGTCGGCCAGTGATTCGGTGGTCAACCAGCTAGTACGACGTTGCTCTTCGCTTGTGGTATAGCAATGATCGACAATTTTCACGTCGACAAAACCACACTTCTCCAGCCAGTTTTTCAACGCCAGAGCAGATGGGATGTAGTAAACGTTGCGCATTTGCGCGTAACGCTCGCCCGGCACCAACACTGTATTCTCATCGCCTTCTACAACCAGCGTTTCCAGCACCAGTTCACCGTCTTTAGCTAACTGATTTTTAAGCTGATAAAGGTGATCCAGCGGTGAGCGGCGGTGATACAGCACGCCCATCGAAAACACGGTGTCGAAAATATTTAGCTCAGGAAGTTGCTCAATGCCCAGTGGCAGCACATGGGCACGTTGGTCGTTACCCAGCAGTTTGCGTACCGCTTCAAACTGGCAAACAAACAACTGCATTGGGTCGATACCCACCGCGAGGTGTGCACCCGCACCAATCATCCGCCACAGGTGGTAACCGCTACCGCAGCCGACATCCAGAATGGTGCGCCCGGTAAGTGGGGAAATATGCGGTAAAACGCGATCCCATTTCAGGTCGGAACGCCATTCGGTATCGATGTCTACGCCATACAGAGAATATGGCCCTTTGCGCCATGGCATCAGGTTACGCAGTAACTTTTCAATACCCAGGCGCTGCCCATCGCTGAGTGGCGTTTCAGACTCAGCGGTGACGCTGTGCAATAAATCCAGGCGATACGGTGCCAGTTCTGGCAGGTATTCAACAGTGTTGTACCAGTGCTTGAACTGGCCGTGCAGGTTCTCACGCTGCCAGGTAGCAATTTGTGCAGGCAGGGTTTCTAACCACGGAGCCAGCGGGCTTTTCGCAATAAGCTGATAAAAATTACCAAAGTCGATCATGCAGATGTTCCTGATTTCAGTGCAACTAAAGAGCCAAAGTTAAAGCACTGGAACCATAATTCTGCGTGGTCAAATCCGGCTTGTTTGAGGCGTTTTTTATGTGTTTCGACAGAGTCGGTGAGCATGACGTTTTCCAGCATGCTGCGTTTTTGGCTGATTTCCAGCTCGCTATAGCCGTTCGCGCGTTTAAAATCGTGGTGCATGTTGAACAGCAATTCACCCACTTCACCATCTTCAAAACTGAATTTTTCCGACAGCACTAACGCGCCACCCGGGTTCAGACCCTTGTAGATTTTTTCCAGCAGCAGTTTGCGGTCATCGGGTTCAAGAAATTGCAGGGTGAAGTTCAGCACCACCATCGACGCATTTTCGATAACGATATCGCGGATATCACCTTCTATAACATCGACAGGGGTTTGCGCTTTAAACGCATCAAGATGGCGTCGGCAGCGCTCGACCATTGCAGGGGAGTTATCTACCGCGATAATTTTGCAGTTGTCATGCTGGATGTTACGACGCACGGATAACGTTGCCGCACCAAGCGAACAGCCAAGGTCATAAACCTGGCTACCTGGTGCCACAAAGCGCTCCGCCAGCATACCAATCATAGAAATGATGTTGGAGTAGCCAGGCACCGATCGTTGAATCATATCGGGGAACACTTCAGCCACGCGTTCATCAAAGGTCCAGTCACCTAATTTGGCGATCGGGGCGGAAAACAGCGTATCGCGGTCAGACATAACGTTAAATCCGGAAATTCGAAAGGGGCATATTTTGCGTTAATGCAGCGAGAAAACCAACTCCCATGGCATATACCATAGATTAGCCAGCACCATCAGGATTAAAGAGCTCCATGTTGCACTCATACCGGAGCGACGCCAGCGGATTAAGCGATGGTGAAAACCATACGCATGCATCAGGCGACCAGCAATGAGCAGCAGCCCGCAGACATGTACCATCCAGGTTTCTGCGCCGTTCATTTCCATCAGTAATAAAAGCAGCAACGCGACTGGAATATATTCCACCGCATTACCATGAATTCTAATTGCGCTCTGGAGTTCGCTAAAACCACCGTCACCATATGAGACGCGGTACTGCAAACGCATACGAACAACATCAAACGAGAACTTAATTAGCAACAAAGCACCCAACACGGCGTAGAGCGCGCTTACCATACCCACATCCTTTAGAGATAGTTCCAGCACCGCCTATGATAGCAGTGCAACCTGTTAACTGTCGCTATTACTAAAATAGTGAGTTTTGCTTTGGAATCGCCGGTTCATTGCCCAATCCCGGAAAAGCCTGTTGCAAACCCGGCCATAGCGTATGAACCAGGTCTTGAACCAGGCCGATATCTGGGGTGTGCAAAAACAGGTAGGGGGTGGTGCTTTCCGTCCATTTTGATAGCGTTTTTAACCAGACATCAAAAAAAAGCTGGTTTTGGTGCATATCGTCGCTGCCGATAAAACGCACCAAAGGGTTATTTGCCGTGACAAGCGCATGAACCGGCACTTTTGGTTTTTTGCGCTGAGCTTCACGAATCGCTTCGTTATGCGGTTTGGCGCTGTGAACCGGGCGGCTATCAAGGATCACGCGATTGACATTGCGCTCATGCAGACCGCGATTTAGCGCTTGTTCATCGGCACTTTTATCGAAGAAAGAAGGGTGGCGAACTTCCACGCCGTAGGTGAAATCTTGCGGTAACGAATCGAGGAAATTCCACAAAGCAGGTAAATCTGACGGCCCAAATGCAGCCGGAAGCTGGAGCCAGTATTGCCCGATGCGATTTGCCAGCGGTGACATTCGCTCAAGAAACTCGGCGGTTAAATCGCCACACTGGCGTAATGCCGCATTGTGGGAAATCGTCGCCGGGAATTTAAAGCAGAAACGAAAATTATCGTCGGTCATTTCGCGCCAGCGTAATACCGTTTCTGCTTTGGGAAGCGCGTACAGCGTGGTGTTGCCTTCCACGCAATTGAAATGGCGAGCGTAATCTTCAAGTGAAGTAATGCCCAGTCGCACCCATTTTGGATGCGACCATTGTGGAAGGCCAACATAAATCACAGCGCTGCGATGACCTCTTCAGTGCTGCGAACGCGGCCAATACGCGGGAAGATATTTGTCATGCTGCCCTGGTGTTGATCGCTGCTGGTGGCACTGCACGCGTCTTCGGCAATGACTAGGTTAAAGCCTAATTCCCAGGCGTTACGCGCGGTGGATTCGACGCCGATGTTGGTGGAAATCCCGCACAGCACAATAGTGTCGATACCACGGCGGCGCAGTTGAAGCTCGAGATCGGTGCCGTAGAATGCGCCCCACTGGCGTTTAGTTACTTCAATATCAGTGTCTTTTTTACCCAGCGCCTGCGGGTAAATCCACCAGTTATCAGGCAGCGTATGCGCGCCAGCTTGTGCATCAACCGGTTGCTTGAGCGCTTCGGCAAAGTCCTTTGACCAGCCCACGCGAACCATAATCACCGGGGCGCCATTAGCGCGGAATTTATCAGCCAGCCTGGCTGAACGAGCCACCACATCCTGTGCACTGTGCGGGCCACCCGCAAACGGCAGGATACCTTCCTGCAAATCAATAACGACAAGTGCGGTTTTGGAAGTATTCAGTTCTAACATTCGGTGACTCCGGGTCAAAATGGGGTTATCGCGTAATACCTTACGATGGAACCTGAACGCGATCGTTTACAAATTTTGTTAATTTTTGTGAGAATAGGCTAAACAAGGCGTTTTGAGACGAGTCAGTTCTTATCGTGGGGCAATATTTCCAGTATAATAGCCCCCTTTTTTCAACTATATCTGACAGACAAAAATAGTGGCCACCGTTGCAGGTATTGGACAGTGAGCGGCTAATTTAAGGGATATCTCATGCGTACAGTATATTGCGGGCAGCTCAATCAATCCCATGTGGGACAACAAGTAACACTGTGTGGTTGGGTCAATCGTCGTCGTGACCTCGGTAGCCTTATCTTTATTGATATGCGCGATCGCGAAGGCATCGTGCAGGTGTTTTTCGACCCGGATCGTCAGGATGCGTTCCAGCTTGCTTCCGAACTGCGTAATGAGTTCTGCATCCAGATCACCGGCACCGTGCGTCCGCGTGATGAGAAAAACATCAACAAAGATATGGCAACCGGTGCGGTAGAAGTTTTCGCCACCGACCTGAACATCATCAACCGTTCTGAAGCGCTGCCGCTGGACTCCAACCACGTCAACACCGAAGAAGCGCGTCTGAAATTCCGCTACCTGGATCTGCGCCGCCCTGAAATGGCAAACCGCCTGAAGACGCGTGCGAAAATCACCAGCTTTGTGCGCCGCTTTATGGACGACCACGGTTTCCTTGATATCGAAACCCCAATGCTGACCAAAGCTACACCAGAAGGTGCTCGTGACTACCTGGTGCCAAGCCGTGTTCACAAAGGTAAATTCTACGCGCTGCCGCAATCCCCACAGTTGTTCAAACAGCTGCTGATGATGTCTGGTTTTGATCGCTACTATCAAATCGTTAAATGCTTCCGTGACGAAGATTTGCGTGCTGACCGTCAGCCAGAATTTACTCAGATCGACGTAGAAACCTCCTTTATGAGCGCACCGCAAGTGCGTGAAGTGATGGAAAAGTTGGTTCGTGACCTGTGGCTGGACGTGAAAAACGTCGACCTGGGCGACTTCCCAATCATGACTTTCGCCGAAGCTGAGCGTCGTTACGGTTCTGATAAACCAGACTTGCGTAACCCAATGGAGCTGGTGGATGTTGCTGACCTGCTCAAAGACGTTGAGTTTAAAGTGTTCGCGGGCCCAGCAAATGATGCGAAAGGCCGCGTTGCTGCACTGCGTGTGCCAGGTGGCGCACAGTTAAGCCGTAAACAGATTGACGATTACGGCAAGTTCATTGAGATTTACGGCGCGAAAGGGCTGGCTTACATCAAAGTGAACGAACGTGCGAAAGGCATCGAAGGCATCACCAGCCCGGTAGCTAAATTCCTGAACGCAGAAATCGTTGAAGCTATTCTGGCCCGCTCCGGTGCACAAGATGGCGACATGATCTTCTTCGGCGCAGACAACAAGAAAGTGGTTGCCGATGCGCTTGGCGCACTGCGTCTGAAAATCGGTAAAGATCTGAGCATCACCGATGAAAAAGCATGGGCGCCGCTGTGGGTTATCGACTTCCCAATGTTTGAAGACAACGGCGAAGGCGGCCTGACCGCGATGCATCACCCGTTCACCGCGCCGAAAGATATGTCCCCAGAACAACTGGCGGCAGATCCGGAAGCAGCAGTTGCGAACGCATACGATATGGTTATCAACGGTTACGAAGTGGGCGGCGGTTCCGTGCGTATCCACAACGGCCAGATGCAGCAGACTGTGTTCGGCATTCTGGGTATCACCGAGGAAGATCAACGCGAGAAGTTTGGCTTCCTGCTCGACGCCCTGAAATACGGTACTCCACCGCATGCAGGCCTGGCATTTGGTCTTGACCGTCTGACCATGCTGTTGACCGGCACCGACAACATCCGTGATGTTATCGCGTTCCCGAAAACCACTGCAGCAGCGTGTCTGATGACCGAAGCACCTAGCTTCGCCAACCCACAGGCGTTGGCTGAACTGGGTGTGGCAGTGATTAAAAAGGCTGAGAAAGAATAAATGGCCTTTAAGCGTCCCGTTTCGGTGCTGGTAGTGATTTTCGCGAAAGACACCGGACGGGTGCTCATGTTACAGCGGCGCGATGATCCTGAATTCTGGCAGTCGGTTACCGGCAGCATTGAAGAGGGTGAAACCGCGCTGTATGCCGCGCAGCGTGAAGTAAAGGAAGAGGTCGATATCGATGTTGTCTCAGAGCAACTGACCTTGATTGACTGCCAGCGCTGTGTTGAGTTCGAGATTTTTACACATTTGCGTCATCGCTATGCCCCGGGAATTACGCGCAACACGGAATATTGGTTCTGTCTTGCGCTGCCAAACGAACGGCTGATTTCCATCTCGGAACATCTGGCCTGGGAGTGGACCGACGCACAAGCTGCGGCTGCTATGACCAAGTCGTGGAGCAACCGGGAAGCGATTGAAGAGTTTGTAATTAATGCTGCCGTCAGGTAGCTATTTTGGAGATATTTTTATGGCAGGTCATAGTAAGTGGGCCAACACAAAGCACCGCAAAGCTGCGCAGGATTCCAAACGCGGTAAAATTTTCACCAAAATTATCCGTGAGCTGGTAACTGCAGCCCGTCTTGGCGGCGGCGATCCGGGTTCTAACCCACGTCTGCGTGCGGCGATTGATAAAGCGTTATCCAACAACATGACGCGTGACACGTTAAACCGTGCAATCGCACGTGGTGTGGGTGGCGACGAAGACACCAATATGGAAACCATCATTTATGAAGGTTACGGTCCTGGTGGTTCAGCTGTCATGGTTGAATGCCTGAGTGATAACCGTAACCGTACCGTGGCTGAAGTACGTCACGCGTTCAACAAATGCGGTGGTAACCTGGGAACTGATGGCTCTGTAGCCTACCTGTTCACCAAAAAAGGCGTTATCTCTTATGCTCCTGGCAAAGATGAAGACACCGTGATGGAAGCTGCTCTGGAAGCGGGTGCTGAAGACGTTGTTTCTTACGACGACGGCGCAATCGACGTGTTCACTGCCTGGGAAGAAATGGGTGCAGTACGTGACGCGCTTGAAGCTGCAGGTCTTAAAGCAGACGAAGCCGAAATCTCTATGATCCCATCGACCAAAGCCGATATGGACGCAGAAACTGCACCGAAATTGATGCGTCTTATCGACATGTTGGAAGACTGCGATGACGTGCAAGAGGTTTATCACAACGGTGAGATCTCTGACGAGGTTGCGGCAACGCTGTAATGATACCCGTCATCTTTCAATTCGCAGATGCGTTGGCTTTGCTCGCTCACCCCAATCACGTAGCATGACTACGCTCTTGGGGGTTTGCTGCGCAGCCGCCTTCCTGCGACTTGAAATCTATAGGGTATTTTCCTTCCAGGGAGACGCGTGATGGCGATTATTCTCGGTATCGATCCGGGGTCACGCGTTACCGGTTATGGCGTTATTCGCCAGACCGGCCGGCAGCTAACCTATCTGGGTAGCGGCTGTATTCGTACTCAGGTGACCGACTTACCCTCGCGTTTGAAGCTTATCTACGCGGGGGTGAGCGAAATCATCACCCAGTTCCAGCCAGAATATTTCGCCATCGAATCGGTATTTATGGCGAAGAACGCCGATTCCGCACTGAAACTCGGCCAGGCGCGTGGCGCTGCGATTGTTGCGGCGGTAAACCATGATTTGCCGGTGTTTGAGTATGCGGCCCGTCAGGTCAAACAGACCGTCGTCGGTATCGGAAGTGCCGAGAAAAGCCAGGTGCAGCATATGGTGCGCACTTTGCTGAAACTCTCTGCCAACCCGCAGGCGGATGCGGCGGATGCGCTGGCAATTGCCATCACGCATTGCCACGTGACGCAGAACTCGATGCAGATGAGTGAGTCTCGACTCAATCTCTCCCGAGGACGTTTAAAATAAATAGGGCTGGATATCTATCCAGCCTTTTTTATATGATAGGCAAAATTTTTTACGCAACCGTAGGGGAAGCAGTGTGATTGGACGACTCAGAGGCATCATCCTGGAAAAGCAACCACCGCTGGTATTGATGGAGGTGGGCGGCGTTGGATATGAAGTACACATGCCAATGACTTGCTTCTATGAATTACCGGAAATCGGCAAAGAAGCTGTGGTGTTTACCCAGTTTGTAGTGCGTGAAGACGCGCAACTGCTCTACGGTTTTAATAACAAACAAGAACGTACCCTGTTCCGCGAGCTTATCAAAGTGAATGGCGTTGGCCCTAAACTGGCGCTGGCAATCCTTTCAGGTATGTCTGCACAACAGTTCGTGAATGCTGTTGAGCGTGAAGAAATTGGTTCTCTGGTCAAACTGCCGGGAGTAGGTAAAAAGACCGCGGAGCGTTTGATTGTAGAAATGAAAGACCGCTTCAAAGGCATGCATGGCGACCTGTTTACTCCAGCATCAGACCTGGTGCTGACTGCGCCGGAAAGCGGAGCCACTGACGACGCCGAGCAGGAAGCCGTTGCGGCGTTGGTATCGCTGGGCTATAAACCACAAGAAGCTAGTCGCATGATCAGCAAAGTTGGCAAGGCTGGTGCCGATTGTGAAACCCTGATTCGTGAAGCACTCCGCGCAGCACTTTAAAGCCCCTGAGGTAGATGAAGGATGATTGAAGCAGACCGTCTGGTATCGCCAGACACCATCACCCCTGATGAGTTAATTGACCGCGCGATTCGCCCGCGTTTCCTGGCGGATTATGTCGGCCAGCCACAGGTGACATCGCAAATGGAGATTTTCATCCAGGCGGCAAAACTGCGCGGTGATGCTCTCGATCATCTGTTAATTTTCGGCCCGCCGGGATTGGGGAAAACCACGCTGGCGAACATCGTTGCCAACGAAATGGGTGTGAATCTGCGTACCACTTCCGGCCCGGTGCTGGAAAAGGCCGGGGATTTGGCGGCCATGCTGACCAACCTCGAACCCCATGACGTTTTGTTTATTGATGAAATCCACCGTCTTTCGCCAGTTGTCGAAGAAGTTCTGTACCCGGCAATGGAAGATTACCAACTCGATATCATGATTGGTGAAGGCCCGGCCGCACGCTCAATCAAAATTGATTTGCCACCCTTTACCCTGATTGGCGCAACCACACGCGCCGGTTCTCTGACTTCGCCACTGCGTGACCGATTCGGTATTGTGCAGCGTCTGGAGTTTTACGGAGTTTCCGATTTGCAGCACATTGTAGGCCGCAGCGCGACTGTGTTGGGGCTGGAGATGAGCGAAGAGGGCGCATATGAAGTAGCTAAGCGCGCGCGCGGTACGCCGCGTATCGCTAACCGCTTACTGCGCCGCGTGCGTGATTTTTCGGAAGTGCGCCATGATGGCACTATTAATGGTGACATCGCATCGCAAGCGCTGGATATGCTGAATGTCGATACCGAAGGTTTTGACTATATGGACCGCAAGTTATTGCTGGCGGTGATAGACAAGTTTCTTGGCGGCCCGGTCGGGCTGGATAACCTGGCGGCGGCGATTGGGGAAGAGCGAGAAACCATCGAAGATGTGCTGGAGCCGTTCTTGATTCAACAGGGCTTCTTGCAACGTACTCCGCGCGGTCGAATGGCAACACCAAGAGCCTGGACTCACTTTGGAATTGTACCGCCGGTAGTTTAAGTAAAATGGCGGATGACGTTGCACTTATCCGCCCTACGGTTTTGTAGGTTGGATAAGCGCAAGCGCCATCCAACACAATTTAAGCCGCTTGCTTTTTCGCCATACTCAACACAAACAACACTGCCGAACTCAACACCACTGACGGCCCGGCAGGCGTGTCATAAAACGCTGAGAAAGTCAGTCCGCCAGTAACTGAAAGCATGCCGATAATCACCGCAAAACCAGCCATTTGCTCCGGCGTTCGTGCAAAGCGACGCGCTGTTGCCGCGGGAATAATCAGCAGGGAAGTGATAATCAACGCACCGACAAATTTCATCGCCACACCAATCGTCAGTGCAGTCACCAGCATCAACAGCATTTTCACGCGTTGCAGGTTGACCCCGTCAACATGAGCCAGATCCGGGCTGATAGTCATCGACAATAGATTGCGCCATTGCCAGAGCAACACGCCAACCACCACCGCCACACCCAGCGCAATCGAAATAATATCGGGCATCGTCACTGAGAGCAGGTCGCCAAACAGATACGCCATTAAATCGACGCGCACGTTCGACATTAAACTCACCACTACTAAACCGAGCGACAGCGCGCTGTGCGCCATAATGCCAAGCAAAGTATCCAGTGCCAGGTGAGGGCGCTTTTCGAGCCACACTAGCCCGATTGCCAGCAATAAAGTCACTGCAATCACTGCATAAAATGGATTTACATTGAGCAGTAAGCCGAAAGCAACGCCTAATAAAGATGCGTGAGCGAGGGTGTCGCCAAAATAGGACATCCGGCGCCAGACAACAAAAGAGCCGAGCGGGCCAGCAGCACACGCCAGCAAAATCCCGGCAAGCCAGCCGGGCAACAACAATTCAATCATGACTTGCCATTCCCTCTGCGCAGAACAATACGTCCGGTAAGATCGTGACGGTGGTTATGATGGTGGCGATAAATCCCTAACTGCTCGGCGCCACGCGCGCCAAACATCGAAATAAATTCCGGATGCATCGACACCACTTCGGGCGTACCTGAACAGCAAATATGGTGATTCAGGCATAGCACATCATCGGTTTTCGCCATCACCAAATGCAGGTCGTGGGAAACCATCATCACTGCACAATTCAGTTCCTGACGCAGTTGATCAATCAGGTTGTACAGTGCCAGTTGGCCGTTAACATCAACACCCTGGGTCGGCTCATCAAGCACCAATAACTGCGGCTGATTTAACAATGCACGAGCCAGCAGAACGCGTTGATTCTCGCCGCCAGAGAGTTTTTGCATCGGAGCTTCAATCAGGTGCGCCGCCTGAACGCGTTTTAATGCGGGCAGGATATCGGATTTTTTCACACTTGGGCGCAAGCGCATAAACCGGCTAACGGTTAGCGGCAGAGTGGCATCCAGATGTAATTTTTGCGGTACGTAACCAATTCGCAAGTCGCGGTCACGCTTGATAACTCCCTCATCAGGGGCTACCAGTCCAAGAACCACACGAACTAGCGTTGATTTTCCTGCACCATTTGGCCCAAGCAGCGTCAAAATGCGCCCTGGCTTGAGATCGAGTGAAATATCAGACAGCACACGGCGTTGTCCGAAAGAAACAGAAATATTTTCCAGTGATACCAGATTTGTCATGACAATTTCAGGGGTTGCAGAAGTTAGCGGATGTTATAATATCACACTTCTCACATTCATAACGATGAAAAGTCGCATTATGTTACATAAAAACTCATTTCTTTGCGCAGCTTTAACAACTGCTTTTTTAGGGGCGGCAACGGTCCCGGCTTACGCGGCTGTGGTTGCTTCTATCAAGCCATTAGGTTTTATTGCCGCAGCGATCGCTGACGGCGTCACGCCTACCGAGGTTTTGCTGCCAGATGGTGCTTCAGAGCATGATTATGCACTCCGTCCATCTGATGTAAAACGCTTACAAAGCGCGGACTTAGTTGTGTGGGTTGGCCCTGAAATGGAGGCATTCATGCAGAAGTCGGTTAAGCAATTAGCTGAACAAAAACAAGTGCAACTTGCAGCTTTACCTGGCGTGAAACCGTTGCTGATGAAGGGTGATGACGATGACGAACATGGTCACGAAGGACATGACCATTCAGCCGAAAATAGTGACGAAGATCACCATCATGGTGAATACAACATGCATATCTGGCTTTCGCCAGAGGTAGCGCGCCTGTCAGCGGTTGCAATCCACGATAAATTAGTGGAACTTATGCCCCAAAATAGAGCCAAACTAGACGCCAACTTGCAGACTTTCGAGTTAGGATTAGCCAACATCGATAAGCAAGTCGGTAGCGTGCTCGCACCGCTCAAAGGAAAAGGGTATTTCGTTTTTCACGACGCCTACGGCTACTTTGAAAAACATTACGGTCTAACGCCACTTGGCCATTTTACCGTGAACCCTGAAATCCAACCCGGTGCGCAGCGTTTACATGACATCAGAACACAGTTGGTTGAGCAAAAAGCCGTGTGCGTTTTTGCTGAGCCGCAGTTCAGGCCAGCCGTAATCAATGCCGTTGCCCGTGGCACTAACGTTCGTTCCGGAACGCTGGACCCGCTGGGGATTGAGGTTAAGCTCGGCAAAGACAGCTATATGCAGTTTTTGAACGGGCTTGCGAACCAATATGCGAGCTGCCTGAAAGGAGATTAGTGAGGAAGTGAATACGTGCAACAGATAGCCCGCTCTGTCGCCCTGGCATTCGACAATTTGTCCCGGCCCCACCGCGTTATGCTGGGGTCTCTTACAGTTCTTACACTTGCGGTCGCTGTCTGGCGACCGTACGTCTATCATCCTGAAGCCAGCCCCGTCATTAAAACCATTGAGCTTGAGAAAAACGAAATTCGCTCGTTACTCCCTGAAGCCAGTGAACCGTTAGATCAGTCTCCGGACGCAGAAGACGACACAATTCCGCAGGATGAACTGGACGACAAAACTGCCGGTGAAACGGGTGTTCATGAATATGTCGTGTCGACAGGGGATACGCTCGGTAGCATCCTGAATCAGTATGGCATCGACATGGGCGATATCAGCCAACTTGCGACGGTAGATAAAGACCTGCGTAACCTGAAAATCGGCCAACAGATCTCCTGGACGTTAAACGACGATGGCGAACTGCAACGTCTGACATGGGAAATGTCACGCCGCGAAACGCGTACATACGACCGCTCAGGCAGTACTTTCAAACTCAGCAGCGAAATGCAGCAAGGCGAATGGGTTAACAATGTGCTGAAAGGCACGGTTGGCAATAGTTTTGTGAGTAGTGCGAAAGATGCCGGATTGACAAGTGCTGAGATCAGCTCGGTTATCAAAGCCATGCAGTGGCAGATGGATTTCCGCAAACTGAAGAAAGGCGATGAGTTTTCTGTGCTGATGTCACGCGAAATGCTCGATGGCAAACGTGAACAAAGCCAATTGGTGGGCGTGCGCCTGCGCAGCAGTGGTAAAGACTACTACGCCATTCGTGCGGAAGACGGCAAATTCTACGATCGCAGCGGTTCCGGGCTTGCGAAAGGTTTTATGCGCTTCCCAACTGCAAAACAGTTCCGTATCTCGTCAAACTTTAACCCGCGCCGTCTCAACCCGGTAACCGGGCGTGTGGCCCCGCACAAAGGTGTAGATTTTGCGATGCCGCAAGGTACTCCGGTGCTGGCGGTCGGTGATGGTGAAGTTGTTATGGCCAAACGCAGTGGTGCGGCAGGTTACTTTGTCGCTATCCGTCATGGTCGTACATATACCACTCGTTATATGCACCTGAAAAAGCTGTTGGTTCAGCCTGGGCAGAAAGTGAAACGTGGGGACCGTATCGCACTCTCCGGTAATACCGGGCGTTCTACGGGGCCGCATTTGCATTATGAAGTGTGGGTTAATCAGCAGGCGGTAAACCCATTAACTGCGAAATTGCCTCGTACCGAAGGGCTGACAGGCTCGGATCGTAACGATTATCTGGCACAAGTTCGTGAAGTCACACCGCAACTTAGCTTCAATTAATCCATCGTTATGAAAAAGGCCGGTACTTTGTTGCCGGCTTTTTCTTTGTCTGATGGGCATTAGCCCGCTAAGATACTTACAAATTCATGTCATCAATGATTTGATGCTGTACTGAGAATATGCATGGAAAAAGCAAAAAAAAGTCACAGTGAGTTCATTCCTGAATTTCAAAAGGCCTTCTTGCACCCGAAATTTTGGGGCGCCTGGTTAGGCGTTGGCGCTTTCGCAGGGCTTGCAATGTTACCGCCATCATTACGGGATCCGCTTTTGGGCAAAGTAGGGCGTATTGCCGGGCGCCTGGGTAAAAGTGCGCGCCGTCGTGCACAAATAAATCTGCTGTATTGCTTCCCCGATATGCCGGAAGCTGACCGCGAAGCTATTATTGATGAAATGTTTGCCACCGCCCCTCAAGCGATGGTGATGATGGCGGAGCTTGCGATTAAAGATCCGCAAAAAGTCATGCAGCGCGTTGACTGGCACGGTAAAGAGATTATCGACGAGCTAAAGCAACGCGAAGAAAATGTCATCTTCCTCGTACCGCACGGCTGGGCTGTGGATATCCCTGCGATGCTACTGGCGTCTCAAGGGCAGAAAATGGCGGCGATGTTCCACAATCAGGGCAACCCGCTATTTGATTACATGTGGAATACCGTACGTCGCCGTTTTGGTGGTCGACTGCATGCGCGTAATGACGGGATTAAGCCGTTTATCAGCTCTGTGCGTCAGGGATATTGGGGATATTATCTGCCAGACCAGGACCACGGTGCCGAGCACAGTGAATTTGTTGATTTCTTCGGGACATACAAAGCGACATTACCAGCGATTGGCCGCTTAATGAAAATATCGCGTGCGCGTGTTGTTCCGCTGTTCCCTGTTTATAACAGCAAGACGCATCGCCTGGATATTCATATTCGCCCGCCGATGGATGACCTGCTTGAGGCAGACGACAACACCATTGCCCGGCGTATGAACGAAGAAGTGGAAATTTTGGTAGGGCCGAATCTCGAGCAATATACCTGGATACTGAAATTGCTTAAAACGCGCAAGGAAGGGGAGACAGAACCTTACCGCCGCAAAGAGCTTTATCCTAAGAAATAAAGAATAAGAAATAATAAAGGGGCCGAATGGCCTAATGCCGGTCACTTAAGGTGGCCGGCATTGTTTTTTAAGGGATATTTCGACCTTTTTTCTCTCACTTCCCTTGCATATTCACGCTCACGCCTCGAGGGGAGTTTTAGCATCGCTGCGTTGCTGTAAAAATGCTTCAGGTGACCCGGGA